>LOEV01000107.1 GCA_001516065.1 Alphaproteobacteria bacterium BRH_c36
GCCCCGGCCCTTCCCAAATCAAGATCGGCCTGGTTACACTGTGTCGGCATCGGGGATCATCTCCTGCGAGGTTCAAGTCTTTGTCGCAGAAGCACTTTCACTGAGTCGGAGCCCCGATGCTCCTGACAGCTGGGAGAAATTCAGGCTAGAGAACCATGCAATGGAGTTTCAATTTTTTGATGGCATAAAGGCGTTGTCAAGTTCGACAACTTGACAAGCGTCGTCACCTCCCAACCTAAAACTTAGGTTGTTTAACCTACCCCGCGGCACCGGATAGCCTCCCCACCCCACCCCCCTCCGGTCCGCGGGGCTTCTTTTTTGCATGCGAAGATCTCTCAGCCGACGCAAATATCCTGAGTGATGGCGAGGCCAACGCCGAGCCAAGAACCCCCGGGGGGTGAATTTCTGCAGCAGACGTCAGCTCATCGGGCACCATGCCCATTGCAGAAGGTCGCCGCGCCGGATAACGGCGCAAATCCCTGTGAGGACGCGGCCCAATCCGCTACCGCTTCAAACGTAGTCGATCCTGCACTCCCTTGCGAGCGGCCAGGCCAAATGTTGCCTGTAGGTGGGAACCTGATTGTCGCTTTGCACGTTTAGGCCAGATAGTCAGCGGTTTCAAATCTGCACCGACGAGGCGTTCTCCAAATTTCGAAACGAGGATGGTCGAGATGGCTGTCAAGCAGGATTTCACACCCGAGGAATGGTCGGAACTCGTATCGGCACCACTGCTTGCAAGCGTTGCGGTGTCCGCAGCCGAGCCCAGTGGTCTGTGGGGGACTGTCCAGGAGGGGTACGCCAACGCATCGAGCATTGTTGGCGGTCGTTCTCATGACTTACCGCTGGTGCGAGATGTGGTCGCCGCGTTATCGACATCGGATGGCCGCCAGCTCGCGCAGGCCAAGTTGAAGGCACGGATCGCCGATCGTCACCGAGAACAGATTGTTTCGGCCTGCCTCGCCGGACTTGTAGACATCGGACGCATAGCCGATGCCAAGGCCGGAGTTGACGCCGCTGGATTCAAGGTATGGATCCGGGACAATGCAGTCGCTGTCGCGGAAGCTGCGAATGAAGGCGGTTTCCTGGGGTTTGGCGGCGAACTGGTATCTGAAAAAGAACGTGCAACGTTGCAGCAGATCACTTCCGCGCTCGGTCTAGACACCGCGTAAGTGACCTTGCCCCGCGCGCCTAGTACGGGATGGATGTCGACGGACCATCGGCAGTTTGCGATAGTTCGCGGGTTCGCGCGCTGTTGGGGCAGTCAGTTCTTCCGTGAACGCGGCAAGAGAGCATCAACGCGCGGTCGGTGACGAACTTCCCGAGACTGGCGTGATGCCAGATTGTGTGCATATGCGATCAAACAGCCCCCCACCTTGGAATGTTGAACCAAGCATCATGAGCGACGAACAGAGGATTGGTGACGAAGCAGGCGAAGAGTCGACAGTAGTCGATCAGGCAGTTGCCGAGCAGGCGGTAGCGGTAGCACCCCTGATCTGGCTGGTCGGCAAGGTCCAAGCTGGCAAATCGTCTATCATCAGTACGTTAACTGGAATTACGAGTGCGCAAGTCGGCTCTGGCTACAAAGCCTGTACGAAGACTGCGAAGATTTATGATTTTCCCGAGAACCTGCCAATTATCCGGTTTCTCGATACGCGGGGGCTTGGTGAGGCGAACTACGATCCAAGCGAGGATATCGAAGTCGCCAGTGACGTCAGCCATTGCACCATCGCGGTGATGCGGGCCATGGATCTGCAGCAGGATGCCGTCAGAAGCGTCCTCACCGAAATTCGCCGCACCGATAGAAATTGGCCGATCATCATCGCTCAAACGCATCTGCATGAAGGTTATCCGCCCGGTGGCGACCATCCGCTGCCCTATCCTTTCATGGACGGCACTGACGAATCCGCCTCTGTTGCGGCTGACAGTCAAGTTCCACAGGTGCTGAAAGTGGCTCTACTACGCCAGCGAGAAATGTTCTCGGGTCTGCCGGGTAGCGGACTTGTCGCGTTCGTCCCTATCGACTTCACAAAGCCCGGCGACGGCTACGATCCGCAAGATTACGGTCGTGAAGCCCTGGAGGCCGCGATTGCTGAGGTTGGCTCATCGGCGCTTTCGGCCGCCCTTGCGGATGCACGCTCTGAAGGCCACGACACAGGCAACGACCACCATCGCCTTATCGTGGGGTACGCCAGTGCTGCGGCCGCCGCGGACCTCGTTCCGGTTGCAGCCGTGGTAGCGGTTCCTGCCGTTCAGGCCAAGCTGTTGCACGCGCTGTCCAGCGCCCACAGGCTCTCGTGGAACCGCCGCATGTCGCTTGAATTTGCCGGAGCGCTGGGGGCAGGGGCGCTGACCCGATACGCAGCAGGGTTCGGCATACGACAGCTTGTCAAGATGATACCCGCGTACGGACAGACGATCGGCGCGACGGCGGCGGCAGCAACAAGTTTTGCTACGACGTTCGCCTTGGGAAAGGCGGCCGACTACTACCTCTTGCGCTCACGTCGCGGCAGCCAGGCCAGCGGCGCGGAAATCAAGGAAGTCTGGGCAAAGTCCTTGCGCGAGGCATTCGAACTGGCCAATCGACGAGGCTGGGAAGCGGCGAAAAAGGCAGACACATGACGTCAAATCGAGTGCGTGACAAGCGGGCGATCGGCTACCTTCGCGGCGTCATGGCAGCGATAGCCCTGACACTGCCGTTGCTGTCTCTTTCCGCGTTCGGAATTTGGTGGCTGTGGCAGACCGGCTGGCTCATCACCTGGAGCGCTATTGCCACGGGAATCGCACTCCTCATTTATTCGCTCGAGGCATTTCTCATCTGGCGAACGGGCCGCCGGCCGCCGGGCGAAGAAGCTATCCAGGACGAGAGCGACCAGGGCACAGAGAATTCGCCAGGCACTCCCACGATACCATTACGCGAGCAACAGGCGCTCGCCGCGGTAGACGCGATCGCAGAGCAGGTCGATCCAACCATACTGACATCAAGAGAAGCGATCCTGCAGACCGGCATCGACACCGTGGAAGCTGTTGCCAGGCACATGCACCCTTCCGAAAAGGAGCCATTGTGGAAATTCACGGTCCCCGAGGCGCTTGCGGTTGTCGAACAAGTCAGCAGGCAGGTGAACAAATTCGTCGTCACCACCATTCCGCTGGGCGAAAGGGTGACGGTGGGTCAACTTCTCACCATGTACCGCTGGCGGACGCTGATTACCGCAGCAGAGCGGGCCTACGATCTATGGCGGATACTGCGGTTCGCGAATCCAGCGTCCGCGGTGGCGGGCGAGCTTCGCGAGAAGGTATCCGGGCAGTTCATCGAGGGAATGCGGACAGAACTCCTGCGGCGAGTTGCGCGCGCTTATGTGCGCGAGGTCGGCCAAGCAGCCATCGATCTCTACAGCGGCCGGCTGCGACCGGACCTAACCGCCGATGCGGATGACAGCAGCGACTCTGTTGCGCTCGAACAGCTGACCGAGCGGCCACTCTCCATTCTCATCATCGGTCAGGAGAATGTTGGAAGGACAGCGACGATCGCCGCTTTGGCCATGGAAATGGACGCCATCGTCGACACGGAAATCGGTAGGGACAGCACGCGCACGACTGCCTTCCAACAAAAGAGTGGTGAGTTTTCGGCACTGATTGTCGAGCCTCCACCGCTTCAACACGATGCGGATCTCAAGGGTCCGATCGTGAAACAGGCACTGGATTGCGACGTTGTTCTAGCAATCGTCTCTGCGGTGCGCCCGGATCGCGCCAGCGACACCAGCGCCCTTCGCGCAATCAGGGCGGAATACGCAGCGATGACGGATAGGACGGCTGCGCCAATTGCAGTTGTACTAACCGACATCGATAAACTGAGACCGTTTAAGGAATGGTCACCGCCTTACAACCTCAACGAACCTAATTCTGAAAAAGCACGGGAAATCCGTGACGCGGTAGAAGCCGTCGCAGATGATTTGGATGTGGATACCGAGAACGTCATTCCGGTCATGATTGCGCCTGATCGCAATCCCTACAACGTAGATGCGCTGGTTGCCGAAATCGTTGAGATCGTTCCCGTTGCGCGCCGCGCTCAGGTTACACGCCAGCTCGCGAAAGGCTCGAATTCGCCGCTAAGTTGGAGGCAAGTCTGGAGCCAGACACTCAATGCGGGAAAAGTCCTCGCGCGGAGTGCCGCGCGAGGATATCGCAAGCGTTGATTGATGTGAGTCGCAGTGCTTCGTGAAGATCGTCAGGCACTTTTCTTGAGACCCCGCGCAGCGCTCAAGCCCAGCATAAACGCCGAAGTGGCAACTTGGAGAGGTCCAAACGTGTCGACTGCTTCCTTCGCTTCGTCATCTACGGCCTCAGCCAGCTCTTCCGCCGGCGTTCCCGTATCGTCGGCATACTCCTCGATACGATCGAGTACAGTCGGCATCCACGACATGATCAGTGCCAACGCGGCACAAGCGATCGTTAGCGCCAGCGCAGTCTGTAAGGTACCGTAGTGGTACTGCAAATATACGAACGACGCGGTCAGTGCAAAGATGAACGCGGCAATAATGAAGATCCCCGCGATACCGCCCCAGACGATTCTTCGCTCCACACTATCAACCGCGCGGCTCGCTAGCCGAGAGGCTGTGTATGTCAGGGCTTTGCCAATCATTTGAGCCTCGCGAGGTTAGCGACGGGCGATCATAGCTATCAGCAGTCCAACGCCCGCAGCTGCGGAGACCGAAGCAACAGGATTACGGCGGATGATCGACTCCAGCCGGTCATACTGTTCTTTCGCGCTGGATTGCACTTGTTCTGCCACGTCCGCCACGTTGGAGGCTGCCTCGCTTGCAGTACGTTCGGCTTTCTTGGTCATGCTTTCGGCTTGCTTACTCATGCTTTGCTGGTTCATCGAATTCTCCATTCGTTTATCAACGGGTCAGGACTAGTCCCACCACAAACCCAATACCGGCAGCAACCAGGGCGGCCTGCGTTGGGTTCTTGCGGATCGACTTTTCGATCTGACCAATGTTTTTTTCAGCCGTTTCCTTGGCCGACGAAAGCGCCCCGCCGAGTTCGGTGTCCGCGAGTTTTTTCACCGACGACGCTAGTTCAGCGACATCTCCGCGAAGTGATTCGTAATTTTCCTTCACGTCCTGCTTTGCAGCTTCAGACTCAACATTGCGCTTGGTGTTTTCGATAACGTTCGCCATCGGTGTTCTCCTGTCAAAGCCTATCCAGAGCTACATACGATCTGAGGAACCGCCGCAAAGGCGATCCCTGGATCGGATGTCGTTGGCATAGAATCATAATGGTAGAGCCTGCCCGACCATCCGATCGCAACGAAGCGATCGGTTATGGCTGGATGATGCTCCAGTCGTTTGGACCGGTTGATGAACGCGCTGTCCTGTGACGGGTTCCGCCACGGTGCAAAAATTCATCGAAGCGCGCCGTCAGTCAGTCACATTAATTGCTGGAGACCGGAACCACTTTCGGGCAGGTGCGTTGATCGGCCCAGTATTCACAACTGATCCGGCGCCACTATCCGGACGAGCGAACGGATGGGATTCATTCGCATGACCAATCAAACAGCCGATACCGACACGGTGAAATCGAGACAGGCGGGCGAAACGCTTGCGTCGACGGGCGCCCATTCGTCGACGGTGAGAAATTCGTCTTCAGATGAAACAGTTTCAGGCACCGCCGAGGAACTCGCGCGAACTGTCGAGGACCTTAAAGAAATCGTGGCGCGGCGCACCAAACGCGCGGCGAGCTACGTGCATGAAGTAGCCGAGCAACATCCGTGGTTAACGGTTACTCTTGCAGGCGCACTCGGGGCCATCGTGGCGATGAGCATCGCGCCTCGAAAGCATAAGAGGAACAGACGCAACGACTGGCAGGATTATCTGCCCACGACGCGTACGGCCGCGCCTTACATTCCGACGGAACTTCCCAGTCGCAAATCGCTGATGAATCGCTTTGAAGGACTGATGGATTCCATTTCCGAATTGGATCCCAAAGCTGTGGGAATACCTGCACTCAGGACCGTCCAGGATCTGTATGGCAGCGTGCGAGACGCGATCCTGCCGGGTCACTCCCGAAATGGTCGGCACCGCAGCGATGAATAAAGAAGGCGCCGAAAATGTTTCCGAGTCGCCCGCGCCTAAAGAAGATTCCCCGGTCTGCCATATCTATCCGCGCGTTCGGCCACGGCGCTGAAGCCGAACAGTTCTTCGCCAGGTTCACTCGATTTTCGATCATCGGCCTCTTCTTCATTGGGTTCGCGGCGGCGTTGTATGCGGGGCAATATGTTCTTGCGCCAGTCGTCGCCGCAGTTCTGGTCGGCTTCACGTTCGGTCCCCTTAACGGGTGGTTGGAGCGTCGAGGCCTTTCTGGAGGCCTCTCCGCCGGGCTCATCGTCATCTCGCTCGTCACGACGTTGGGGCTGGCCAGCTACTCACTGGCCGTTCCGCTCGAGTCGTGGTCAAGTAAACTTCCCGCCATGAGCACCCGCTTGATGGACGAGTGGTCGAAATTCGCAACGCCCATCGAGAAGATCAAGGACGTTGAAGAGCAGGTGAATAAGGCCACCACGGACGCGACAACGACGGAAGTTACGATCAAGCAGCGCGGCATCGTAACCGACCTGATTTCGTCTGCTGCCGACATCGTTTCGCGGCTCGTACTTTTTGTTGGCTGCCTCTATTTCTTCCTGGCAACACGCACCAGCATCAAGAGAAGCGTGCTAAAGGCGTTGCCAACGTCGTCCATGCGGTTCAGCTCGGCGCGAATTATCAGAGATACCGAAAGCTTTCTTTCTAGATACTTCCTTTCGATCGCCTTGATAAACATCTGCTTTGGCGCTGTCGTCGGCATCGCCTTGTTCGTACTTGGTGTTCCGCAACCTTATCTGTGGGGGACGTTAGCTGCAGTATTGAATTTCGCCCTATTTGTCGGCCCGGCGGTGATGACCATCATCCTCTTGGGAGTTGGCTTGACCACGTTTACGGACACGCTACCGGCGCTCGCTCCGGCCATTGTGTTTGTCGCCTTGAACTTTCTCGAAGGACAGTTCGTGACACCGTTCGTGCTTGGCGAGCGACTGACGCTCAATCCCCTGGCCGTCCTTGTCTCCATCGCGTTCTGGTTATGGCTTTGGGGTCCGATCGGCGCATTTCTTGCCGTGCCGATTCTCATCGTAGGCACGATGATCTTCTATCACGTCTCGCCGGTTTCAAATTCAGTGGCACCAGTCGACGCAGTCTTGAGCGACGACGCTGCTACTCAACCCGCCTGAGTCTTCCCTTAAGTCGCTCGCTTCAGGATTAAGTCGTATGTCCAAAACTTCTTCAACAGATGAACACGTACTTGCCGAAGTCATTGATCAACTCAAGAACGATACCAGCGGCGACCAAGTCTCCATCGGCGATATCCTAGCCGCCTTTAACGACCGCAGCTTCGGTGCCGTTTGCACTGTCATCGGCGTCATAGCTGTGACGCCTGTCGTCGGTGCGATACCAGGCATGTCGATCATCACAGCCATGCTTGTTCTGCTGGTGGCTGGACAATACCTCGCGGGCCGCGGAACGCCGTGGACCCCCATGTTTTTGGCCAACCGTTCTATTGCAAGGGAAAAAGTCCAAAAGGCAGCAGAGACGGCACGGCCCTATGCCCAGTGGCTGGATCGGTTCGTCAAACATCGGGTGGAGTGGGTCATCAGCGGGAAACCGCAACGGAAGCTAATCGCATTTGCGATGTGTCTTCTGGCACTGACGATGATTCCATTGGCTCTCGTGCCTTGGGGCGTGCTGCCCCCGGCACTGGGGATCGTATTGTTCGGTGTCGCAATGATAGGGCGGGATGGTGTGTTCGCTATTGCAGGTTATGTTCTGAGCGCGGTAACACTTGGTGTGATGTTTTACATGTGGGGCACAATCAGTTCGGCATTTAGTTGGCTCACCGGCGGCTAGCATTGGCGCATTCGGTTGCGGCGGTTAATTCGGCGGATTCATATCGACGCGAAAAAATCCCGCCCTAGCGACAAACCTTTCATGGGTCGACTTCGCAATCTTTGCGGCCCCGCAAAGCAGCGATGATGCGAGAACCAGTAGCTTTTGACCGAAAGATAAGGACGGCAGCAGGCCATAAATGACGTTTGTCATGCTGAAGCTCAAATTTTTTACAGCCAGCACGGAACGTTTTTGCTCGTCACGGCTTTGATACCTACGTGCGCTCGGCACCTGGAAATTCATTAAAAAGGAGAGCCGGAACAATGATCGGCACCGTGCTTTTGATCGTCTTAATATTGCTCATCATCGGTGCCGCTCCGGCTTGGCCGTACAGCCGCAACTGGGGTTATGGCCCATCGGGTGTAATTGGAACGCTGCTCGTGATCGTTCTCATCCTCGCGGTTCTGGGTCGAGTATAGCGTGAATTGATCCTCGCTAAACCAGGATCGCCCCAACATCTTGGAATTGGAATATCAACATGGCTAGCCCTACAGTGCCTCCGAAAATTCAGCCCGACATCGAAATGATCGCGATGTCCACGGAACAACCAGCTTATGTCGACTGGTCGGCAGTTCTCGCGGGAACCGCCATTGCAACGGCGATGTCGATGCTGCTCTACGGTTTCGGCGCTGCCGTCGGATTGTATGTCGCGCAACCGTGGTCCAACAGTTCCGAGACCACGACCGCCATCTCAATGGCGGCCATTATTTTTGTCGCGATTGCCTACATCTATTCACTGGCCCTTGGTTCGTACTTCACCGGGCGGATGCGTTCACGTCACAGTTTTAACACCAGCGAAGCACAATTCCGCGATGGTACGAATGGCCTCGTTGTCTGGGCGATAGCCCTAATCGTTGGTGCAGTTATCGCCAGCAACGTTCTCGTCGGGACGGCTGATCGTGTTGCAACTGCCGGATATCGGACAGCTGCGGGGGTATCGACAGCCGTTGCTCCATTTGCCGAAACCGCAGTGGACAATCTGCTGCGGTCGCCGATTGCCGACCAAGCTGGTGCCGCCCCCCAGGAAGGGCAGCCTGAAGCTGCTCCTGCGACTTCGCCAACAGCGGCGCCTGGCGAGCCCACTGATGCAACGAACGCAGCCGCACCGACGACCGGTAGCACAGCCACAAACACGACTGCTGGCAACGTGGATGGCACTGTCGATGCGCAACAGCGCGAGCAGATCGTTCGCATTATCTCGCGGAGTTTGAGTGCCGGCGAAATGTCGGACGCTGACAAACGGTATCTGGCAAACGTGCTCGAATCAGAATTCGGCTATTCGCCAAACGAAGCAATCAGGTTAGTGAACCAGAACATGGAGCAGACGCTTCAGGAGACGAAGGAATTCCTTGAGGAGGCGAAGGAAAATACTGCCTTTGCCGGTTTCTGGACTGCGGTCGTCGTCTTGCTGGCGGGCCTTGCAAGCTGGTGGGCGGCGACGCTAGGTGGAACCCATCGCGACGAATCCGAAGGGCACATCGCTAAATCCGCCTGATTGGCAGCTGAACCACAGCTCAACTCATAAAGGAGCGTCCAAAATGCTACCAGGGATTATCGCTTATCTTCTCGGCGTCCCGCTGGTCGTGATCATCATCGCATACTTGCTGCTGTGAATACGACACCTGAATAGAGCGAAGGATAGGGTGTCCTTCCACGAAAAAGCACGCCGGCATCGTCGGCGTGCTTTTTTATGGCAGCGGTTGCGGGAGCGCCGACAGTCAGAATCCGAACTGCGTTTCTCCCGTGGGCGTCGATCAGCCCGTCTGCTGTAACCATGGGGTCCCGCGCCGATCGGCGTCTCTCAGTTCTTCGATCACACGCCGCAGTGCTTGTTGGTTATATGGCTTGGTCATGCAGGGTGCGAGCTTGTGGCGATCTGGAAAAGTAGCCTTATCGCTGTACCCGGTCGCAAAAACGTAGGGAATTTGCATCTCCTGAAGCTTGTCAGCGATGGGAAAACTTGTCTCGCCCTCAAGCTTGACGTCCAGGATGGCAAGCGTCGGCGGGGAGTTCGTGATGGAACGGAGCCCTTCCAATACGCTGGCGGCTATGGATACGCGTTCGGCACCGAGTTCGGTTACCAGGACTTCTGCGTCCAAGGCTATCAGGATACTGTCTTCGACCAGCAGTACATGCCGGAAAAGTTCGCGAATGCACTGTTCTGCACGATCGGCTTCCATACTATACGACGCTCCGCCCTGGACCATAATTTTCACACGCGACAAACTGCGCTGATGGTAGGGTGCTGCACATTACCGTCAGCGTGAAAGTCCAACTACGTCATTTATTAAGTCCTTGTGGGATTGCTTGGCGATCTGCGTTTGGTCTACCGCGTATGATCCAGAACACTAGTGAGGCGTCGCGCCTTGGTTGATCGATGGTGCGGCGAGGTTTGAGTCAACTAAGGCGTGATAAACGCCTCACTAAGTCATTGATGTTGCTAGTGGCCCTCATGTCGCGCCTAAATCGAACGAGGTTGCGGCTATGGTGCGATTTAGGCGCGACGGGCCACTAGCCCGCCTTTCTCACAGGGATGCGCGCCGTCATCGTCCGGGGCGGAGTCTTTCGGCTAGAAGGGGCGGGCGCGAAAAGCGTATCGGGTCATACGGTTGAGCGGCCCGTCATGCCGGAGGCATGCTGCCAGCATGAAGCCGATGGCCCGCCCCGGACGACCTGAAAGGCGGGGTCAAATGGCTGACAGCCTGTGTCGAACCACTTGCCCGATGAACCTCATCGAACTGCGTGATTCTCCCTGCCTGTAAGACATTTGACCTTCGTGACGGCCGCACCCCCCTGTGGGAAAGGCGGGCTAGGAGATTGCGATGGCAGCGCTGCCGATTTTCAAACGGGCCTGAAAACCATCATTGGAAGGAATAATCTTCAAGTCACCACCCAGCGCTGAATGAGCAATCTGATGGGCCATGCTTTGGCCGAAGCTACTTTTCAGGTTGTCTTTCGGCGGAGTGGTTGCTCCGAATTCGCTCCACTGGATTTCGAGGCACTTCCTGGTGGTCTCAGAATCATCGGCCAAGTCATCTTGCAGATCCCATGAAATATCGATGTGTCCGCCCGGCAACCTCATCACGCCAATCTCAAACGCATTAAGCGCCAACTCATGAAATACCAAGCCGAGATTCTGTACGGCCGTCGGCGTGATGAAGACGTCGGGCCCGCTGAAAACAACAGCCGAATTCGATCTTGGGACGCTGGTAAGGTAGGGTTCGAGCTGCGCGCGAACCAGACGTTCCAGATGTGGCGATGCCCAGTCGTTCTCGACAAGGACGTCCTGGGAAATCGACAGCGCTCGCAGGCGTGCTTCGAATGCGGGAAGAAATTTTGCTGTGTCGGGTTTCGTCGCCCCCAGCCGGCGGGCGATACTCATCAAGACGGAGAGCTGGTTCTTCGTCCGGTGGGAGACTTCCAGCAGCGTCGATTTCAACAGCTCTTCCCGGTGACGGTTGTCAGTCGTTTCGACGGCGACACTGAGAAGCCCCTGGAATTCTCCGGTCTCGCCATAGTAGGGTTCGGTGGTTACATCGAAATACCGTGTCCGTTGGCCTGTTTTCCGCGGCTCGATGCTGATTTCCGTCGTGCTGTCCTCTCCGGTTTGAATAACCTTCAATTTTGCCGTTGTCGCGGCGAGCGCCGCCGCGGGGGGAAGTACCTCATCGTCGGTTTTTCCGATCAAGTCCGTGGCGCTGAACCCCTCGGGCGCGTTGCGAACCCAGACGTAGCGAAGTGCTGTGTCCTGCATGAACACGGTGATGTTGCTGTCGCGTAGCGCAATGCGCAGACGCTTCTCGTATTCGCGCAACTCGCGGGCGCGGTCGTTGACGCGCTGCTCAAGCTCGGTGCGGGACCGTCGAAGCCGCTGAAGAGTGCGCCGATGCGCTTCCACCCGGTGATGGAGGGCCGAAATCAAATGCGATTTGAAGGCCGTGCGGGCGAGAAGTACACTCGCGATAGTGGCGACCGCCGCTGCGACGATCGTGAATATGCTTATGAAATCGCGAGCATCGCCGCCAATTTTCAATGCAATCGACAATTCAAACACGCCGATCGCAATCAGTCCGGCTGCCAAAAGCGACAAGGTCAATCGCAAGGGAGTGGCGAAATTCCGCCGCAGGATCACAAATGCCGCCAGTCCGATAGCACCGCTAACGGTCATCAGACCGGTAATGATGTGGGCGATATCCTGGAATGCTGGCATCTATTTTTAGCCTGTGGGGTGGAATTTAGGGTTGTTTGCGTACTCCCGAACGATTCCGCTTGGCGCAGATCGCAGTCCCGGAACGCAATGTGCCCGAACCCTCGATCATTACGTTGCCAGTGTTTGTTTTAGCCCCCCGTGGCCCTCTTTGCTATAATCGTCGAGGTATTGTCATTGTTCCTGCAGATAGGCACTCGCTCCGCTCAATGAAGTCCAGGTTCCGTCGTCGCCGCAAGAACATCCTACATCCTTGAAACGAGCCCGCGCCAGATGCCCAAAGTTGCCACCTCGAAAACGACCAAATGCAAGCTGTGCCCGATCCGCAAGAACCCGAATTACCGAAGTTTCGAACCGGACGAACTTGAGTTCGTCGAACATTTCAAGACTGGGGAGCTGGTGATTGAAGCCGGCGAACAAGTGCTGATCGACGGGCACGATTCCGCTCACCTCTACACGATCCTCGACGGCTGGGTCATTCGGCTCAAATACCTGCCCAATGGCGGGCGACAGATCCTGAATGTCGCCCTGCCTGGCGACCTCCTGGGTTTACAGTCCTCATTGTTCGGCGCCATGCAGCACACCGTCGAAACGTTGACCCGGGTCACGCTCTGCGTATTTCCGCGCAGTCGGATCCTCGAACTCAACGCCGCCCACCCAGAACTCGGGTTCGACGTGACCTGGCTGGCGGCACGCGACGAGGCGATGATTGCTGAACACCTCGTGAACGTTGGCCAGCGCTCGGCGTTTGTGCGCATGGCCTATTTCTTTGCGCACGTTTACGATCGAGCTCAACGGGCCAATATGGGGAATGGCAACAAGATCCCTCTGCCGCTGACGCAAGAACATCTCGCGGACATGTTGGGCCTGTCTGCCGTCCATACGAACAAAACCTTGCGGAAGATCCGGGCGACGAAATGTATTGGCTGGTCACGGGGCGAACTCGTCGTGAATGACGCTGAGATGCTTCACGATCTGGGTGAGTATGAACCCTACCTGGGACCACCCAGGCCGTTCATCTGAACGCGAAGCCGAGAATGCGACAATCCCCGGCACAGCGAACGTGCCGTGCCGAAGATCATCTGGTGGTCAATTCCCGCGGGCTAGCGCACGGAGGATGCGCCTCTTCCCAGCAGGTGCATGACGAGCATCGCCGCGAATACGATCACGAAGATGTAGAACAGTACCTGCGCAATACCGGCGAACGTTGAAGCGACGCCACCAAAGCCCAGTACGGCCGCGATCAGTGCGGCAACGAGAAAAGCGATTGCCCAGCTTAACATGGGTGTCTCCTTATGATTGCTCGTAACTCAAAAATGTAAACAGAAGACCGGTCGAATATGTTCCCGGCATCACCGAACTTTCCTTCATGCGTGAAGTCGCAGACACAGGGCCGGGGGCATGCTCAGCAGTGGCTACTCATATTTTCTGCCTGGACGGTTGCAAGTGGCACCACGAATTCATAACGCACGCCGTCTTCCTCGTAGCTAATTTCGGGTCTGCTTACCGCTCCATGCACAATGGCTTGCTGAAGCAAGGTTTGCCCGAAACCGTTCGAGGCCGGTACCTGCACTGGCGGTCCCCCAGTTTCCTTCCAGCGGAAATGCAAGGTTCGGCTGGCTCCCTCTCCCTCGATCCACCAACGCATTTCAACGCGCCCGGCATCACACGACAGCGCACCGTGCTTGACTGCGTTGGTCGCCAGCTCATGCACGACAAGCACAAACATCTGCGCGGTATCTGCGTTCATCGCGATATCGGGACCCTGCAGCGAAGCCCGCGCTCCGAAGGGCTGCAACTCAGCTGCTGCAAGCTCCGCCATCGAAACGCCTCGCCAGGAATTCTCAACCAGGTTCGTATGGGCGCGCGCAAGGGCATGAAGACGCTGCGAGAATATCTCCCTCGATTCCTTCACCGGTCTACCGTCGACGAGGCTTCGACTAGCGATCGATTGCACAACGGCCAACGAATTCTTCACCCGATGCGCCAACTCGCGACTCAAAAGATCCATGCGGGTGTTACTGATGTTCGACTCGTGCTGCCTCAGGGCAGCGGACGCGACGAGGCCGGCCAGAAGCGTGGAAAGTACCACACCGCCAACAAGGATGCTCCAGGCGGGCCAATAACTCAAAGAGGCTTCGAAGGCCCGAGTCGATGCCATCCCAACGGTCCAGTTCGTGCCGTTGATATCCAACGTGCGCTCGTGGACGAATTTGGAATTCCGGGGGGCGTCGGGTGACTGCGGCAGCGTTTTATATATCACTGCTTGTTCAGTTCCGGGCGGCGCCATTGAGATCGTTATGCGGGCCTGCGATTCGATTTCCTGGCGAATTCTCGAGAGCACTCCCGCAATAAGATTTCCGACGCGGAACGGACTATACACAAAACCCTTGATCGCCTCGCGTCGTCCGGCTTCTGTCTTTGGAGCAGCAGTGCCATCGTAGATCGGAAGATACAACAGGAAGCCGACCTGAACGTCGGTTTCTGTCTCCTGCACGAGTTCCACCGCACCGGAGGCCGTCGGCAGACCGGTGTCCCTCGCCCTGATCATCGCGGCCTGCCGCACCGGCTCGGACATCATATCATATCCAAATGCGCGCTGATTTCTCCAGGTGAACGGCTCCAGAAAGACGATTGCAGAATAGACCGGCCTGTCTCCGTCCGGCCGAACAGAAAAATCCTTGAAACCCTCACTGCGCACCTCGGCCTCCAACGTAGACCGCTCGCTGGCTTCAAACGTCGCGGCATACCCGACGCCTTGCAGTCCGGGATACCGGTGTTCGATCTTGACGGCTTGCAGATAGGATCGGAACTCCTCGCGCCTGATCGCAGGACGCGTCTGCAACAGCGCCGCAGCACCGCTCAGTACCTGCTCGTATGCGGTTATGGATCGCTGAAGTTCTGCCGAGAAACTCAAGTTGAGGTTGTTGAACGCCTCTTGAGCGATCATATCGATGCTCGTTGTGACAAGGCGCAACCCGACGATGGTTGCCACTATCGACAAACCGAAGACTATCCAACTCACGCGGAAGACGGGGGATGACAGTTGTTTGGCTGTTTGCAATAGCTGACGGTAGAAAGACGGCAACATGCCCGTCGCTGCTCCGGGTTGTGGATGTCCAATCAGCATTAAGACGACAGCTGTAAATCATCGTAACTTATAGACTTTGCTACTACGTCCGACAACGTGAATTGATAAGTCTCAACCAACAATTCTGACCCGTGTCGGAACATACTTAACACATGGGCGTCTCCCTCGTGCCTGCCTGTAATTCGGGATCGATGGAGTATCGAGATGTGTAATTCATTCGCAAGAATACTCAGCGTGGCGTTGGTGACAGTGGCGACCGCTGGCTCCGGCATTGCTGCCGAGGCGATCGCAAATGCCGGCACCCTGACGTGCACACTCGCGCCGTCCGAGAGGTCGCCAGCGACGGGGCAGGCAGAGGCAGCCGTTTCCTGCAACTTTGTTGCAACCACATCCGGCAATAGCTTCGATCTGACCGGCCGCATCGTCCGAATGAGCACAAGTGTCGAACGCAAGGCAATGATCGTTGTCGCGTGGTCGGTCGTGGCGCCAACCGCAACGATTGATCCGGCCGACTTGACGGGCCGCTTCACCGGCGAATTGCAGGGCGCAGCACGCTCCGGCAGGACTGCGGGAGTGGGGACCCTTTACGGCGGAAAAGATGGCGGCATCGAGCTCCGGCCTCTCGCAGCAAGGGATGGTAATGCGTTGCCGGACGCCGGACTGACAGTCCTCGAACTCGAGCTGGCATCAGTGAAAGTTTAATGCCGATCGGCGATGGCCTGGAACGATCGCTCGATGAAAGGGTTTAGCTACCATCATCGTTAGGCAGCCAAAGGAGGTTTATCATGCTTGGGTGGGCCATTACGTTCCTCATCGTCGCGCTTATCGCTGCGGTACTCGGCTTCGGCGGCGTCGCAGCTGTTTCCGTGGAGCTTGCTCAGATTGTCTTCTGGGTGTTCCTGGTGCTTTTCGCACTCTCTCTGGTCTACAGCCTCGTATCCGGTCGCCGGCCGCCTGCCCCATAACCGGCGGCGGTTCACCAACGACGCAAAGAAAAATCTCCCGAATTCTTTCGGGAGATTTTTTTATTACCCGGCGATCCGCACCGCCAGGAATTTCGTTGGGCGGGCAGCCACGGTCGTCAAGAGACGATCGCGCGCAACATCCAGATGGCTTTTTCGTGGAACGTCAAACGACCAACCAGCAGGTCGTGCGTAACGAAGTCGTCAGCTTTCTCCGCCTTGATCGCGATATCGCGCACGGAGCGCACGATAGCTTCGTGATCAGCCACCAGAGTCTCGACCATATCTTCTGCACTTGCGGCTGATGTTGCCTCGGTCAGGTCGGCTCGCTCGACCATGCTGGCGAAGCTCAACGGAGTAACGAACCCGAGTGCGCGGATGCGTTCGGCGAGAACGTCGGTGGCGGCAAAGAGGTCCTTGTAATGCTCTTCGGTCAGCTCATGAATAGGGATGAACAGCGGTCCGACGACGTTCCAGTGATAGACGTGGGTTTTGACGAGAAGCATGTACGTATCGCCCAGCACCTGGCCAAGCTCCGAGCAGATCTCTTTGCGCGCGGATGCGTCGAGTCCCGTGTTAACGGCAGCCTTGGTCGGCTTCGATTTCAAAGCACTTGTAGTCATTGATGTATCTCCGAGTTGCTGTGCGGATTCGTGGCGAATTTCATCGAGCCCTGTTGCGGGCTGTCGATCGCACTAGTGTAGTGCATCTGAGGTTTGGTAGCCGCTTGCGGCGGGACTCGAAACCAAACGTCAGGTGCAAAATTTGCACCAGAATCATAGTGTTGCTAGTGTTCCTTATGGTTCTGACATTGGCTCGGAACTTGGCCGCAATGGGAAGCAAATGTCAGAACCGGAACACTAACGTTTGAAGCTGATTGAGCCTTGCGATTTCCCAGAGTTCCAGGTCGGCGAAGCGGCGCGTCGAGCCACGCATGCTGAAAACGCGTTGGAGGAAAAATTCGTTCCAAAAACTTTTTGCGGCTGGTGCGGGGCCTCTGCACAAACATGGCCTCTGCAGCTACAGGGCCCGGCAACTTCAATGCAAACGTTGTAAACGCCAATGCAAACGCGGAAACTTCAATGCGAACTGGCAGCCTGAAGCGGGGATCAGCCCCGCGTCACCGGATCGCCCGAAACGAGCACCCCGCTGCCATAGCGTTCGGTGGCAAAGTCGTCGCCAGAATCGATTTGCATGAGTTCAGCCAGACGCACGCGTGCGCGGCTGACGCGGCTCTTGATCGTTCCGACAGCGCACTCGGAAATTTCAGCTGCCTGCTCATAGCTGAAGCCTTCGGCAGCAACCAGCAAGAGCGCCTCGCGCTGGTCGTCCGGCAACTCGTTGAGCGCAATCGACACGTCCTGAAGATCTACGTGGCCTTGTTGCTGCGGCTGGACAGAAAGCCGCGAGGAATATTCGCCGTCCGTGTCGGCGAGTTCCCTGCGTCTCTTGCGATATTGCGAAAAGTAGGTGTTCCGCAGAATCGTGAACAGCCACGCTTTGAGGTTCGTTCCATCCTCGAAGGTGTCGAGCTTGTTCCAAGCCTTGACGAGCGTCTCCTGAACGAGATCGTCGGCCTTGTCGGCATTGCCGCACAAAGAAATCGCGAACGCCCGCAGGTTCGGCATAGCTTCAACTAGACGCGATTTCAAATCACCAGAAGCTGTCATGAACTCTCACTCCTCCCGCTGGACGGGTCTGTCATGAGTGTCTGGCTGCAATTCGTCGTCTGAATGCGTCAATTCGTCGTCTGAATGCGTCTTGTTTGCTTGCGACCTCTCCAGGTTTTCCAGCAACTGGATGAGCTTGTCGGGTATCGGCTCGCGCAACATCCTGTCGTAAGAAGCTTTCAGTCGACGCCCGACTGCGTCGACGGCTTGTGGCGGCATTGGAGGCCTCCCCCCCTCTCCGCCTTCAGGTTTCCCCGAACCATCGTCCTGATTGCCCACTGCTGTCGATCCTTGCATCGCGTCGATCAATCCCGTCAGTTTATATACATAATTGCCCGTCATGTCGTCCACATCCCCCGACACGCCACAACTTCACCGAATGGAGAGTCCAACGTGCATAACGCGCCCTTCTGCGAACGGTTCCACGGTTATCGGAACTTTTTTCGCAGACGTGTGTTTGCCTGCCGGTCGGCCTAGATGTGCTTCCACTCGAACGGGGGACCAGCTAGAATTCCGATGCATCTTGCTACACCAAAGGCCAAGCAGTCCGGAGACGGGCTTGGACATTCAATTCGAGGAATCCGCGCCGATGTCTTTAGCCAAATCTATCACGCCCCACATTCCCTATCTGCGCCGATTTGCGAGGGCTCTGACCGGGACTCAATCCAGCGGAGACGCGTACGTCCAAGCCGCGATCGAGGCTCTGGTCGAAGATCCTTCAAGTTTCCCCGACGATATCGACGCGCGCTGTGGTCTGTTCAGCGTGTTTCTCAAAATCTGGAATTCCGTCGACGTCAACAAGCTCGGCAGTGGGGACACAGGAAACCTTAATGACGGCATCGTCGAACGCCGGCTTGCCAGTCTAACGCCAATCTCACGACAAGCGTTCCTCCTCGTCTTCGTCGAGGAGTTTTCGCACCCTGAAGCTGCAGCCATTCTGCAGAAATCGCCAGAAGAGCTGGAGCAACTCATCGCTCAGGCCGCTAGCGAAATGGCCGAACAGGTCGCGACCTCGGTGCTTATCATCGAGGACGAACCGCTAATTGCGATTGATATCGAAGACATCGTCGAGTCGCTGGGCCACACCAGCATCGGAGTCGCAAGAACACGCAATGAGGCCTTAGCGCTCGGAAAGGTCAAGACGCCTGGTATAGTACTCGCCGATATCCAACTCGCCGACGGCAGCTCCGGGATCGACGCAGTCAACGACCTACTGAAACAATTCAACGTTCCGGTGATCTTCATCACTGCCTATCCCGAACGGCTGTTGACTGGCGACCGGCCGGAGCCGACGTTTCTCATGACCAAGCCATTCCAGCCGGAAATGCTGAAGGCGGTGATCAGTCAAGCGCTGTTCTTCGAGCAGGCAGCAGCGTTGAAAGACGCTTCCTGAGACAACGCAAAAGGCCGCCCTGGAAACCAGGGCGGCCTTCGAGGCAGTGACAGCCATCTCTCTGTTACTGACGGCTCATCCAGTCGTCGACCTGCTTCTTGGCTTCCTCCTTGGCAACGCCGTAGCGCTCCTGAATGATGCCTTCGAGTTTGTCGCGACGGCCGGCGGCTCTGTCCAACTCGTCATCGGTGAGTTCACCCCACTGCTGCTTGGCAGAACCCTTAAACTGCTTCCACTTGCCTTCGATTTGATCCCAATTCATGGTCAGACTCCTTTTGTTGCGTCAGGGGTTGTGATTCTCCATCCAATCCAGATAACGACCGAGCTACTGCCGGTTCGGCGAACTGGCCGGCTTGTTTTCGTCCCCAGCCATAGATTCCTTGGCGGCTTCATAGTTTCTCTTGACGCTTTCCTTGGCCGCTTCGTAACCAGCCTTGACGTTGTCCTTGGCCTTCTCATAGGTCTCCGAGGCTGCGTCAGAAGCTTCCTTCGCACGCTCGCGCAACGTCTTCTTGCCGAGCTGGAAGTCAGGTGCATTCATCAGCTCGTCTTTCGATACGAGCACCTTGGCGACCCGCCCGCCGTCACTGCTTCTCGTCAGCTCGACGTTCTCATAGGAAAGTCCGACGTTCTTTTCGCCGAGGCCGAGAAAACCACCAACACCAGCAACAATTGCGACGATGTTGCCATCATTGCCGATGACGAAGTCATTGATGTTGCCGACGGTTTCGTTCGACGCATTTTGCACAGGCGCACCGATCCACTCTGAGGTTCGCATGTCGGATGCGTTCGCTGCGGTAACGAACGTGGTTGTCGAAGCTGCACTGTCGGTTGATCTCGGCTGCTCGGCCAGAGACGGCGACGCGAGTGCCAGTGCGAGTGCGACAACACTCACGCGTGTCATAGTTTTCATGGGGTTCAACTCCTGCGTGTGATTGCCGCTCAGGGCGGCATCACAGGAGAAACGTCGATTGCGGGGGCATGTTCCGAAGCGAAGACAAAAATTCCTGGCACAAGTGGCCTGGCTGCGCTGCCGGGGTGTTGCGGCATACAACTGGATCGTTAGCACAGTTGATCAGCCGGCTTTGGAACAAGGCTGTCCGCGAAGCGTTGCTTCCTCAATGCACGCCGAGCCTTCAACAGTCTATAAAGTGTTTCCATAAAATGGGCCGCGCCGGATTCAATACAACATTGCTCCTTGCCATCACCGCAGCCGCAGCGGTCGGCGTCCCTGTATTCATGGCTGATCAACCGATCGCCGCAATCAGGGACGAGCTCTCGGAGCCAAACGATTTCTCGAGCATCGCAGACGAGCGCCAACGCTCGATCGCCATTTTCACAGAAATGGGTAAGGTCCTTCAGCACCCTCGATGCGTCAATTGCCATCCACGCACCAACCGGCCCAAGCAAGGAGACCCCCCACACCCGCACATCCCGCCCGTTGCGCGTGGACCCGACGGTCTCGGAATGCCGGCAATGCGTTGCACAACGTGTCATGGAGAGAAGAATTTCTCGTTTGGAGGAGGGCGTGGTTCGTTGCCCGGTGCCGAATCCTGGCACCTGGCGCCAGAGTCGATGGCCTGGGAGGGCCGCGCGCTTGGCGAAATCTGCGAGCAGATCAAAGATCCGCAGCGAAACGGCGGGAAGTCTCTCAGTGAGCTCCAGAGGCATAATGCCGAGGACGGACTCGTCGGCTGGGGCTTTGAGCCAGGAGACGGGCGCAGCGCTGCGCCTGGCTCGCAAGAACTGTTCGGCCAGCTCACGGCTGCATGAATCGAAAGTGGAGCGCACTGCCCTCAGTAAGAACGCGAGTGACGAATTCTGCAACGCATTTCAACGGATGGTTTCGAGGGGACGGATATGGCCGAGGATGCCCGGGCGGTTGATGGAAAGCTGGTTACACCACTGGACAATGGTGAGACGCCGGTCATCGTGCTCACCGAGGCCGAACGTCGATCCATCGCCATCAACGGCATCTTCCTTCTACTGGCCTTGGCCGCCATCTATTTCGCGTCGTCTTTCCTGATCCCGGTCACCATCGCGCTCCTGCTGAGCATGCTGTTCAGCCCGGTCGTGAGGGCATGTGCACGTGTTGGCATACCCGCACCCGTTACCGCGGCGGCAACCGTGGCGTTCACGCTCATCGTGATCCTCGCCGGCATTTACGGCTTGTCGGGTTCCGCCAACGAATGGGTCGAGAAAGTACCAAGAAATTTCTTCCGGATTGAACAGCTCCTGCAATCGATGAAAGCTCCGATGGAGAAGATAAAGGATGCAACCGATCGCGTGGAAGCGGCAACGGACATGGATCAGCGCCGGCCCATGGAGGTTCGCATCGAGCGTCCCGGCGTAGCTGAACAGGTGCTGACGGGCACGCCCGCAATCATCGCCTCGATCGGCATCGTCACCATGCTGCTATTTTTTCTTCTGGCATCCGGCGATACGTTTGTTCGCAAAACGGTCGAACTCGTTCCCGCACTCAAGGACAAGAAGCGGGTCGTCGAAATACTTCGCAGTATCCAGTCGGATTTATCCTACTATCTGGTGATGCTGACGCTTCTAAACGTCACTATGGGCACGATCGTTGCGATCGTCTGTTTCGCGGTTGGAATTCCCAATCCAGTTTTGTGGGGGGTCGTCGTAGCTGTTTTGAGTTTCGCTCCCTTTGCGGGCGCAGCGGTCATCACCATGATCCTGAGCTTCGTCGGCCTATTGACCTTCAGCGACATCCCTTTGGCGCTGACGCCGGTGGCTTGCTACCTCGTCATCATGTTCTTTTCCAACAATCTGATCATGCCGTACATCCTGGGCTCGCGCCTGGCGCTCAGTCCGGTCGCAATCTTCGTATCGATTGTGTTTTGGGGGTGGATGTGGGGCGTCGTCGGAGCGCTGCTGGCTGTTCCGCTACTGGCGACGGTCAAGATCGTCTCCGACCGCGTCGACAGTCTCAAGCCGTTTTCCGAATTTCTATCGCCCTGACAATTCCGCCTTGCTGCGCAGAGATCGCCAAATCCAGTCGAGGTGTGGAACCAGGAAAATTCCCGTGCGTTTCCACAGAGTTGATCGCGAAATCGCTCTTTTCAAATGTGGAGGCAAGCTATGTCCATCGCGGAAAGTGATTCTAGCCCGCCGCGTGAGATGCCAGATCTCAACAAGGGCCCTGGAGATGTCGACGACCTGCCCTCACCCGACGACGCGCTTCCGGAAATTATAATATATTCTCATTCGGCACTGATTTACTGGTGGCCAGTCTGGCTGTTCGGGTACATTGCGGCAGCGGTCACCTATACCACTGGCGATCCGTTCATCGCAGAGAACGGTGACCGTATTCTTGTCCAACCCAGCCCCGGCATCGGCTTGGCGTACATCGGCGTATTGATAACGACGCTGTTGATTACCAACGGCCGCCTGCGCGGAATTTATTCCATAGTCCTCTTGTTGTGCATTAGTCTCGTTTTCGTTTCGCTGGCGTGGGCGGGACTGCTCGACGATCTCGCGCGGATTCTTCCGCAAATTTCCGTGCACATGAACGCGGGATTTTACATGGTCATGTCGACTGCCCTGCTTGTAATCTGGATGCTGGCGTTCTTCGTGTTCGACAGGCTCGAGTACTGGCGGGTGCGCCCCGGGCAGCTGACCCAGGAGCAATGGATTGGCGACAGTGCCGAAAGTTTCGACACCAGAGGAATGCTGTTCGAGAAACACGGTGAAGACTTCCTGCGTCATCGCATTCTCGGTTTGGGTGCCGGCGATCTCATGTTGTCGACAGCAGGCGCTAAGGAGCGCACCATTGCGATTCCGGATGTGCTGTTCGTCGACCGGACGGTTAACCGTGTGCAGCGCCTGATCGCCATCGAACCAAGTGACTTAGAGTAAGCGCATCGGTTGGCCCGTCCATGAGTGAACGATAGAGGCCGGCGGGGATGCCCTGCCGGCCTCTTAGTTGATTTACTCGACCACATGCGCGCTGGAGCGTTCGCGGCGCAACGTAGACGGGCTGGCGCCTACTACTGCGGAGTCACAAGCTGGCGGATCTCCTCGACAATCGCACGTAGCTGTTCCTTTTCGTGGGAAAGTTCCATCGCGGGTTCGGATCTCTCAAGCGCTTGCTGCGCGCAGCGCAGGGCTGCCCCGCGTGCCGGTGCATCCCCCAACTCGGCCAATGCAAGAAGAGACTTCAGCAGCCGTATTTGCACTTCGAAAATTTTTGCGCCATCCCGCGCGATCGGCGAAAACACATCGCCGAACATTTCATCAATGTTCAGTTCCGGTACAAAAACGCGCGGGCA
Organism: Alphaproteobacteria bacterium BRH_c36; assembly: GCA_001516065.1. Lineage (GTDB taxonomy): Bacteria > Pseudomonadota > Alphaproteobacteria > Rhizobiales > Hyphomicrobiaceae > Filomicrobium. The sequence continues at coordinate 23,589 of LOEV01000107.1, forward strand.
TGAAGCCGCATCTGCATCATCGTCCGGGTTCCCTTTCACCCACGGCGCAAGCAATCTTACTGCGCGTCCGAGTACGTCGATGGCCGTTCCAGCGTCGTTGATAGCTGGGGAAACAGCGCGTGTGGCAATTTCGGCCAATACCGACAGGCCGAAACGGGGGTCTTGGCTGAAGGAGCGCTCATCGGTTACTTCAAACGCGTTCTGCACTTGGTCGCAGGCCTCTTTTTTTTCGTCCTTCGGCCCACTGGCCACGCCTCTCTCCTGCGCCTCCAATGAATCTGAAACGACCATCGCTATTGGTCGTGACGTATGCACGAAAGTACCCGGCAGTGCACACACGAGTACTTTGGCACCGAGCTCTTTTGCCGCCGATCCAATCGATTCCATATCGATATAGGCAATGTAGCCGATCCGGGATGGATAGATCGGATCTCCACGCTTCATGGCAGAGCGGTGTGCGTCGTCCAGCCTACGGCCACCAAGAAACGGATTTTTCCGGCGAACTTCGATGGCTTCCAGCGTCGCCTTTTCCACTCTTGCAATAGTTTCGGCAACTCTGCCAAGGCGCGTCAGGTGATCGATCCACCGCAGCATCGTAAATACGATGATGCCGATCACGCCGATGCTGACGATAAACAGCACAAACCGGCCACGGTCGGAATAGTACCCGGTGTTGAGAGCGACAATGCCAACCAGCGAGAACAGGAACGATCCGAGAAATACGGCGAGGACGTTTTGCGTCGTGGGGTCTTCTCGGACCAGGCGGGTCGCCCTCGGTGAGACGTTGTTGGTGGCTGAAGCGTAGGAAGCGACCATCACGCTCAGCGAGAAGGTCGTGACCGCCAGCATGCTTGACGCCAGGATGTTGAGGATCTGATGAACGGCATCGGAGCCAAGCTTCGCTGGCAGGTCCTCGGGTACAAACGGTTCAAGCTGGACGGCGAGAAGTGCTGCCGCAACACCTACGACCGCAAAAAACGCGGCGCGCACCCACATCAACTGGGCGATCTTTTCAAGCCGTCGATGCCAGAGCGATATCATTGCGCCTCTTAAAGCTTTTCTGGGATTAAAGCCGGCTGTTCGAGAGACGACTAACCGGAAGTGAAGCTTTGACCCTGGGTCGAACGCACGCAAATCAATTATGATCCCGCGAACCAACTGGTCTAATTGCGACCGACCGGATCGTGTATCAAAGAGTTATCGACCTAGGGAACGTCTGAACAGGTCGGTTTGAAGGCCGCAGGTGGGGTTATGCAGGTCGGTAGTGCTGCCGTTGCTCTTTCATCGGGCCAGAAAAGCCGCCATGGCGGCGGTATTTC
>LOEV01000108.1 GCA_001516065.1 Alphaproteobacteria bacterium BRH_c36
AAATCGAACGAGGTTGCGGCTATGATGCGATTTTGGCGCGACGGGCCACTAGAGCAAATGTCGGCACCACAAGGAGTACCCGTTGTATGGGTTCGACTGGCGCCAGCATTCCGGCCCTTTGCACCAGTTCAAATGGCGGCGGAAACGAAGGGCTATCCACCGGACCCGTGGAAAATCGCCGCCATCACGAGGTCAAGGTTGACGCGGATAACGCCCGGTGGAAGCTTAGCGCCGTAGAATCAATCGCTAGCCTGCGCTGAACGGGCCGTTTGTGCGTTTTCGAAGGCTTCGAAGCTAGAGACCGCGAAGGATCCGCAACAACCCATGCCGACCGATCAGTGCCCCGCGAAGCCTTCTGCCCGTGCGAAATCGTCCGCAATGTGCAGGCACGCCGCCGTGGCAGCGATGGTTGTAGCTGCCCTCGCTGTTCCTCATAGTGGTCAATCACCGGCAAATGCGGTCGGCGCCTTGGCCGGCGGCGCCGCATCATCGGTCGGGAAAGCTACTGCTTCCTCGTCGAACGTCATCCAGGTCCGCTCCAGCGGCTCCCAGGGTATCGCCGTCCTCGTCAACGACGATCCCATCACCAACTACGAGATCGACCAGCGCCAGAAATACCTGAGCCTTGGTGCCGGAGACATCCAGAACAAGGCACGCGATAAATTCAAAGCGCTCATTTCCGCCAAGAGCACGACGGAGAAGCTGCGCGACATTCTCCGCGATATCATCAAAACCAATCCGGGGAAGTCCAAGGACGAGATCCTCGCCATCTTCGAACGGCGAAAAAAGCAATTCGCCGAGAACCTGCAGCAGCAGGCCGTCTCCAGCGCCCGCGCCAGCGTCCTTCCGGGCCTTCGCAAGCAAGCCGTCGATGAACTCATCGAGGAGCGGCTTAAACTGCAGGAGGCCAAGCGTCTCAATGTCCTTGCGGGCGATGACGAAGTTGACCGGCTCGTCGGCGGCATTGCCGAGCGTAACAAAATGGATATCGAAAAATTCGGCAAGCATATGAAATCTATGGGCGCCGACATCAATTCGATGAGATCGCGCTTCAAGGCAATGTTGTCCTGGAAAAACGTCATCCGTCGCCAGTTCGGTCACCAGATCTCCATTTCGACCAAAGATCTCGACCGCGCGGTCGCCTCGGCGGATGGCGACGATAAGACCGAGCTCAACGTGCAGCTCATTACGCTGCTCTACGACAACAATCTGGGACAGACCGAGCTCGCTCGCCGACTGCGCGAGGCAAGCCAGCTGCGCACCAAATTCACCGGCTGCTCGATGACGGGGACGCTCGCCCAGTCAGCCGGTGGTGCTCGTTTCTCAAATCTCGGCCCGACCGAAGCCGCCAAAATTCCCGAACCGACCCGAACCCTTCTCGTTAATGCACGCGACGGCGAAATGCTGCCTGCAAGCGTTGGCGGGCAAGGTGTCGAACTCTGGATTCTGTGCGGCCGCAAGACCGTCGGTGCCGACGACGCAAAGCGCGATGCCGCCGCCGAAGACCTGCGCCAGCGTGAGTTCCAGGTCTTGGCCGATCGGCATCTCAACGACCTGCGCCAGGACGCCCACATCGAGTATCGCTGAGTGGCACATGTACCCGCGAGCGAGTGCCGGTTACCCATCACGGCTAAGCCGCTTGCCCTGACCATGGGCGATCCTGCGGGCATCGGGCCGGACATCACGCTGACCGCCTGGATGCAACGGGCCACTCGGGGATTGCCGGCCTTTGCGGCTCTCGCCTGCCCCGAACTTCTCGCTGAGCGTGCGCGCCGCATCGGCCTCGACGTTCCCATCGTCATGGTCGAGCGGATCGAAGACGCCGCACAGCACTTCCCAACAGCGCTGCCGGTTGTGCCGGTCCGCCTTCGCGCCCGAGCAGAGCCCGGTGTCCCCGACACCGCCAACGCCGCCTGCGTGCTCTCCTCCATCGAGCAGGCCGTCAACGCCACCGCAGACGGGCGAGCCTGCGCCATCGTCACGAACCCCATCGCGAAGTCGGTACTCTACAAGGCCGGCTTCAGCCACCCCGGTCATACCGAATATCTCGCGGCGCTGGCCGAACTTCGTGATCCTACGCAAGACCACATCCCGGTCATGATGCTTGCCAGCGAAGAACTGCGGGTCGTGCCACTTACGATCCATATTCCCCTGGCGAGCGTTCCTCGCGCAATAACCGCTGAACTCATCGCCACGACCGTTCGCATCCTCGCCGCCGCCCTTGCAACCGACTTCGCGATTTCCCGCCCCCGGATTGCGGTCGCCGGCCTCAACCCCCATGCCGGTGAGGACGGTTCGCTCGGCCGCGAGGAAATCGAGATCATAGGGCCGGCTCTCGACCGCCTGCGCCAGCAGGGCATAAATCTCACCGGCCCGCTCCCCGCCGACACCATGTTCCACGCCGCCGCCAGGCAGCGCTATGACGCGGCCATCGCGATGTATCACGACCAGGCGCTCATCCCGGTCAAGACGCTGGCGTTCGATCGCGGCGTCAACGTCACCCTCGGGCTGCCCTTCGTGCGTACCTCACCAGACCACGGCACGGCGTTCGACATCGCCGGCAACGGAACGGCTTGCCCGGCAAGCCTGATCGAAGCGCTGAAGCTCGCCGCCGTCATGGCGACGCGCCGTGCGGCGGCACAGCTCACATGACAGCCCATCCCGATGATCCTCAGGGCGACAACGAGGCAGGCACGCACGCGGCTGCGTTGGGAGGTGGCTCAGACGCACCGGCCGCCTCAGAGGACAGCTTGCCGCCGCTGCGCGAAGTTATCCGGCAGCATGGCCTCAGCGCGCGCAAGAGCCTGTCGCAGAATTTTATTCTCGACCTCAACCTCACCCGGCGTATCGCGCGCGCCGCTGGACCGTTGACTGGCAATACCGTCGTAGAAATCGGGCCAGGACCCGGCGGCCTTACCCGCGGCCTGCTCATGGAAGGTGCCGCCCGCGTCATCGCGATCGAACGCGACGTACGCTGTCAGGCTGCCCTGCGCGATATCGCCGAAGCCTATCCCGGCCGCCTCGAACTGCATCTGGCCGATGCGCTCGATGCCGACTGGCTGAGCCTCCTTGGCAAGCATCAAGGTGACGTCGTCATCGTCGCCAATCTACCCTATGCCATCGCAACGAGCCTCCTCGTCGGCTGGATCGAAACCGAACCCTGGCCGCCATGGTATGCGCGCATGGCACTCATGTTCCAGAAGGAAGTTGCAGATCGCATCGTCGCCCTGCCGGGTTCGAAGGCCTACGGCCGTCTCGCCGTGCTGGCCCAGTGGCGCACGCAGCCCGAAATCGTACTGCGATTGAAGCCCGAAGCCTTCACGCCGCCGCCCAAGGTTTCCTCGGCCGTCGTGCTGTTCACGCCGCGACCGGCTCCCGAGCCAGATGTTTCGGTCAAGACGCTGGCCCGCATTACGGCCGCTGCCTTCGGCCAGCGCCGCAAAATGCTGCGACAGAGCCTGAAAGCACTGACCCCGATGCCCGAGCTGCTGCTGGCGAAATGCCACATCGAACCGACGCTGCGTGCAGAGGATCTGAGCGTTCGCCAGTTTGCCGAATTGGCCGCTGCCTATGATGGCTCCGGCCGGTAAAGGCCAGCCCGACAGCACGCAGCCAATCAATCCAGCTGGCGCTGCAGCTCCGCTACGAACTGCGCTATTCCGCTCCTGCGGACCCGCTTCAGTCGCTCGGCCTCAAGCACCGACTTCAACTGATTGAGGCTGTGCTCGACGTTTTCGTTGACGATGACGTAGTCGTACTCGTCCCAATGGCTGACTTCGCTGGAGGCCTGCGCCATCCGCTTGGCCACCACTTCGGCGCTGTCCTGATTGCGCGCCATCAAACGCTTTTCGAGCGCATCCGCGCTGGGCGGCAGGACAAACACCCGCACCACATCATCGGGCAGGACCCGCGCCAACGCACGCGCGCCCTGCCAGTCGACGTCAAACAGCATGTCCTGGCCCGCAGCCAGCGCGGCCTCCACCCGATCACGCGGCGTGCCGTAGAAATTGCCGAAGACTTCCGCCCACTCGAGGAGTTCGCCAGCTTCGCGCATCTGTGCGAAACGGACTGCATCGACAAAACGGTAATCGGTTCCATCAACTTCGCCGGGGCGCGCCGTGCGCGTGGTGGCAGAAACCGAAACCTTCAGCCCAGCACCTTCCAATTCCAGCATGCGGCGCGACAACGTGGTCTTGCCCGCCCCCGATGGAGACGACAACACCAGGAGCAGTCCCCGCCGCGCGATATTGCTCGAATCGCCCTCCCTCATCTCGTCACTCCAGGTTCTGAACCTGCTCGCGCATCTGGTCGATTTTTACCTTGAGCGCAAGACCGGCTTCCGTGATGGCGGCGTCGTTCGACTTGGAACACAGTGTGTTGGCTTCGCGCTGGAATTCCTGCGCCAGAAAATCGAAGCGGCGCCCGATGACGCCACCATCGGCCAGCAGTTCGCGGGCTGCCGCCACATGGGCCTTGAGGCGCTTCAATTCTTCCTCGACATCGGCCCGGGTGGCGATCATCACCGCTTCCTGATGCAGTCTGTCGGGGTCGAATTTCTGGTCCGTGCCCAAGAGGCGCTGAACGAGATCCCCCACTCTTGTACGGATCGCCTCGACGCTGCGCGCCGGCGATATTTCCACTTGTGCCGTCAGGCGCTCGACTTCATCGACCTGCTCGCCGACGATGACCTTCAACCGCTCCCCTTCCCCGATCCGCGCGGCTTGCAACTCGTCGAGCGCACGCCCGAAATCCGCAAGCAAGTCTTCTCCCTCGTGCTCGGCAAGCGCATTTCCCGCTTCCAGGTCAGCGATTTCCAACACGCCTCGCAAAGCCAGCAGCGACGCCGTATCGGGCATCGTCCCGCCGGTGATTTCGACTGCGCGCCTCGCCGCCTGCAACACCTGCTGGAGAACCGGTTCGTTCAGCCGGACCTCCAGTGCGCCCTGCTGACGCGTCATGGTCAATGCCGCATGCACGGTGCCTCGGGTGAACTTCTGAGTCGCCATCGCTCTCAGTTTCGGCTCCAACGACTCCAGTCCCGGCGGCAGACGCAAACGGAGATCGAAGCCTTTGCCGTTGACGCTGCGCAATTCCCAGAACCAGGCGGCGGCCTGCCCCGCGCCTTCGGTTCGCGCAAATCCTGTCATGCTGGAGACGGCCATGGCGAAGAACCCCTGACTCCTACGACGGACTACCCTTGCCCGGATAAAAAAACCTGCGGTACCCGGTGGGACATCCGCAGCCAATCAACTACGCCAAGACTGTGGAAACGACAATTCACCATCCCCGAACAAACTAGTACCGCCGATCAGAAGTCCCTGCATCATGCCAGTCAAACACGGTCAGGGATTTCTGATCGAAAAGCGGCACTAGAAACAATATCTTGCTAGTACCCTTTACTTTCCGAAGTTCGCTCCGG
>LOEV01000109.1 GCA_001516065.1 Alphaproteobacteria bacterium BRH_c36
AGCTTTTGCACCTGACGTTTGGTTTCGAGTCCAGCCGCAAGCGAGTACTAAACGTCAGGTCCGCTACACTAGCCTATGGCTGGTTAGCGAACATGTTGCCCAGGTACACGCGGCGCACATCTTCGTTAGATATGATTTCCTGAGGGTTACCTTTTGTCAGAACTCGACCCTCGTAGATGACATAGGCGCGTTCAACGATGCTTAGCGTTTCGCGCACGTTGTGGTCGGTAATCAGCACGCCGATTCCACGCTGCGTGAGATGCCGCACCAGTTCTTGGATGTCGGCAACCGCACGCGGGTCGACACCGGCGAAGGGTTCGTCGAGCAACATGAACGCCGGCCGTGTCGCCAGCGCCCTGGCAATTTCGCAACGCCGCCTCTCACCGCCCGAAAGAGCGATGGAAGGGCTTTTGCGCCGGCTCGTTATGGTAAATTCCTCGAGAAGCTGATCGAGCTGCTCAAGCCTCTTCTTCTTGTTGGGCTCGACCAACTCGAGCACCGCCATGATATTCTCCTCGACCGTCAGGCCACGGAAAATAGAGGCTTCCTGCGGTAGATACCCGATGCCGAGCCGGGCGCGCTGATACATCGGCAACGCCGTAACGTCGTGCCCGTCGATGGTGATCTGGCCCTCGTCGGCCGGCACCAGCCCCGTGATCATGTAGAAGACGGTGGTCTTTCCCGCCCCGTTTGGGCCAAGCAGGCCGACCGATTCTCCGCGCCGCACGTCGAGGCTGACGCCTTTGACGACCATGCGTTTTTTGTAGGTTTTCTTGACCTGCGTGACCGTCAGCCAGCCTTCACCCGCCTGATGCGGCTGGAATACGTCGTCGAGTTCGTAGGGCGCGCTTTCGAAGCGCGCTTCATCGATATGCGCTTCCTGCCGGCTCGCGGATTTTGAAGTCTTTCGCTTGGCTTTGCCAAAAGGCAGGATCTTGAGCACGTTTCGTCCTTTTCTCAACGCACCTACTCTTGTGCCGGAAAAACTCAAACCCGGCAATGGCGCATATATTGCATAAACGGGATTAAAGCGAGTTATAGCGAATTTTACGGCCGTCAGTCCGCTGTTGATGCCGCTGCGCCGCAGTAGCCCGCGGACCGACATATGGCTGCCCCATCGTCAGAAACCACAGGCCTCAGCGCACGTTGGCGTCCGTCGTTGCTTCCCAGCTTGAAGCCGCTGCCGGGCGCTGCGTACTGGCCTGTGGCGATGGCGGCGCCGGAGCCGGAACTACCGCTTGCTCGTCGGATTTCTTGGCGCCACCGATCTGGGTTGGATAAAACACTGCGCTGGGCCGGTTGCCGCGGATGATCAGCGCGGGCGGATCGGTGCCACCTTTGGCCTTCTTGCCACGCTTGGCGCCTTTGCCACGGACTTCCACGTTCGGAATGGCGGTCGTAGCCCAGCCGGTTCCAGCCGTTTCTTCAGGAGAGCTTTCGACCAGGGCGTTGCCTGTGGTCAGGTCGATCTTGAGACGCGACGCCCGGACCACGTTCTTGCCCTGGTTGAGTACGACATCCCCGCCCAGAAGAACCGTATTGGCCTTCAAGTCGATGTCCGCCCAATCGCCCCTGGCGTTCTGCCCGGCGACCTTTGAGTTGACGAAGACTTCGCCCTTGGCCTCGATCCGCGTCAGTTCCGTGCCGCTGCCCGTGGCCCCTGGCGTTGTCGTCGGTGCGGCAGGTGCGGGTTCTGACCCCACGAGATTGGCTTCGCCGGAATAGTAGGCGATGAGTCTGGCCGTCGACAGGCTCATCGGGCCCTGTTCGATGAGGACTTTGCCGGAGAAAACGGCTTCCTTTTTCGAATCGTCGACGTCGAGCCGGTCGGCTTCGATATCGATGGGCGCTTTCGGGTCACCCTTGAATGCGGTCATCGACACCGGTGAGGTTGCCGCGCCGTCCGGCTTTGCCGCTTCGGCTTCGGCCGCCTTGTCCGGTATCGTTCGTGCTCCGGTCGGCGCATCGGCCTGCCGCTTCAGCTTGGCAAAGATCCGTCCGCCGTTGCCGGAAGCATCCTTTGCCGAGGTCATCTGGCTCGTGCCGTTGGCGCGGTCGACAAACAGGCGCTCGCCGCGCAGCTCGTTATCGCCCTGACTGACCACGACGCTACCCGTCAACACAATTGTATCGGACTTTGAATCGATTTCCGCGAGTTCAGCCAGCGCCTTGCGGTCGGGACCCGACGACATGACGACGCTGCCCTTGATGACGGCCGTTTCATTCTTTGTATCGAAGACTGCCGACTGACCGGTCATCTGCTCGAGTTCGCCGCGCGTCATGATCACCGCATTCGGTGCGGTGATAAGTTCGATGCGCGAGGCATCCGGCAGTGCGCTCGAAGCCGCTGTCTTGCCGGCCTCCGATCCCGCATCGGCGGCTTCCTGGAACTTCACGTTCAGCACCTCCGTCTGCAGCGTCTGGTCGGCCTGCACGGCTTTGACGTTGCCCAGGAAGGTGGCTATGCCGTTGCCCCGGTCGACCTTGAGCCGCGTCGAGTCGATATCGACGGGCGCGTCCGAAGATCCGAGCATCGCCGTCCGGCTCTGCGGCGTAGCCGGCCGTGCGGCAGCCTCGCCGGCCTCCGTTTTCGGCCTCTCCGGGGTGAGCCTTGTGCGCACGTTTTGGATGAACGTGATGATCTTTTCTTTTTGCTGGATGCGAAGGATGTCCGAGTTGACCTGCCCACCCGGCATATTCACCTGCACCGGTTCCTTCGAGGTTATGATTCCCCGCTTGGATTGAATCATGGCCGATTTGAGCTTGGCGACGAGACCGTCATCGGAGACGACGTCGATGCCGCCGTTGAGATTGAGGATCGAGCGTTTCGAATCGAAAATGCCGTGATCGGCGGTCAAATTCGTCTTCGATTTCTTGGCGTCCGTCATCACGCCCGTAATGGCGTTGAGCTTGATCCGGTCGGGCTTCGTGAGGTCCTGCTGCGCGGTCTTCGCTCGCACGATGTAGGACCCGCCGTCGTCGGTGAAGCCTTCGTAATAGGGATTATTCATGGTCAGGTTTTCAGGCAGGATGCGCGAAATGACCTGCAGTCCGACGCTCGTTCCTAAATCCGCCGACGTCAGCGCCGAGGCGCCGTAAATTCCAAGCGACACCAGTGTCAGTAGCGGCAACACCCGTCGCAGCGACTTGACAAGAAACGTATGCCGGCGCGCCTTTCCGAACTGGTGCGACCGGTCGACACCGACGACGACGAGCCTATCGTTTCGATTGGCAGAAGCCGCCGAAGGAGCGGGGTCGAAAGATGTGGCACGCGCCATAAGCGGTAGACCCCGTTAGCGGACTTGCGACGGCTTGAGACGGTGCACCTTTGGTCCCGTTCTCTCGATGTCGTGTAATCGGTGCTAGAGACTTGTTTGGACATAACAAATCGTCAAGGCCGGCGAGCGCGTTTCGCCAAAGATACCGCCCGGCCACAGCCCTGCACCCGATTTGCGACTGAGAATCGCTGTCAAATTGGGTGAATTTGGGACTTTCGCGAATTCGTCCACGGCTAGAGGCCGGGTTTCAATGCGAGAATATATCGAGATCGCCGAAACCAGCGAGATCGAGCCGCGCCTGGGCCGGCAGAAACTGGAAACACGCCTCCGCCAGTTCGGTGCGGCCCTCGCGCTCCAGCATCGCGGCGAGCCTGTGCTGCACCGAATGCAAATGCAGAACGTCGCTGGCTGCGTAGGCGAGTTGCGCCGGACTGAGTTCGGTGGCGGCCCAGTCCGAACTCTGCTGCTGCTTGGACAATTCGACCCCCGCGAGTTCGAGGACCACGTCCTTGAGGCCATGCCGGTCGGTGTAGGTACGCGCCAGTTTGGACGCGATCTTGGTGCAGAAGACCGGCGCCGGCATTACGCCGAGATACTTCGACAGAACTGCGATGTCGAAGCGCGCATAGTGAAAGATCTTGAGGACGCGCTTATCGCCGAGGAGCGTTTTCAGCCGAGGCGCATTGTAATCGCTGCCGTCGAACTGGACGAGGTGGGCTGTGCCGTCGCCTGCCGACAGCTGAACGACGCATAGCCTGTCGCGATGCGGCTTTAGGCCGAGCGTCTCGGAGTCGATTGCAACGCTGTCTCCAAACGACAATCCGTCCGGCAGATCGCCTTTGTGCAGCGTTATCTTCTCACTCATTTTTTCGGATCCCCGTTCGACGGTTTCCGGGATATACGGCCCGCAGGCTTAGGAAGCAAGACGACCTCGCGCAAGCGCCGCCAATGCGGAGCCTTCTGTCGCGCGTGAGCCAAAAGTGGTGCCCAGGAAAGGACTCGAACCTTCACGACCTTGCGGTCACTGGCACCTGAAGCCAGCGCGTCTACCAATTCCGCCACCTGGGCATTGTCTAGGCGATCGGGAGCCACGGAGTTAGTTGGCGCACTGGTGTTTGTCAACTGGCCAACACCGGCCTGCCGAGTGTTGGCAACTAAAAGTACACCGGCCTGCATCTGACACGAGCATGCGAAGTGTCAAGAGAAGGAGTGTTGGCAACTAAAAGTACACCGGCCTGCATCTGACACGAGCTTGCGAAGTGTCAGGAGAAGAAGTGTTGGCAATCAAAAAAAGCACCGGCATTGTTCAAAGCCCCCCGAACCGCTATGAGCGCTCGTTGGGCCGACATGCGGCCCGAACCCGTGACCAATGGCGTCTTTCCACACAGGCGCCGGCTGATTATAGGTCGAGGAAGAAACCGCACGACGGCAGAACGACTAACGCGAGGGCAAGATGGCAGATCAGCGATCCGCAGGCAGACTCGTTACGATCTTCGGCGGACCTGGCTTCGTCGGCCGATATTCAACCCGGGAACTCGCAAGCCGCGGCTGGCGAATCCGCGCTGCAAGCCGCCGTCCCGATCTCGCAGGCCATTTGCAGCCGATGGGCGCGGTAGGCCAGATCCACCCCATACAGGCCAATCTGCGTTACCCCGACTCGATCGCCCAAGCCGTCGCCGGGGCTGATGCAGTTGTTAATGCTGTCGGTATCCTAGCGCCTTCGGGCCGGCAGAACTTCGAAGCGCTTCACGTCACCGGGCCGCGAGCCATCGCCAAGGCCGCTCGTGAAGCCGGCGTCAAGCGCCTGATCCACATCTCCGCCATCGGTGCCGACGTAAAATCGCCAGCCGAGTATGCCCGCACGAAGGCCCGTGGCGAAGCCGCTGTGCTGGAAGAATTTCCCGGCGCGATCATACTGCGGCCCTCGATCGTATTCGGCCCGGAGGATGAATTCTTCAATCGTTTCGCCGGGCTGGCGCGCCTGTCTCCGTTCCTGCCGCTGATCGGCGGCGGGCGCACGCGCTTCCAGCCGGTTTATGTCGGCGATCTCGGCACCGCCATCGCCAATGCCGTCGAAGGGGCAGGGGTGCCTGGCACCGTCTACGAGATTGGCGGCCCGGAGATGCTGAGCTTCAGGCAGCTCCTGGATCGCACCAAGCAATGGTCCGGCCGAAACGTCGGCTATCTCTCGATGCCGTTCTGGCTGGCGAAGCTACAGGCGCTGTTGACGTGGCCGTTGCCCAATTCGCTGCGCCCCCTGACGCTCGACCAGGTCCGTATGCTGCAATCCGATAACGTCGTCAGCGATGCCGCCAAGTCCGAAGGCCGCACTATTGAGGCTCTCGGCGTAGCAGCCCCGCACGCCGCCGCAAGCATCGTCCCCGGTTATCTTGAGCGCTTCAAGCACCGCGGCCAGTTCGCCCATTATCGCGGGTAGTCACAATGGCATCGGGGCGAGGCTGACATGAACGGGCCACACAGCCAGCCGCTTGCCGGCCTCAAGGTTCTCGACGCGACCCACGTACTGGCCGGTCCCTTCGCCACCTACCAGCTGGCCCTTCTCGGCGCCGGCGTCATTCGGGTCGAACGCTACGACGGCGACGATTTCGTGCGCCACCACGGCGGCACAGCTGCAATGAAGGCACACGGGCTCGGCGCGTCTTTCCTGAGCCAGAACGCCTGTAAACGCTCGATCGCTATCAACCTCAAGGACAAGCGCGGCGTCGCTGCGTTCCATCGCCTTGCTGCCGGCGCCGATGTCGTGATGGAAAATTTCCGTCCCGGTGTCGTCGACCGCCTCGGAATCGGTTTTGCTGAGATCTCGGCGCTCAACCCCCGGGTGATTTATTGTAGCCTCTCCGGCTACGGCCCGACCGGTCCGCTTGCCGCAGCACCCGCCTACGACCACATCCTGCAAGGCATCAGCGGCATGATGGCGATGACCGGCACGCCGCAAAGCGGTCCCATGCGCGTCGGCTTCCCCATCGTCGATTACATCGCTGGTCAGACGGCGGTGAGCGCCATCCTGTCGGCGCTGGCTCACCGCGACCGTAATGCCGCGAAGGCCCAGCATCTCGAAGTGCCGATGCTCGATACCATTGTCAGCCTCATGGCCGCCTACGCGGTCGACTATGAGACGACCGGATCCTTGCGCGGCCTCAACGGCAACGAAGCGTTTTCCAACAGCCCGTTTTCCGATCGCTTTGATACAGCCGACGGGCAGATCGTCGTCACGGCGAACACTCCGGCGCAGGCACACCGGCTCTGTGACGCGATCGGGAGGCCCGACCTGAAAGCATTCGCGACCGCCGGCGCGACTCTCCAACCGGCCCAGCGCGATGAGATCGCCACGGCGCTTGCAGCGGCGTTTTCGAGAGCCTCCGCCGACGATTGGGAGGACCGGCTCAATGCAGCAAGCGTTCCCGCCGCGAAGCTGCGCACCCTGCCGGAAGTCCTGGAACATCCCCAGCTGCGTGAAAGTGGATTGATGCGGCCGCTCCACGTTCCCGAAGTCGGCGAAACCGTAGACGTACCCGGCTTGCCCTTTCGCTCTGACGGCTGGCCCCAAGTCGAACTGAAGGCTGCCCCGACCCTCAGCCGCGATTCCGACGAGATCCTTGAAGCGGCTGGCTATTCAGAAACCGACATCGCAGCATTGAAGGCGGGCGGCGTCATCAAGTAGCGGACGGTCGCCGGCGGCGCGCCGCGTCGAACAAAAAAGCCCCGCCAGCCGCAGCCGGCCGGGGCTCGTCGAACAGGGTTCAACGTACAGGGGTAGGGCCTATCTCGCCGTCCTCAGTGGAGGCTGGCAACCACGAGTTCGTCATCGATAGCCTGGCCGAGGGCGGCCTGCATCGAGTCGGTCAGCGCGATCGGCGTTCCATCGGCGGCATGCAACGCATAAATGTTGATGCCTTCTGGCAGCGTATCGTCGAGGGGATAGATCTCGTTGGCCTCTTCGGAAGACAGCGTCTTGATGTACGCCACCTCCCCACCACCGAGCCTCTCGAGCTCGTCGGTACTGATGTCACGTCTCAGGGCGATGTCTTCAGTCATAACGCTCACTCCTCCATCCACCGCGCTGCCCTCGAACAGTGAGCAACAGCGCGCTCCCCCATTCCCATCATTGCACCATCATTCTGGTGAAATCGGCACGATTTTCCGGCAAATTCGAAACAAATACTCAAGCAGTATGTTCCGACGATTCGTCGCAGGCCGCCATGCCTGAGGGACACTTCTTCATATTGGTGTGGCTAGCGGACACTGCCACCCTTCGCGTTGCCTATTTCTATTCGCCGCACCATGCGTTCCGGTTCGAGCTTGACGAGGTCGATCTCAAGCAACCCGTTGTTGAGGTCAGCCTTGCGCACCTCGATACCGTCGGCTAGCACGAATGTCCTCTGAAACTGGCGCGCCGCGATGCCGCGATGCAGGAATTCGCGCTCCTTGTCGTCTTCCTGGCGGCCACGGATTACGAGCTGGTTGTCTTCCAGCGTGATGTCGAGCTGGGCCTGCGTAAAACCTGCAACGGCGAGTGTAATCCGCAACAGTTCCGGACCGTTCTCGGCCGAGGCAGCGATTCGTTCAATATTATAGGGAGGATAGCCCCCATCTGCACCTTTACCGGCGCGATCAATCAGCCGCTCGATTTCTTCGAAACCTAGGAGCAGCGGGTGGGACAGAGTGCCCATTCTGGTCATTTCGCTAAGCCCTTCTTAAGAAAGCGACTTGTTGCGATTGAAGTGGCGATCCAGGCCCGGCTCTGGCACCTGCGTCGCCCAGCTCCACATTCGTGGCTGCTGGTTTCTTCGATCACGATGGTTACCATATGGGAGATACTGCCCCGCGTTCAAGTTTTCCCCTCTACTGGCTCCTGCGCCGCGCGACCAAGAAAGTGCCTAAAAAAAGGCAGTTCAGCTTAACAGTCGCTTTACCCTCTTGATTTTTATCCGCGCGTTCGCCACATGTTCTCTCATGGATCGAATTAGGGAAAAGTCGGATTGCCTTCATGAGCCCGTGAAAGCGGCGGATGAACGCATGCGGACCTGCTTGATGTGTGCCAAGGAGTTCTTGAGTTCCTGGTCCGGCAACCGCGTCTGCAAGCGGTGTCGTTCGAGCGCCACCTGGAAACAGGGCGGCTAGGTCTCTCCGCAAGTTGATGTGGTGACATGCCGTTGGCTGCGTACCGCGAAGTTCCGGCCGATGCGCATTTGCGCGCCTAACCCCCTTCGATCTTCTCGCGCTTCAATTCCAGTTCCAGCCACTCGTCTTCGAGCGCGGCACGCTCGCCTTGCGCTGCATCGAGCGCCTCTGACGCCTTTGCAAACGCATCGGGGTCTTTAGTGAATAGATTTGGCGAGGCAAGTTTATCTTCGAAATTCGCGATTTGGGCCGCCAGCTCTTCGATCCGCTTCGGAATCGACTCGAGGGCAAACTTCTCCTTGTAGGAAAGTTTTTGCTTCCCCTGCCCGGATCGCGTCAGAGCTGCTTTCGCTGACGGCGCCGGAACACTGCGGGCTGCTTCTTCACCTGCCTCATCCGAGTGGCTCGTGCTGGCTGCCGACGCCGTTGCCGAGGCCCTTTTCGGCTCTTCTCCTTTGCGCTGGGCGATCATGTCGGAATAGCCGCCGGCATACTCCCGCCAGACCCCGTTGCCATCCGGCGCCAGAACGCTCGTCACCACGCGGTCGAGGAAATCGCGATCGTGACTGACCAAGATGACGGTCCCCGAGTAGTCGCCGAGCAGTTCCTGCAGCAGATCGAGTGTTTCGAGATCGAGGTCGTTGGTCGGTTCGTCGAGAACGAGGACGTTCGACATCCTGGCGAGTGCTCGTGCCAGCATCAACCGGCCGCGCTCTCCCCCGGACAATACCGAGACGGGTGAGCGGATCTGCTCGGGCAGGAACAGGAAATCCTTCATGTAGCCGACGACATGTCGCGCCTTGCCGTTGACGATGACTTGATCGCCGCGCCCACCGGTCAGTTGGTCGGCAAGCGTTGCGCTGGGATCGAGGTCCTCGCGCTTCTGGTCGAGCGTTACGACTTCGAGGTTGGTGCCGAGCTGGATCGTCCCCGAGTCGGGCTCTAGCGCCCCGGTTAACATACGTATCAGGGTCGTCTTTCCGGCGCCGTTGGGCCCGACGATGCCAAGCCTGTCGGCGCGCAGGACGCGCAGCGAAAGATCCTTGACCACCGGCACCCCGCCGAACGATTTCGAGATCTTCGTCGCTTCGACGACGCGCTTGCCGGACAGCTGGCCCTCGGACACTTCCAGTGTCACGTCACCCTGTACGCGACGGTGTTCCGTGCGCTGCTGGCGCATCTTTCCAAGCTCCGCGACGCGGCGCACGTTGCGCTTGCGCCGTCCCGTCACACCGCCGTGCATCCACTGCTGCTCGCGCGCGATTTTGCGGTCGAGCTTGTGCAGGTCGGCCTCTTCTTCCTCGATAAGCTTGTCGCGCCAGGCTTCGAATGCGCCAAAGCCGCTCTCAAGACGCCGCGTTCTGCCGCGGTCGAGCCAGACTGTGACCCTGGAGAGTTTCTCCAGGAACCGGCGGTCGTGCGA
>LOEV01000110.1 GCA_001516065.1 Alphaproteobacteria bacterium BRH_c36
GAGGTTGCGGCTATGATGCGATTTAGGCGCGACGGGCCACTAGGAGGATGCAAACTCATCTTCAAAGAAAGAAACGGAGATCCGACATGGCTGCCGAACCCGGCCGGAACCGCCTGAGCGAAACCACGAGCCCCTACCTCCTGCAGCACAAGGACAACCCGGTTCACTGGTGGCCTTGGGGGGAGGAAGCGCTGGCGGAAGCGATAGCGACAGGCAAGCCAATCCTTTTGTCTGTGGGGTATGCGGCCTGCCACTGGTGTCACGTTATGGCGCACGAGAGCTTCGAGAACGAAGATATTGCTGCCGTCATGAACGACCTCTTCGTCAACATCAAAGTCGACCGCGAGGAACGTCCCGACATCGATGCGATCTACATGGGGGCGCTGCACTTGATGGGGGAGCAGGGCGGCTGGCCGCTGACGATGTTCCTGGATACCGAGGGCCGGCCATTCTTCGGCGGCACGTATTTTCCTCCAACGGCACGCTACGGGCGGCCGGGGTTCGTCGAAGTGCTCGAGAAAATCGCGCGGATCTATCGCGACGAACCGGAGCGGGTCCAGCATAACGCGCAGGTCATCACCGACGCGCTTGGCCAGCGGACGGCGGGTGCCAGCGGCATCGCGATCAGCGACCGGCTGCTCGCAGACGTGACGCAAAGGATGGCAGGCGTTGTCGATCCGCAGCACGGCGGGATACAGGGTGCGCCGAAGTTCCCGCAATGGAGCTTCTTCTGGATGCTGTGGCGGGGTGCGATCCGCTACGGCAATACGCAATCGGCAACGGCCGTCGAGAAGACGCTTACCCATATCTGCCAGGGCGGGATCTACGACCACCTCGGCGGTGGCTTTGCGCGCTACTCGGTCGATGAGCGGTGGCTGGCGCCGCACTTCGAGAAGATGCTCTACGACAACGCGCTCTTGATCGACCTTATGACGGAGGTCTGGCGGGAAACGAAAAACCCGCTGTTCAAGTTGCGCGTCGCTGAAACCGTCGACTGGCTGGAACGCGAGATGATCGCTGAGGGCGGGGGATTTGCGGCTTCGCTGGATGCGGATTCGGAAGGCGAGGAGGGCAAGTTCTACGTCTGGTCACGGGCGGAGATATACGACGCGCTTGGAGATGAAGACGCGCAATTCTTCTCCCAGGTCTACGACGTCAACGAGGGCGGTAACTGGGAAGGCCACAACATCCTCAACAGGCTGGGAAGCCTGGGGCTGATGCGAAACGACGAGGAAAAGCGGCTTCGCGATTTGCGTGAGAAGCTTCTGGCGCGCCGGGCGGTGCGTATTCGACCAGGATGGGACGACAAGGTTCTGGCGGACTGGAACGGGCTGATGATCGCGGCGCTGGTGCGCGCAGCCGTCGTGTTCGGGCAGTCCGAATGGCTGGAGCGCGCGGAGACGGCTTTCGCGTTCGTCGACACCACGATGACTGTCGACAATCGCCTTCGCCATTCCTGGCGTGCGGGAAAGCTTGGGGCGGCTGCGACGGCCAGCGATTACGCCAACATGACCTGGGCGGCGCTGCGCCTGTTCCAGGCGACCGCCAAGCCCGGTTACCTGGCGAAAGCCGAGATCTGGGCCGATGTGCTGCACGCGCATTACAGGCTCAGCGACGAGGGCCGGTATGCGGCCACGGCGGACGACACCGGCGACGTGCTGGTGCGCCTTGCGGGCGGGACCGACGATGCGGTTCCAAATGCGAACGCCATCCAGGTCTCGAACCTGTCGCACCTGGCCGTGCTGACTGGAAACCAAACATATGCCGAACAGGCGATGTCTGTTCTGGAGAGTTTCTCGCCGGATATTCAGAAGAACCTGGTTGCCCACACGGGGCTCCTGGCGGCTTCGATCGATGCTATGAGTCCGCAGCAGGTGGTGATTACGGGAGGCTCGGGGCGCGACAAGATGGTGGCGGCGCTGCACGGTTTGTCGCTGCCCGGTGCGCTGGAGCATGTGCTGGGCGAGATTGATGCTTCCGGCGTTGCGCCCGCGCTGGAGGGGAAGTCGGCGAAGGATGGAGGGGCGACGGCGTTTGCATGCCTTGGGCCGCAGTGCTCGGAACCGCTCACCGAGCCGGATGGACTTTCCGCTCTACTCAAGGCGCACAGGCGGGCCAAGGCTTGAATCCGCGATGAAGGACGAATTGTTTCACGTGAATCATAAGGTTATGGCGTGAGGAAACCCCGCAATCGTTATTCCCGCCTTCGCCGGAATGACGGATACGGCCAATAAGCTGTGATACGGACGCCGCAGGCGCTCAGGCTTCGTCGGTCTGGAATGTTTCACGTGAATCATCTGTCAATGGGCTGATCTGTCGTTAGGTGTGGATGAAGGGCGGCTCTTGCCGATCGGCGGGCCGATGATATGACGAAGCGATGAAACAGCGGTTTGACGTCATTGTTGTCGGAGGTGGGCACGCAGGCTGCGAAGCCGCGGCTGCGGCTGCGCGCGTTGGCGCTGTCACGGCTCTGGTGACGCACCGGGCCGACACGATCGGTGAAATGTCTTGCAATCCGGCCATCGGGGGGCTGGGCAAGGGTCATCTCGTCCGGGAAATCGACGCGTTTGACGGGCTGATGGCCAGGGTGGCGGATCGGGCCGGCATCCAATTCCGGCTGCTGAACCGGTCGAAGGGACCGGCGGTGCAAGGTCCTCGCACGCAGGCCGACCGCAAGCTTTATCGAGATGCCATGCAGACGGAGGTGGCCGAAACGAAAAACCTCTGTGTCGTTGAAGGAGCCGTCGAGGATCTGATCGTCAACAATGGCCGGGTTACCGGAATTGTGACTGGCGACGGGCGTCCCTTGCACGCCGGGGCTGTCGTCCTGACAACTGGAACGTTCCTCAACGGCCTTATTCATATGGGCGACGAGCGTATCCCAGCTGGCCGCGCTGGCGAAGCGCCGGCGATCAGGCTTTCCGACCGACTTTACGGGCTCGGGCTCGAAATGGGACGGCTGAAGACCGGGACCCCGCCAAGGCTCATTTCCGCGACGATCGAATGGTCAGCGCTGGAAATGCAGGCGGCCGACGACGTGCCGGTGCCGCTGTCGTTCATGACACCCCGGATCACGACGCCGCAGATCTCCTGCGGGATTACCCGGACGACCGAAGCGACCCATGAGATCATCCATGCAAACCTTTCCCGGTCGCCGATGTATTCGGGGGCGATCAAAAGCGTCGGTCCGCGATACTGCCCGTCGATCGAGGACAAGGTGGTGCGGTTTGCAGACCGATCTTCTCACCAGGTGTTCCTGGAGCCGGAAGGGCTCGACGACAAGCTGGTCTATCCAAACGGCGTGTCGACATCGCTGCCGTCTGAGGTACAGCTGGCGTTCCTGCGGACGATGCCGGGATTAGAGCACGTCGAAATCCGGCGGCCGGGCTATGCCATCGAATACGACTACGTCGATCCGCGGGCTTTGAAGCCGACGCTGGAAGTGAAGATCCTGCCGGGGCTCTATCTTGCCGGGCAGATCAACGGTACGACGGGGTACGAAGAGGCGGGAGCGCAGGGACTGTTGGCGGGTCTCAATGCAGCGCTTAAGGCTTCGGGAAGCCAGCGGGACGTTATCGTTTCGCGCGCCGACGGCTATGTCGGCGTCATGATCGACGACCTTGTTACGCGGGGCGTCTCAGAGCCTTATCGGATGTTCACGTCGCGGGCGGAGTTCCGGCTCAAGTTGCGCGCGGATAACGCGGATCAGCGGCTGACGCCGCTCGGCCTGTCGGTCGGATGCGTCGGGCCGGAGCGAGCGCGGGCGTTCGAAGCGAAGACCCTGGCACTCGACGACGGCCGGGTGCTGCTCGAGCGTTTGTCTTTGACGCCCAATGAAGCCGAGCGGCACGGCATTCAGCTCAACAAGGACGGACGCCGGCGGTCGGCCTTCGACCTGTTGTCACTGGCGGAGGTTTCGTTCGAGAAGCTGAAGCCGATCTGGCCGGAGCTGGCCGGCCTCGAAGCTCGCATTGCCGGGCAGCTTGCAATCGATGCGCGATATTCGGCGTATGTGCGCCGGCAGGACGAGGATGTCGCGACCTTGAAGAGGGACGCGGAACTGCGGATTCCCGGTGACTTCAGTTTTTCCGGAATTGCCGGGTTGTCTAGCGAGCTCAGAACGAAACTGGAGCGGTATCGCCCGGATTCTTTGGCAAGCGCGCAGCGGATTGATGGCATGACGCCGGCAGCACTGATGCTGCTTGCCGCCCATCTCAGGAAACTGCCGTCGAAAGCTTCGGCATAGGGCCCTTTCATGCCTGCCAGGATCAAAGGGCCCAGGGAGTTCCAGCAGTGCTTCGGCGTCTCAGATGAGACATTGGAGAAGCTCGTCGTCTATGAAACCCTCCTGAAACAGTGGCAGAAGAAAATAAATCTCGTCGCGCCGTCCACGCTGGACGACATCTGGCACCGGCATTTTGCCGACAGCGCGCAACTCCTGGCCCTTGCTCCCAGATGCGCGCGCAAATGGGTGGATCTCGGCTCGGGGGCCGGGTTTCCGGGACTTGTGCTGGCCATCATGCGGTTCGGACGGGGTGGCGAATCGGATCAGGAACCACACGTTCTCATCGAGAGCGATCAGAGAAAGGCCGCTTTCCTCGGGGAAATCGCAAGAAAAACGTCCGTGGCTGTGGACATCGCCATCTCGCGAATCGAGTTATCGTCGACTCAGGGTAGATACACATCTGTGGATGTGGTTTCGGCGCGTGCTTTGGCGCCCCTCGATCGGCTTATCGGGTTGGCCAAGCCTATGTTTGGACCTGAGAGCGTCGGGCTGTTCCTGAAGGGGCGGGATGTCGCCCAGGAGATAGAGGCGGCCCGGTCGAAGTGGAGTTTCACGTGTGAACTCGTCCAAAGCCTGACAGAATCCGAAGCGCGTATTGCAGTTGTGACAAGTCCTGAAGCCAGAAGCGAAGGATGACAGCCGTGACAGGCGCACACATTACCGGCAGAAGACCGCGAGTTCTAGCAATCGCCAACCAGAAGGGCGGCGTTGGAAAAACGACGACCGCTATCAACCTCTCGACGGCGCTGGTGGCCGTCGGGGAACGGGTGCTCGTGATCGATTTCGATTCGCAGGGGAATGCCTCGACGGGTCTTGGAATTGAAGCTGCGAGCCGTATCAAAACCTCCTACGGCGTAATGCTCGGGGAAACGAGCCTGGCGGATGCCGCGATGGCGACCGCGGTGCCGGGTCTCAACGTGGTGCCGGCGAATGCAGATCTCGTCGGACTCGAATCGGCGCTGATGAACGAAGCGGACCGCCCCTACCGGCTGCGCGATGCCGTCGTCGAACTGATGCAGCACTGCCAGTCGCTTCCAGCCGAACAGGCCTACACCTACATTTTGATCGATTGCCCGCCATCGGTGAATATCCTGACGCTCAACGCTATGACGGCTGCAGACGCAGTTCTCGTTCCCGTCCAGTGCGAGTTCTTCGCGCTCGAAGGGATCGCGCAGTTCAAGGAGACGATCGATCAGATTCGAGCGAACCTGAACCCGTCGCTGCAAATCCAGGGGGTTGTGCTGACCATGCATGACGCCCGGACTTCGCTTTCGAAAGAAGTGGCCGAAAATGTGCGGGAGTTCTTCGGCCCGAAGGTCTACAACACCGTCATTCCACGCAATACGCGTGTTGCCGAGGCACCCTCCCACGGTAAACCGCTGCTGCTTTACGACTACGAATGTGCTGGAAGTCAGGCGTACATCCGGCTTGCAACCGAGATCATCGAGCGCGAACGGCAATACAAAGCCGCTTGAGCTGCGATGGCGAAACTACAGGACGGGGCGCGGCTGGCGGCTCTCTATTTCGGGGCTTGCTGGTGGGCGTATTTGAGGGGATAGCTTTGGCATGAATACGCCGGCGAAGAAAAACAGACTGGGTCGGGGGCTTGCTTCATTGATCGGCGGAAACGGATCGAAGAATAATGTGGAGGCTTTGCCAGTGGCCATGAAAGCGGCGGGCGGGCAGGAGGGTTCTCGGCGCGAAGGCGCAATTGCCGCTTCGGTATCTGCCGTTGCCGGCGGCGCGGAGCGGCTCGAAGGCGAGCACAAGCTCGTCGCCCTCGACCGGATCAAGCCCAGCAGCCTCAACCCGCGCCGCGACTTCAATCCAGACGATCTCGCCGAACTCAGCGATTCGATTCGATCGAAAGGTTTGGTGCAGCCCATCCTGGTCCGTCCCGACCCGATCGCCGGCGGTTACTTTGAGATTGTCGCCGGCGAGCGACGCTGGCGGGCTTGCGGCCAGGCCGGACTGCACCGGATTCCGTGTGTGGTGCGTGATCTGACCGACAAGGAAGTGCTTGAGTTCGCTATTATCGAAAACGTTCAACGTGCCGACCTCAACTCGATCGAAGAGGCGATGGGGTATCGTGAGCTGATCGAGCGGTTCCATTATTCGCAGGAGCAGATCTCCGAAATCATCGGCAAGAGCCGCAGCCACGTCGCTAATACACTGCGGCTTCTTCGGTTGCCGGATTCGGTGCAGGCGCTTGTTCAGATGGGGCGGCTGACGGCAGGGCATGCGCGGGCGCTGATCGGCCGTGACGATGCTGTGACTCTTGCGGAGCGGATTATCGCGGACGACCTCAACGTTCGCGCGGTCGAAGCGCTGGTCCAGTCGGGTGTCGATGATGGTTCAAAGGGACGGTCGGCGCGCGAGAAGGATGCCGATACCAAGGCATTCGAAAAGGAGCTCACCGAGGCGCTGGGCCTGAAGGTCGAGATCAAGCGCGGCTCGGGCGAGAGCGGAAACATGATCATCAAGTACGGAAATTTTGACCAGCTCGAATATATCCGCATGCGATTGACCGGTTCCTACAGCTGATGGCTGATCTCTCGGGGAGCCCAGAAAAACCAAAAGCCAAATGCATAGCTTGACCTCCCGGGCTTCGACTGCTCGATAGGGCTCTGTTTGTCGGAACAACTCTTTCTTTGCCCGACATCCTTTTATGCCAACACTCGGTAAACCGGTGTTGGTATCCAAGCTTGTGTTGACGCGCTAAAGTCGTGTTGGGCGCACTTTGTCTGGCCAACACCTCCTAAAGTTGTGTTGGGCCGAGAAATCTGCACAGGGAAGCCGATGACCGATGCCGTGCTGAGCCGGCTTGCCGCGACGATCCGAGAACGTCGCGCCGCTGCTGCGGATACCTCCTACACACGCCAGCTCCTCGACGCAGGACCCAAGCGTTGTGCCAAGAAGCTCGGCGAGGAGGCTGCCGAAACGATCATCGCTGCGTTGAGCGAGGACGACGATGCCTTGACCGGCGAAGCTGCCGATCTCGTCTACCACCTGATTGTCCTGCTCGAATCGCGCGACATTGCCTTCGATGATGTTGTTGCGAAGCTCGAGAAACGGATGGGCGTCTCAGGACTGGCCGAGAAAGAGGCTCGCAAGTCCTCTTCCGGGTGTTAGGGTTCGCGCACAGCACATGACATCCAATCTTCCTTTTTCGCCCTACCAGATCTTCACCCGTCAAGAATGGGCGCGCCTGCGCGCCGATACGCCGATGACACTGGTGCCGCGCGAACTCGACGACCTGTCAGGCCTGATCGAGCAGCTTTCTGTCGAGGAGGTCGAGACGATCTATCTGCCGATGTCGCGGTTGTTGAACCTCTATGTCGCCGCCGCACAGGAACTTCACGCTGCGACCTCCACGTTTCTAGGACACAAGGACCGCAAGGTTCCTTTCATCCTGGGTGTCGCCGGCTCGGTGGCGATCGGCAAGAGCACGACGGCGCGCGTCCTGAAGGCGCTGCTGGCGCGCTGGCCGGATCACCCTCGCGTCGATCTCATCACGACCGACGGGTTCCTCTATCCCAACGAGGAACTGGAACGGCGGGGGTTGATGGACAGGAAGGGCTTTCCGGAGAGCTTCGATTCGGCGAAGCTCCTGCAATTCCTCGTCGATGTGAAGTCGGGTCGTGAAAAGGTCGTCGCTCCGGTCTATTCCCACTTCCATTATGACATCATGCCGGGTTCAGGGGTGGTGATTGAAAATCCCGATATCCTGATCGTCGAGGGGCTCAATGTGCTGCAGCCGGCGCGATTGCCCAAAGATGGCGAAGCCATCCCGTTCGTCTCGGATTTCTTCGATTTCTCGATCTATCTGGAAGCAGATCCGGAACTCATTGAAGACTGGTATGTCGAGCGATTCCTGCGGCTGCGGCAGACCGCCTTCCGCGATCCGGCCGCCTATTTCCACCAGTACGCCTTGTTGAGCGACGAGGAGGCTCGCGCAAAAGGGCGAGCGATCTGGCGGGAGATCAACCTGAAAAACCTCGAGGAAAATATTCTTCCGACGAAGCAGCGGGCGCGGCTGATTTTGAAGAAATCGGAAAAGCATCGAATCGAGCGCGTTGCGTTGAGGAAACTCTAACCCGCTCCTGTTTTTTCTCAACTGTGGTTCGGGCTCGTCTTTGCTTTGAACGTGTTCCAGAACTCCAAAACTATGTTCGAAACAACAAAAGCGACCGCCTTGGGGAGCGGTCGCCGTTTTTGTGCACATCGGGAGAAAAATGCTCGTTGCGAGTAAAAGATTTTATGAACGGTGTTTAATTCATGCTGTACGGGCGGCAGGTTGGGGCCCGCCAAAGGCGAACAGGGTTTGGGAGAAAGACAGTTGATAACGCAAGGCTGAGCGTACTATTGGAGACTGAAAGCACTGAGTTGCAATTACAATTTGAAATTGCCATATGGCGGACGCGGCGCGGATATTGTCGGCGAGTAGGCGGCGCAGCTCGTTATCCCGGAGGGATTGAGGGTGCTGAGTTCTTCGTGGTTCGTCGTCGGGCTCAGCGGCGCCAGCGCCGGTGCGATCGGCTTCGGGCGTTTTCGTTGCCGGCGCTGTGCGTGCGGGCTCTCGTTTGTGGTTGAGGGCCATTGTCCGATTCTCCGACGGGCTCTGAGCGGACGGCGGATCGAGGGAATTGCGGTCGTTGTATTGTTTTTCCAGCCGATTCGGCGACTTTAATTCGTGAAAAAGCTGTTCTTTTTCGCTGTTGAATTTATCGCGCAATCTCCGGATTGTAGATGGATCGCAGATACCGGTATTCCTGATTGCTGTCGTCGGTCTTAATTCCGGGTCTTCGATAATCATTTCGGCAATTTCCCGGAGTCGACGGCTGTCGTCGATTCCCGACCCCTTGGGGCGGCCTCTACGGGTTTTATTGCAGTTCATAGGAACTTAATCCTGTCTGAGGTTGTCGTTCGATGTTGTTGATATAGCGGTAATTTATCAGAAAGATCCAGGGAGAAAAATTATATCGGCAGTCATTCCATTCGTTAAGTAGGTACAATTGTTGCGCTTTTGCATCCGATTTCGATACCGGAAGCCATTAAAACGTATTTCCCGCTGGTCAATAACTGCGGTTTCTATTGTCGATGAGCCAATTAGTGAAATGGGGCGTGTTGGTTGATTCGGAGCGAAAAGGGGTGGTCATATGTCGTCGAAGGATGATGTGCGATTGGTTGGCAGCAGTGAAGATCGAAATTACTGGCAGGACGGCCTCTATTCGGTGACCTACCTTCATGAAGGTGAGATCGATAGCAGGCGCAGCAGGACTTTAGCCGTCCTGAGAGAGGGGACGATCGTTGGCTCGGATGAGCATGGCGGCGTCTTCGAAGGGTTGTTTGCAACGACGCGCTGCGGCAGCGCTGCGTATGTCGTCTTGAAGCTGCGGGTTCCGCCTGGGGGTGTCCTTGTGACTGGGGAGCGTGTGGGGGAGACGGAGGCTGTTGTCGAGGTAGCCGGCGTCCTTTCGAACAGGAACGGCGAATTGCAGGGAGTCTGCGATATTCGCGGTCATTGGATGGGGATGCGGTTTCGCTATGTCGGGCGGCTGCCGCATTAGGGTATGCTCGCACTGGCATGGGCCAGACGACGGGCTGCGGACAGTATGGTGGGAGCGATGACCAAACCCGAGAGGGTTCTTCTTGGACGGATTACGGGTGCGCATGGCATCCGCGGCGACGTACTCGTTGCAACGTTTACGGCGGATCCGGAAGATGTCGCCGCCTATGACCCCCTCACGGATGCGGACGGCGGGCGGCCGCTGCGGCTGAAGGCGCGCGGATCGACGCCGAAGGGAATGATTGCGCAGGTATCGGGCGTGAGCGACCGGAACGGTGCGGAGGCGCTGAAGGGCGCGGAGCTCTGGGTCGAGCGTGATAAGCTCCCGCAAACCGAAGAGGACGAGTTCTATTACGTCGATCTCGTCGGTCTAGCCGCGGTGGACCAGAACGGACACCGCTTCGGGCAGGTCGCGGAGGTCGCCAACTACGGAGCCGGAGATCTCATTGAGATCCTGCTCGATGGGAGCGGCAGAAGCGAACTGGTGCCGTTTCGCAAGGAGTTCGTACCCGAGGTCGATATCGGGGGTGGCCGCGTCGTTGTCGCCTGGCCTCTTCAGTATGAGGTGGCGCAACCCGATGCGGAGGGCGACGGTGACCGCGGTTCGATCGACGATGGCTGAGAGAGCCAGTGCGATGGTGCCGCTATAGGGGTTCGCCGCGCAGCAATCGTGGGACTTCACCTGCCAGACCGGCGGCCTCTTTTACCAGCATGACCTTCGCGAGCGGTAGGCGGTCGACGAGACCGAGACCGGCTTCGCGAAGCGAGCGAAGAAGCGGGTGATCGTTGGAAAACAGCCGGTTCAGACCGTCGAATGCGGCCGTGGAAACGGTCGAGTCGAAGCGGCGCCAGCGCTCGTAGCGTTTCAGGCCTTCGGGATCGGAAGCCGGCAATCCGATCCGCGCATTCTCAACGATGACCTCGGTCAGCGCGGCGACATCGCGGAAACCCAAATTCAGCCCCTGTCCGGCGATTGGGTGAACCCCGCGTGCGGTATCGCCCAGGAGGGCAACGTGCGGGCCGACGAACGAGCGGGCGAGGTGGAGCGAGAGCGGCCAGGACGATGGGCGCATGACCAGCTCAAGTTCGCCGAGCCGCCCTGAGAAGCGGCGGTCGACCTCAGCCAGAAATTCATCATCAGAAAGGTCCATGATGCGTCGGGCTTCGGATTTTTCTTCCGTCCAGGTAATGCAGCTGCGCTGACCGGGTAGCGGCAGAATGGCGAACGGACCGGAGGGGAGGAAATGCTGGACGGCGCGACCTTCATGGGGCCGTGAATGCTGGATGAGTGTACATATGCCCGATTGCGAGTAGTCCCAGCCGACGGTTTTGATGCCGGCCGCCTCTCGAATAACGGAGCGGCGGCCTTCAGCGGCGACCACCAGATCGGCGGCGAGCCGGATTCCATGCGAGCAAGTGACGGACGCGGCATTTCCGCCTGCCGTGAACGCAGTCACTGTTGCATTCGAGACGACCTTGACACCCGGCGCGAGCGTCAGCGCGATCCTAAGCTCGTTGGCCAGGATTGCGTCGGGCACGATGTGGGACGCGGGCGAGCCATCGTCGATTGCATTCTCATATGTGAGGAGAACTGGCCGGATGCCCGCATCGAGGGGGGAATCGGTGATCTCGATTTCGCTGACCGGTTGAGATGACGGCGCGATCTCCGGCCAAAGCCCGAGGTACTCCAGGAGATGACGCGAGGCGGCGGAAACGGCAAAGGCACGCGGGCTCGCCGGCGCCGTCGCCTGAGATCCCGGCGGGGTTTTGTCGATGACCGCGATCGACAGGCTGCCCTCGAGTGATTTCGACAAGGCAAGCGCCAGGGCGGCGCCAGTATAACTGGCGCCAGAGATAACAATGTCGAATTTTTGGTTCATCCGATGAGCCGCGCCCTCTCGTGTTCCGGAACAGACATTTGCGTCCCCGTGCGGCACCTCTGAGAGCAAATGTCTGATTCTAGTACCCTTTACTTTCCGAAGTTCGCTCCGGAGGTCGCCGCGGGTGACTCACGAACTTCGGAAAGTGGGTACTAGTGTTGCTTTTCTATTTGACGTTTGCTCGCCAAGTCAGCGGCAACTGGTAGGCAAACGTCGAATACGCAACGGCAGCCCAGCCTATTCATGACACACTTTGCGTTGCGGCAACGGCTTCGTAAAGTGGCGTCAGTGCCGCTATGCCCTGCGGGGCCCTCTCCAAAAGCCCGACAGAGAGTTGACGCAATGAATGAAGACCGGTTGGAAGGCGAAGACCCTAAAGCGGCAATTGCCGAACTCCTGGCGCTGCTTGACCTCGAACAGATTGAGGAGAACCTCTACCGGGGACAGAGCGGTTCAGTCGGTTGGCGGCGCGTCTATGGCGGGCAGGTGCTGGCGCAGGCGCTAGTTGCCGGGATTCGCAGTGTCGTGGCCGAGCGCTCTGTGCATTCGCTGCATGGATACTTCATCCTGCCTGGCGATCTGAAGGTTCCGATCGTTTATGAGGTGGAAAATCTCCGTGACGGCGGCAGTTTCTCTACACGCCGCGTTAAGGCGATACAACACGGCCGGGTCATCTTCGTGATGGTCGCCTCCTTCCATAAACGCGAATTGGGTCTCGACCATGCGGCTGCCATGCCGGATGTGCCGGGGCCGGACGAACTAAGGAGCGCGCGCGAGCTGTTCTCCGGCAAGATGGTCGATCTGCCGCAGAGCATGCAGCAGTTCTGGAAGCGCTTCCTGCCAATCGAGTTCCGGCCGGTCGACATTTCCCGCTATCTGGACCGCAGCCGCCGGGAAGCCGCCCAGCAGATCTGGTTCAAGGCCGTCGACAGGCTTCCCGACGCTCCCGAGGTGCATGCCGGCATCCTCGCTTATGCCTCCGATTTCGCGCTGCTGGAGACAGCGCTGGCGCCGCACGGAAAGCTGCTTTCCGATCCGGATGTGCGGTTGGCGAGCCTCGATCATGCGCTCTGGCTGCACCGGCCGGTGCGGGTCGATGAGTGGCTGCTCTATAGCCTCGACAGCCCCAGTACGTCTGGCGCGCGAGGCTTTTGCCGTGGGCAGATCTTCACCCAAGACGGCACGCTCGTGGCGTCGACCGCCCAAGAAGGCCTGATGCGGATCGGATGAGGCTTATCGTTTGAATGCCGAACGTGTAT
The DNA here is from genome assembly GCA_001516065.1 of Alphaproteobacteria bacterium BRH_c36. GTDB lineage: Bacteria > Pseudomonadota > Alphaproteobacteria > Rhizobiales > Hyphomicrobiaceae > Filomicrobium. The sequence goes on from LOEV01000110.1 coordinate 12,994, forward strand.
AAAGAATAGCCAATTTTGACCTGTTGCATAATATTTAATCATTCTTTTCGGCAGCAACGGTTGCGACTGGCGGTGCTGCCTTATTTTTTGCCATTGCTTTCAAAGCCGTAACGATTCGCGTCCGACTTGGCACACTCCTTGAGAATGTTTTACCGGCGACTTGGTCAGTGCGCCGGCGCGCCGCCCTCTGCGGCGGCCCGGTGAGTTGACCGAAAAGCTCCATGAAGTGGTCCACAGCATAGGGGGCAAACAGATGAAGCTACTTACTGCCATCATCAAGCCGTTCAAGCTCGAGGAGGTCCGCACGGCGCTGACCGACCTGGGACTGGAGGGTATGACAGTTACTGAAGTCAAAGGTTATGGCCGCCAGAAGGGCCACACGGAAATCTATCGCGGTGCGGAGTACGCGGTGAGTTTCCTGCCCAAAATCAAGATCGAAATCGTGGTGCCGAGCGCGCAAGTCGACAAGGCATTGGAAGTTGTGCAGTCGGCTGCCCGCACGGGCCAGATTGGAGACGGAAAGATTTTCGTCTCCCCCATCGAGCGGACCATTCGCGTGCGTACCGGCGAAACCGACGAAACGGCTCTTTGAGTGGAAGTGGAGGGACGAAACAGATGAATGATTTCAAGAGGAATCTAGGCGTCGGGATCGCTACCGCCATGGTGTTGGCGCTGACCGTCGCACCTGGCTTCGCGCAAGATGCCGCTGCGCCCGCCGCCGCCGCCGTGGAAAAGACCGCGGCTACGGCGGCTAACGTCGACTACATCTTCAATACGCTCCTGTTCTTGATCGGCGGCTTTCTGGTGATGTGGATGGCCGCCGGTTTCGCTATGCTCGAAGCCGGCCTCGTGCGTTCGAAAAACGTTGCCATGCAGTGCACCAAGAACATCGCGCTGTACTCGATTGGCGGTATCATGTTCTGGCTCGTCGGCTACAACCTGATGTATCCAGGCGATGGTGGTTGGGTGGTCGCCGACACCATCGGCAAGTTCCTGCCCGTCACCATGCCGGCTCCCGGCGAAGACACGGGCGGTGCTTATGCGACGGGTTCCGACTGGTTCTTCCAGATGGTGTTTTGCGCGACAACCGCCTCGATCGTGTCAGGTACGCTGGCTGAGCGCATCAAACTGTGGCCGTTCTTGATTTTCATCGTTGTCCTTACCGGCTTCATCTACCCGATCCAGGGCTCCTGGGAATGGGGTGCGGGCTGGCTCGACGACATGGGCTTCTCCGACTTCGCAGGTTCGACTCTGGTCCACTCAACGGGCGGCTGGGCTGCACTCGCGGGTGCTCTGTTGCTTGGTGCCCGTGCCGGAAAATACGGTCCGAACGGCGCGATTCACCCTATGCCGGGTTCGTCGATGCCGCTCGCCACGCTTGGCACGTTCATCCTTTGGCTCGGCTGGTTCGGGTTCAACGGCGGTTCGCAGCTTGCTCTCGGTACGCTCGAAAACGCATCTGCAGTCGCGAAGATCTTTGTCAACACCAACATGGCGGCTGCTTCGGGAGTCCTGGTTGCGATGGTTCTGACGCAGGTGATCTATGGCAAGGTCGATCTGACGATGACGCTCAACGGCGCACTCGCCGGACTTGTGTCGATTACGGCTGAACCGCTCGCTCCGGCGATCTGGCAGTCGGTCGTCATTGGCGGCGTCGGTGGAGTCATCGTGGTGTTCACGGTTCCGTTGCTCGACAAGCTGCGTATCGACGACGTTGTCGGCGCGATCCCGGTTCACCTGTTCGCAGGGATCTGGGGTACGCTCATCGTTGCCTGGACGAACTCGGATGCCAACATCGTCGTGCAGGCAACCGGTGTTGCTGCCGTCGGGGCATTCGTCTTCGTCTCCAGTTTCGTGCTGTGGGCCTTCCTGAAGTTCACGATCGGTCTGCGCCCGACGCTGGAAGAGGAAACCAACGGTCTCGATATGTCCGAGATCGGTATCGAAGCCTATCCGGAGTTCGGTACCGGCAGCCAGCGCATCTGAGCTGGCAATGACCGGCAAATCGGTGTGCCGCGTGAGGCGCACCGGGAGCTTCCTCCTGCGAAATCCAGAGTTAATCTGGTGAGAGGATCATGAGCGGAAAAAGACGACGCCCCGTTCGCAAGTCCGGGGCGTCTTCCATTTGCAGCAGCTTCAACAGCTGATGCGGATCGGCGGGTCCTGGCCCGCCTTTCTCACAGGGGGTGCGCGCGTCGTTATCGCTCCACGGCGGGTCACTCGGCAAGGAGGGACGCGAAAAGCGTATGGGTTCATACGGTTGAGCGATCCCAAGCATGCTATTCGATTGCGAATTCGATCCGCCGGTTGAGCGCACGGGTCTGGCGCGTGGCGTTCGAGGCAACGGGATTGGTTTCGCCATATCCGACGGCATTGAGCTTCGCCGGGCTGATGCCGGCGCCGACCAGATATTCGAGGACCGACTTGGCGCGAGCCTCCGAGAGTGCCTGATTTCTACTGGCGGCACCGGCAGCGTCTGTGTGGCCTTCGATGCGAACCGTGATGTCGCCGCAGCGTTTGATGGTTGCTACGATGTCTTCAAGTACTTTATTCGACGACGAACTGAGTTCGGCACTGCCGTTGCCAAATAGGATCGACCGCTTGTTGGCCAGCGCGTTGAGTTCAACCGAACAGCGCTGGCGTTCGGCGTCGCCGATCCCGGACTTCGGGGTGACTGCTGCGGTCTGTGTGCCGTGGGTTGTCGCCGGGAGAGCCGACATTGAGGGAGCAGTCCCCCAGGATTCGCGTTCGGCCAGTAGAGCCTTCATTGCGCCGCTTATCTGGTCTGAGGGGATGTCGGACACCTGTGGCAGGGGTCGCGCTTCCGCTTCGTTTACGATCGCAGGTTTGCTGTCGCCGGCTGGGGCGGTTGCCTTCGCCAGGCGAAGCCTGCCGGGCGCTCCCTTGGCGCGCGGGGCCTTGACGGTGCGGGGCTTGGAACCTTCGCCCCAGCTGTCGCGGCGGGCCAAGTAGCGGTTTAGATCGCCTGCGAAACGTGGGCTGCTCATGGAGGGCTCGGTACCCCAGCCGGACCGGGTTGCGAAGAGATCCTGCAGGGCGGTTTTGATCGACTCTGGAGCGATGTCGCCAACCTGTGGCAGCGGAATGGCTTCAAGCTCGTTGAGGATAACCGGGGCCGTATCGCTCGCTGGTTTCGGGTTCGCGGCAAGCTGGAGCTTCGGTTTGGCGCCCTTCGCCAGCGGTGCCTTGACCTTCGCGGGTTCCGGGCCCGTGCCCCAGCGCTCCCGGCGGGCGATGAAGACAGTCAGGTCACCGGCGACAAGTGCTTCGGAGATATTCGGTTCGGTGCCCCAGCTTTCGCGCTCGGCGATTAGCGCCTTCATGGCGCTGCCGATCTGATCGGCGGGAATATCGGCAACCTGCGGCAGGGGGCGGGCCTCAAGCTCGTTGATGATCGGGGGATTTCCGTCTCCGGCAGGCGCGGCCGCTGCACTCAGGCGCAGCTTGCTCGGCGCGCCCTTTGCGAGAGGCGCTCTGACGGCGACGGGCTTTGGACCTTTGCCCCATTCGTCACGGCGGGCGAAGTAGCGTTGCAGATCGCCGGCAAATCTCTCGCCGCTGAGCGCGGGTTCGGTGCCCCAGTTTTCGCGCTCGACAAGAAGCGCCCGCATTGCGCCGCTGATCTTATCTGACGGGATATCGGCAACCTGCGGGATGGGACGATCCTCGAGGGGATTGACGATGACTTCCGGGCCGCCGGTTTCCGGCGCCGCCGCCTTGGCGAGGCGCAGCTTGGCGGAAGCACCTTTCGCCAGTGGGGCCTTGACGGTCTTGGGTTCGGGACCTTTGCCCCAACCATCGCGGCGGGAGAAATAGGCGTTCAAGTCACCAGCGACAACCCGCGTGCTGAAGGTCGGTTCGGTGCCCCAGGATTCGCGTGTGGCAAAGAGCTGTTTCAGGCTGGCCGAAACACTTTCCCCGGACACGTCGGCGAGAGTGGGGATGGGCCGGGCTTCGGCCGGATTGACCGTCACGACGGATTTTTCAGGCTGCGAGGAGCTTGCGGAACCGGTCCTGCTGGCCTTGGCGCCTTTGCCCAGAGGGGCTGGGACTGGTTTTGCTGCCGGACCGTTCCCCCAGCGCTCGCGGCGTTCGATATAGGCGGCGAGATCACCGGTCACGCTTGCCGCCGACGCCGCAGGGTTCGTACCCCAGCCGGCGCGCTCTTCCAGGAGGGCGTTGCGGGCCCGAACAATTTCGGCCTGAGAGATCAGGCTTAATTCGGGGATAGGGGGAAGATCTGCGGAATTGACGATCACTGGGGCAGCGGGGCTGGCGGCTGCGTTGCGTGAACGGTCGACGTCGATCCGCATTGAGGCGCCTTTGGCGAGCGGAGCTTCGACGGGCTTGGGCTCGCTGGTGCCCCAGGACTCACGCAAGGCGATGAATTTGGCAAGGTCGCCGGTTGCTTCGGCAGTGACGCTTGACGGATTGCCCGCCGGCCCCGAGGCAGACGAACCGCTGCCCGACTCGCCAACGGCGGTTGCAGCTGGACCGGTACCCCAGGATTCGCGCTCTGCAAGGAGCGCGGCCAGCGCCTTGACGATGTCGGCTTTTGCCGGCTCTGCGATAGCGGCTGGTGCGGCAGGTTGATCCGGCGCAGCACCTGCTGGAGCGGTCCCCCAGGATTCGCGTTCGGCGAGAAGCGCGGCGAGGGCTTTGTCGATATCAGCCTTTGCGGGCTGTGCGATGGTGGTGGGGGCCGCGGGGGCAGAAGGGGCTGCAGGTTCAGCCGTCGCCGGCGCCGGTTTGGGCGCGGGCTTCTTGCCGAGAAGCCCTTCGATGTATTCCTTTAGGGCCGTTGCCAGGTCCTTCGGCGTTTCGGAGTTTTCGGCCAGTTGTATCGTGGCTGGCGGTGTCCATTCGCTGCGGCCTGCAATCGGGGAGAATCCATCGGCTGAACGCGCATCGTAGCCGGTCAGCGAATTCGAAATTCTTGGCGCATGTTCAAGTGCGCAGGGGACCAGCGATGTGGTTGTTTTGCAGAATTGGCCGAATTCAGCTGTTGCGGGTCGGCTTGCTGCCGTGGCGGGGGCTGCAAGGGCGCAGCACAAGCCGATCAGTAGGGTTGTACGCATCATACCTCAGTGTTCCTCCAGTATTGATACCGTTGTTATACACCGGTTTACCTTAATTTTGGGTATCGATCCGAGTCCGTATGAGTCTGACTCATATGAATTTTCTGACCGCGCGTGGTTGTTTTTCCGTGTTCGGTATGCCTGCGTGGCCAGGTGTGCGATGCAGCATTGCCTGCTGGTTGTTGGTTTCAACCCCGATGTCGACTGCGCGCGGATAACTCACTGTCGAGGCGAGGATGCTCGTTGCAGAGCCAGAGAAATGAACTACATTTCTCAGTAGATTAAGACAATAACCACGGGAGATGCGGAGCGCACCAGATATACAGATGTCACAAACTGAGCAGGTAATTACGGGAATGGATTCCGAACTCGAAGACAACGATATCATTCTTTACGACGCGAAGGCGTTCGAAGGGATGCGGAAAGCCGGGCAGCTGGCGGCGATGGCGCTCGACATGATGGTCGAGCACGTGCGTCCAGGCGTTTCGACCGAGGAACTCGATGCCCTGGCGATGGAATTTGCCACGCAACACGGCGCCATTCCCGCTCCACTCAACTACCGCGGGTTTCCGAAGGCCATCTGCACGTCGGTCAACCATGTTGTGTGCCATGGAATTCCGGGACCGAAGCCGCTGCGCGAGGGCGATATCGTCAATATCGACGTTACCCTGATCGTCGATGGTTGGCATGGCGATACCAGCCGGATGTATACAGTCGGGGAAGTGGCCAGAAAAGCCGAACGCCTGATCGAGGTGACCTATGAAGCGCTTATGCGTGGCATCGCGGCGGTAAAGCCGGGCAACACGACCGGCCATATCGGTGCGGCAATCCAGAAGTTCGCCGAGGTCGAACGCTGCAGCGTCGTTCGAGAGTTCTGCGGACACGGTCTCGGCCGGAGATTCCACGAGAGGCCGAACATTCTTCATTACGGCGTGGAGGGTGAGGGCGTCCTCCTGAAGCCAGGGATGATTTTCACCATAGAACCGATGATCAACCTCGGCCGTGCACCGGTGAAAGTTCTGCCGGACGGCTGGACAGCGGTCACGCGCGACCGGCAGCTGTCGGCGCAATTTGAACACTCGGTGGGTGTGACGGAAGATGGCTGTGAGGTTTTCACGTTCTCGCCGAAGGGTTATCACTGTCCGCCTTACGCTGTTGGCTGAAGGCTGCGCTTCACTGGGGCCGGCCCGGGCCCGCATGCCGCTTCGCTAATCTGGGGTCCGTGTCGCGAATGGCCGAGTTCGAAAAGAGCAGGATGGTCCGGCAGCGGACGGGCGGGATGTCCGAAGCCGTTGCGCCAGGTGGCGAGGCTGCGCCTCCAGAAGAAGGGCAGGCTGGACAGATTTCTCTGTTCGAGGCGAGCGCACCAACCCACAACGGTCATCGCCAGCGGCTGCGGGACAGGTTTCTCGCCGATGGCGGCGAAGCGATGCCCGATTACGAGCTCCTGGAACTGGTGTTGTTTGCTGCGTTCTCACGCAAGGACACAAAGGATCTTGCCAAGCGACTCATCGCGCGCTTCGGATCGTTCGCCGAAGTGATCAGTGCACCGGCGCCGCGGCTGAAAGAGGTCAAGGACGTCGGTGACGCGGTGGTCGCGCAGTTGACGATCGTGCGGGCCGCAGCCCAGCGTCTGGCGAAGTCGAACGTGATCTTGCGGCCGGTGCTTTCTTCATGGGCGCAGGTGCTCGATTATATCCGCTCTGCCCAGGCCTACGAGCACAAGGAGCTGTTCCGGATCCTGTTCCTCGACAAGAAGAACCGGCTGATCGCCGATGAAGTCCAGGGCAAGGGAACCGTCGACCATACGCCCGTCTATGTGCGCGAAGTCGTGAAGCGGGCGCTTGAGCTTTCTTCGACCGCCATCATCCTGGTGCACAATCATCCTTCCGGCGATCCGACGCCCTCGAAGGCGGATGTCGATATGACCCGTCTCATCGTCGAAGCTGGAAAGCCGCTCGGCGTCTCAGTTCACGATCACATTATTGTCGGCCGGGAAGGCCACGTCAGCATGCGGTCGAAGAGGTTGATCTGATGAGCCGGATGGAGCGTCTGCCGCGCACGGGGGTGCGTCGCCGGGCGGCTTTGCCGGCTGGAACCTATATTCCTCTCGGCACGATGGCACCCCGGCACGATTATGGGCTGTTAAGCCGCAAAGCCCCGGCGCTCGCCGGAGACCTGGCGTTTCGCCGCTTCTGCGTTCCGCGATTTTCCGAGTACCGAACCCGCGACCATCCGCTCCTCGTAGCCCGGGCCCGGCATCATCTGCGCGACGCAAAGGTGACCCGGCTGATGACCCGCGTCGGGGAAGTTGCAACTTACGAATTGCTGCCCGACCCGAGGACCGATGGAGGCTTGCCGGGCAGCATTCTCGTGGTGCATGGCTGGACCAGCGAAGCTTCGTTCATGTCGGCGCTGGCCGAGCCGCTGCGGCGCAGCGGGTTTCGCGTCGTGCTGGCTGACTGTCCGGCGCATGGGCGCAGCCGGGGCGAGCGCACGAACCTCGTAGCCTGCGCGCAGGCGATGGTCCAGGTGACGGATGAGTTCGGTCCATTCAACGGGATCGTCGCCCACTCGATGGGCGCGCTGGCCGCCCTGATGGCGGGGGCAGGCGAGCGGCCGCTGACCCATCCGGTGGTTTTCGACAAGTACTGTCTAATCGCGGCTCCCAACAAGTTTTCGGAGGTGACGAACCGTTTCGCGGACCGTCTTGGGGTTTCCGTTCGCGCGCGGCGTCAGTTCGAGCGGCAACTTGAGCGGATCTCGCATATGCCGATGCAGGCTTTCTGCGGCGAACGCTTCTTGGCGATCGTGCGAAGGCCGGCGCTGGTCATCCATTCAAAGGACGACCACGAGGTGCCATTCCACAATGCAATAGAGCTGACCGAATCCTCGAATGGGGTAACGCTACTTGCCTTGGAGGGACTGGGGCATCGAAGGGTGCTCTACGCGCCGCCCGTTGTAAGGGCCGTCGTCGGGTTTTTTCGCGATGGGGCGGCCCCCCCGGGGTCAACAAACCATGCAGTATGACGCCCGCCGATCGGCGAACTCGATTCTGCGGGCGGGACGGCCTATATCTGTTGCGAAAAAACGAATCGCGGCCGGTTGGATGTGATTCCTGGCAACTTCACCACGGGCCGCGCATTGCGGCGACCGAAGGATAAGAATACATGGCAATTACGCGGCACACGAAAGTCCTGATCCTTGGTTCCGGCCCGGCCGGTTACACTGCGGCAATCTATGCCGCGCGGGCCATGCTGAAGCCACTGCTGCTGCAGGGCATCCAGCCAGGCGGTCAGCTCACCATTACAACGGATGTGGAGAATTATCCCGGCTTCGCCGAGCCGATCCAGGGCCCGTGGCTGATGGAGCAGATGGAGGCGCAGGCGAAGAACGTCGGAACCGAGATCGTGCTCGACCACGTCAACGAAGTGGACCTCTCGAAGCGGCCGTTCTTCCTCAACTGCGAGTCGGGCGATGCCTATACATGCGATGTTCTCATTATCTGCACGGGTGCACAGGCGCGCTGGCTGGGGCTGCCCTCGGAAGACGCCTTCAAAGGCTTCGGCGTGTCGGCCTGCGCGACGTGCGACGGGTTCTTCTACCGCGGCAAGGAAGTGGTGGTGATCGGCGGCGGCAACACGGCCGTCGAGGAGGCGATCTTCCTTACCAATTTCGCCAAGCGGGTGACGCTGGTGCACCGCCGCGATTCGCTGCGCGCCGAGCGCATCATGCAGGAGCGGTTGTTCAAGAACTCCAAAATCGAAGTGGTCTGGGATCACGCCGTCGAGGAGATCATCGGGACCGCAGATCCAAAATCGGTGACCGGAATCCGCCTCAAGCACGTGAAGACAGGCGAGATCACCGAACGCCCGGCCGATGGCGTGTTCGTGGCTATCGGCCATTCTCCGGCAACGGCGATCTTCAAGGGCCAGCTCGAAATGAATGCCGGCGGATATCTCGTGACGGCGCCCGATTCGACGGCGACATCGGTCCCGGGGGTCTATGCGGCGGGAGATGTCACGGATGAAGTCTTCAGGCAGGCCGTGACCGCGGCCGGGCTTGGCTGCATGGCGGCTCTCGAAGCCGAGCAATACATCGCGGAACTGGAAGAATCGGCCGCGGCGGCAGAATAGGGCGCGAGGGCGAACACTGCGCCGCCCTCGCTTTAGGTCGTCAGCGTGAGCATTCGGGAAGTGACAGCAAGTTGTTTTGGGACTCGCCATCTGCTTCTGTTGTCAGGTATTTGTTTCCATAGCGGCTGATACGGATGATTACCTCAACTCGGACACGTCCTTGCTCAACCCAGAAATTGTCATGTCCAGGTAATTCAACCCAGGCAATCGCATCTGGTTGACTCATTTTCCACCTCGTGCCATCGGCATTGACGCCGCCGACATGAGTTATGCGCTCATGTGGATCATACCGATCAATTTTGTTGATGCACGTGATTCTGGGCATTTTTCTCTCCATCGTGAAAAAATAGATGGAGGAGATGCCTCGACCAACGAATCCAGCTTGTGCTATGATTCGTTTGTCGTGATCGGCGAGGCACCCCCTCAGCTCGGTCGCAATGCAGGGCTGATCGTGTTGGCGCACGGTCGGCCCTTTTTCTTTACGACGAATTTACCATAGTCGGTGAGGATAGTAGGCGCAAGTGGGGTTTTCGCTTACGCTGCCATCTAATATACGCCCTTCAGGTTACGTATCATGTCGCGAGTTGAAAGGTTAGAGCGCCTAATTGGCGACACCGCTCGGCGCCTCGAGAGGGCTGAGAAAGAGGTTGCAAAGATTCGAAACGAATTGCTCGAACTTCGCACCAAGCTCAACGATGCCCGTGCACAACAACAGCAACTCGATTTGCCCTTCGAAAAACGAGGCCGCCGGCCTTCGGAAAAATGGTCGGCCGTTCTGAACTTTATGCTATTGCGCAGCCCTAATCCCGTGAGCATTGACGAGATATTGCAGTTTGCGTCGGAGAATGACCTCGACATTACTCGGGCGTCGACGAGAGCACAGCTACATCACTACGTTCAACGCGGAATATTGGAGAGGCTTGGTGATGGCTTATATGCTCCTACCTTTCTCACAAAGGGGTTCTGCGACTATTAGGGTTGTTATGCGGTCGCTTCCAATCTGACAGTGTTGAGGCTCAGCGCACCACTGAAGCTTATTTGCGGGACGCCAGCGAATGGATTGGGACAAGCTACGTATCTTCCATGCCGCAGCGGAGGCCGGCAGCTTCACGCACGCCGGCGAGGCTCTAAATATGAGCCAGTCGGCGGTCAGCCGGCAAGTTGCCGCGCTCGAGCGCGATTTGAAGCAGTCGCTGTTTCACCGGCACGCGCGCGGCCTCGTGCTGACCGAGCAGGGGGAAATCCTCTACGGCACGGTCGTCGAAGTGATGAACAAGCTGCACACCGCCGAAACGCTTCTCGCCGATACCGCGACGAAGCCGACGGGCGAACTGCGGATCACCGCGCCGCTGGGGCTTGGAACCGTCTGGGCGACGCAGCGCATCAGTGAATTCCAGGCGCTTTATCCGGATGTCAACGTGGAGTTGATCCTCAACGACGACCAGATAGATATTGCCATGCGGGCGGCCGACGTCGCGATCTGGACGGGCGAGCCCGATCAGCCCGACCTGATACGACGGCTTCTTTTCCGGGTGTGCGTCAGGGTTTATGCATCAACGGGATATGTGCGCAAATTCGGCGCGCCGGTGACGCTCGACGATCTCGACCGGCATCGCATCGTGTCCTACAGCGGGCGGCCCGCGGTTCACCTGCAGCCGATCACCTGGCTGGAAACGGCGGGACGCGCAGAGGGAAGTCCAAGGCATCCGGTATTCCGGGTCAACAGCGTGATTGCGCTGAAATATGCGATCCAGTCGGGAATCGGCGTCGGAATGCTGCCCGAATACATGACCGAAGGGGAATCCGACCTCGTGCCTGTACTCGAAGACGCCGAGAGCCCTTCGCTCGACGTCCTGTTCGTCTACCCCGAGGAGCTGAAAACCTCGAAAAAGGTTCACGTACTGCGCGATTTTCTCGTTTCCCAGGCGCGCCAGCGCAAGCATTGAGCGCGTCGGGTTGACCTACCTTGCCTTGCCCGGCCGCAATTGGCCGGCAGTCACGAGTGACGTCCCCCGTCGCAGTTGATTGCGAAGTTGGTGCGACGGGGCTATCTAGACAGCAGCAATTCCGGAACCAGCAAGAAACGGACCGCTTCGTTCATGGCCAAAACGCTTTACGACAAGATCTTCGATGACCACACGGTCGACCGGCAGGACGACGGCACCTGCGTTCTGTATATCGACCGCCACCTTGTGCACGAGGTGACCAGCCCGCAGGCTTTTGAGGGGTTGCGGATGGCCGGGCGCAAAGTGCGCGCGCCGCAAAAGACACTGGCTGTCGTCGATCACAACGTGCCGACCACGGACCGCTCGCACGGCATCGAAGATCCGGAAAGCGCGTTGCAGGTCGAGACGCTGGCGACGAACGCGAGCGAATTCGGCATCGAATACTTCAACGAACTCGACGAGCGGCAGGGCATCGTCCACGTCGTCGGGCCGGAGCAAGGCTTCACGCTGCCCGGTACGACGATCGTCTGCGGTGACAGCCATACCTCGACGCACGGCGCATTCGGGGCGCTCGCGCACGGCATCGGAACCTCCGAAGTCGAGCACGTCCTGGCAACGCAGACGCTGGTGCAGAAAAAGGCCAAGAACATGCGCGTCGTCGTCGACGGCAAGTTGCCTGAAGGCGTCTCGGCGAAGGACATCATCCTGGCGATCATCGGTGAGATCGGCACGGCCGGGGGCACCGGCTATGTGATCGAATATGCTGGTGAAGCGATCCGGGACCTCTCGATGGAGGGCCGGATGACAGTCTGCAACATGACCATTGAAGCCGGCGCGCGGGCCGGCATGATCGCGCCCGACGAGAAGACGTTCGCGTTCCTCAAAGGCCGGCCGAAGGCTCCCAAGGGTGCTGCCTGGGACATGGCGATGAAGTACTGGGAGAGCCTGCACAGCGATGAAGATGCGCACTTCGACAAGGAAATTCACCTTGATGCGGCGTCCCTGCCGCCGACGCTGACGTGGGGAACTTCGCCTGAAGACGTCGTTTCGATCGGCGGCGTGGTGCCGGATCCGGCTGCGGTGGAAGACGAGAACAAGCGCGCATCCATGGTGCGGGCACTGGATTACATGGGTCTGAAACCGGGAACGAAAATCACCGAGATCCCGCTCGACGTCGTGTGGATCGGTTCATGCACCAACGGGCGGATCGAGGACCTGCGCGAAGTCGCCGCCATCGTCGAAGACCACAAGGTTTCCGATACGCTCGACTACGCGATGATCGTGCCGGGCTCGGGCCTCGTCAAAGCGCAGGCCGAAGCCGAAGGGCTCGACAAAATCTTCATCGAAGCCGGCTTCCAGTGGCGCGAGCCCGGCTGTTCCATGTGCCTTGGCATGAACCCCGACCAGTTGAAGCCGGGCCAGCGTTGCGCCTCCACGTCGAACCGCAACTTCGAAGGCCGCCAGGGCTTCAAGGGGCGTACGCATCTGGTGTCGCCGAAAATGGCGGCAGCGGCTGCGCTCGAAGGCCATTTCGTCGATATCCGGAGCTGGCGGCCGAGCGATTGAGACGGCGTTGCGGCCGCCGCCACTCTGAATGGAGTGCCTTGAGATGTCGCGAGGACCGATTGATTTCGACAAGCTGCACCGTGACGGCGTGCCGTTCGCGAGTTTTCAGGCTGGGGAAAAGGTCTTCCTTGCCGATGAAGCGGGCGATGCGATGTACGTCGTGCGCTCGGGGCTGGTCGACATCCTGATGTTTGGGCGCGTACTTGAGACGGTGGGGCCGGGCGGCATCTTCGGCGAGATGTCGTTGATCGACGAGAACCCGCGCAGCGCGGCGGCACTGGTTGCTTCCAATGCGGAGGTTGCGATCTTGAGCCGGGCGGAATTTCTCGCCCAGATCATGGTCGATCCGAAATTCGCTCTCTACGTCCTGCAGGTGATGGCGCAGCGGCTGCGCCGCCTTGACGATGCTATCGCGGCCAAGGGCGGCGACGAACCGTAGCCGTCATCATCATAGACGGGTGCATCAAGGGATGAGCTTGTAGCCGCCGGTTTCGGTGACAAGAAGCTCGGCGTTGGAGGGATCTTTCTCGATCTTCTGGCGCAACCTGTAAATGTGCGTTTCCAGGGTGTGGGTGGTGACGCCGGCGTTGTAACCCCAGACTTCGTGCAGCAGCACGTCGCGGGTGATGACTTTTTCGCCTGAACGATAGAGAAACTTGAGGATCGAGGTTTCCTTTTCCGTCAGGCGGATTTTGCCGCCATTCTCGTCGACGAGAAGTTTGGACGCCGGCTTGAACGTGTAGGGCCCGATCGTGAAGACGGCGTCTTCAGATTGTTCGTGCTGGCGCAATTGCGCGCGGATGCGTGCCAGCAGCACGGCGAACTTGAATGGCTTGGTGACGTAGTCGTTGGCGCCTGCGTCGAGACCGAGGATCTGGTCGGCATCCGATTCGTTGCCGGTGAGCATGATGATCGGGCTTTTGAAACCTGACTTGCGCAGGATTTTCACCGCCTCGCGGCCATCCATGTCGGGCAGGCCGACATCGAAGAGGACAAGATCGTGGTGTTCGGCCTTGGCGGTCTCGATGCCACGCCCGGCGGCGTCGGCTACCGTGACTTCGAACTCGTCGTGCAATGCCAGTTGGTCCCTCAGGGAATCGCGGAGGTCATCATCGTCATCCACGATCAGGATTTTGCGGACATTGCTCATTTCGTCGTCGCTCCAGACAGTGCTTCGTCGTCGCAGCTTGTTATCTAGCACGGGTTCGTTGCAACACCATAGGGCATGGGATTTGTTAACCCACAGCAGCGGGTTAAAACGATATCGTGTCAAGCTATCAGGCAGGGTGGTGTTTGGCTCAGGTTCGGGCGGGCCGCAATCGGGGCTGGGCACACGATGAGACACATCTACGTCAACAGGCTTCCGGGCCGGCACACCCTGGGAATCGTCAAGGCGGGCCATCTGAAGCTGCGGTGCGCGCTGGGGCGGTCAGGCATCGCGACATTCAAGCGCGAAGGAGACGGGGCCTCGCCGCGCGGGGTGTGGCCGCTGCGGCAGGCGTTATATCGTGCCGACCGGCGTGGTAACCGGCCGGCGACGATGTTGCCGGTCAGGGCGCTGCGTCCCGATGATGGCTGGTGCGATGCGCCGTTCGACAGTAACTACAACCGGTCCGTGCGCCATCCTTATCGCGCGAGCGCGGAGCGGATGTGGAGGAGTGACCAGCTCTACGACCTCGTCATAGTTGTCGGCCACAATGACCGGCCGCGCGTGCAGGGTGCGGGCAGCGCCATTTTCGTTCACGTGGCAAGCGAGAGCGGCGGCGGCTTGAAGCCGACGGAGGGTTGCATCGCGCTGCGGCTTTCCGACTTGCGGCGTCTAGTGGCGATGATCGAGCCACGCACGCGTCTGCACATCGGCTGACAGCGATGCGTTGTGGGTGCGAAAGTAACCGCCAAACGGCGGCGAAACGAAAACAGCCCGCGACACTCGTTGCGGGCTGTTTCGGATTGCGGCGGGCCGTCCGGCTGATTTATTCGGAAGCTTTCGCTTCTGCAGCAGCCTTTGCGGCTTCTTCAGCTTCGGCGGTTGCTGCGGCTTCGGCAGCAGCTGATTCGGCGATGAGGTTCTGTGCCTGTCCGACCCAGTCCTGCTTTTCAATCTGTCCGTCGAGGTTGAGAAAATCGTCCAGGTTGGCGATGTCGTCGTCGGAGAAGTTGGCGATCTGCTCCAGCTTAACGCAGTTGAGCTGTTTCAAGCGGGAGAGCAACTGCTCATCGATGCCCTTGATCTGGCTGAGATCGTCGGGCTGGCCCCTCTGCTTCTTGAAGCCTTTCCAAGCTGCGTTGAGGCGGCGGGCGCGGGCATCCGTACGCTCGGCGATACGCGCGGAACGGCCACGGCGACCACGCAGGTAGTAGAGCTTGGCGCGGCGGACACGGCCGCGACGGACGACTTCGATTTCTGCGATCAGCGGCGAATAGATCGGGAATACGCGCTCGACGCCTTCGCCATAGGAGATCTTGCGGACGGTGAAGTTCTCGTTGAGGCCGCTGCCGGCACGCGAGATGACGACGCCTTCGTAGGCCTGAAGACGCTCGGTCTTGCCCTCAACGACCTTGACCATGACCTTCACGGTGTCGCCGGGGCCGAATTCTGGCACGCCGCGCTTGGCGGAAATGGCGCGCATCTGCTCTTGTTCGAGCTGTTGGATGATGTTCATTGTTCTTGTTCCTCGATGCTTTCAAACAGCAGAGGAGCGCCGCCTACTATCCTTCTTTAAGGACGGGCACCGCTCGTGCAGCCCGCAAGGGGCAACCCATATCTGGGGAATTAGTGGGGTCATCTACCGCAAATCGAACAAGCTGTCGATGCTGTTTTTTGTTTGGCCTTCAGATGCCCAGCGCTTCGCGGCATCCGGCGCCGTATAATTCTCCGAGGCCTCCGGGTTCGAACTCTGCCAGGAACAGTTGTAGAACATCTCGAGAAGCTACTTTTTAGGCGGCTTTTGCGTCGATAGGTCGGGCCGGCGGACGCGGGTCAGCATTTCGGCTTCGCTTTGGCGCCATTTGGCGATGCGGCCGTGATCTCCAGACAGCAGCACGTCTGGGATTACCCGGCCCTCCCATTCGCGCGGGCGGGTGTACTGGGGGTATTCGAGAAGGCCGTTCTCGAAGCTTTCGTGGGTGAGGCTGTCGGCTGCGCCGATGACGCCGGGGATGAGCCGCACGCAGGCATCAATCAGCACCATGGCGGCGAGTTCGCCTCCCGAGAGGACGTAATCGCCGATCGAGACCTCGCGGAAGTTGCGGGCTTCGAGCACGCGTTCGTCGACACCCTCGAAACGGCCGGCCAGCAGCAGGACGCCGGGGCCGGAGGCGAGATCCTTGACGAGCCGCTGGGTTAAGGGTTCACCGCGCGGGGAAAGGTAGATCGCCGGAAGCCGGGCTGCTTCCTGGCTTGCGGCGCGTGTCTTGTCGACAGCCGCAGCAACGACGTCGGCGCGCAGGACCATGCCAGCACCGCCGCCGGCCGGTGTGTCGTCGACCTGACGATGACGGCCCGCGCCGAATTCGCGGAGCCCGATCGCTTGCAGCGACCAGAGACCGGCTTCGAGGGCCTGGCCGACGAGGGATACTGCGAGCGGACCAGGAAACATTTCCGGAAACAGCGTGATAACGCCGGTCTGCCACGGGACAGGTGCGCGCTCAACTGAAGCGGGGTTGTGGGGCACGGCAGGCCCTCGCTTGATGGGTGGTTGGTCAGATGCCCTCGACAATGGTCATGTTCATTGTGCCAGCGCCTTGGCGAAGGGCTTTTGCATCAGTGTACTCCGGCGAGTTGGCATAACCGAGCGCGGCTTCGTAGCTGGGAAATTCTATGATGACGTTGCGTGAGAAACCATTCCCTTCCGCGATCTCGCAGCGACCACCGCGTGCGATCGGGGCACCGCCGAATTTCGCCAGCGCAGGCTTTGTCTTCTCGACATATCTGCCCCAGGCTTCCGGGTCGGTCACGATGGTTTGGGCGATGAGGTAACCTTTGGGCATTTTTGGCTGTCCTTCTCTCGAGGTCTTTTCTAACAGTCTTTGTATCGTTCACGCAGCATCGGCAATGTGACGGACGAAGGTCGCGGCGGCGGCCTTTGGGTCACTTGAAGCGTTTATCGGCCGACCGACGACGATGTAGTCGGCGCCGGCTGCGATGGCATGATCGGGTGTCATGATCCGCTGCTGGTCTCCCGCGTCGCTGCCGGGCAGGCGGATGCCCGGAGTGACGATGAGGATTTTGCCGCCGGTTGCGGAGCGGATGTTGGCGGCTTCCTGGCCCGATGCGATGACGCCGTCGATACCGGTTTCATGAGCCAGCCTTGCCCGGTGCAGCACCAGATCGGCGGGTGAAGAGGCAAGACCTTCAGGTATTCCCTGCTCGGCCAAATCCTCGGCGGTCAGGCTCGTCAAGACGGTCACGGCAAGGATCTTGAGATCGCTGCTACCGCGTCCGGCAATTGCCGCCTTCATCGTTTTGCGGTCGTGGCCGTGGATGGTGAGAAAGGCGGCGCCAAGTTCGGCGACGCGGGCGACCGATCGCTCGACCGTATTACCGATATCGAGCAGCTTGGCGTCGAGGAAGACGCGCTTACCCTGGTCGACGAGTTCGCCGACGAGGCCGAGGCCGTTGCCTTCCGGCCCATTCGACAGGATCAGTTCGAGGCCGATCTTGTAGAACGATACTTCATCGCCGATGGCCTGCACGAGGTCGCGCGCTTCGCCCACCGTCGGCAAGT
The DNA here is from genome assembly GCA_001516065.1 of Alphaproteobacteria bacterium BRH_c36. GTDB lineage: Bacteria > Pseudomonadota > Alphaproteobacteria > Rhizobiales > Hyphomicrobiaceae > Filomicrobium. The sequence continues at coordinate 30,468 of LOEV01000110.1, forward strand.
CGAGAGCGACGATGAGCCTGTCACGCGGGTGGGCAGGAGCGAGCTTGTTCATGGCGCGACGTTCCAGATTATTAGAGCACGCCTTTCTGGCGGGCCAGTTCAGCCAGATTCAATTCCGGGCGTGCGCCGACGTGGCTGATGACTTCGGCGGCGGCGATGCTGCCGAGGCGGCCGGCAGTGGCCAGATCCTTACCGGTTGCGATGCCATAGAGGAAGCCGGCTGCATAGAGGTCGCCAGCGCCGGTGCTGTCCTCGACCTTGGACACGGGGTCGACCGGGATCTCGATGCGCTCGCCCTGAGAAATGATCGTCGAGCCTAAAGCGCTGCGGGTCAGTGCGGCAAGCTCGGTATCGGCCATGGTGCGGCGGGCGGCTTCCTCGAAGTCGGCGGTCTCATAGAGCGAGATGATTTCGTCCTCGTTGGCAAGGAGGATGTCGATTCCATCCCGGATCAGTTCGATGAATTCGCCGCGGTGGCGGTCGACGCAGAAACCATCGGAGAGGGTGAGGGCGACCCTGCGGCCGGCGCTCTTGGCAATTTTGACAGCCTGGCGGAAGGCTGCCTTCGCGTCGGGGCGGTCGAACAGGTAGCCTTCGAGGTAGACGATCTTGGCGGCTGCGATGGCGTCTGGGTCGACTTCGCCGTCGTCGATGTCGGTTGAGATACCTAGGAACGTGTTCATCGTGCGCTCGCCGTCGGGCGTGACGAGAATGAGCGAGCGGGAAGTCGGGTCCTTGCCGTTGACCGCCTTGGAGTTGAACGTGACGCCGGCGGCGCGGATGTCATGGGCGAAGATCTTGCCGAATTCGTCGTCGGCGACCTTGCCGATGAATGCGCCGTTGCCGCCAAAAGACGACACGCCGACAAGCGTGTTCGCCGCCGAGCCGCCAGAGATTTCGACGGCGGGACCCATATCGCCGTAGAGCGCTGCGATGGTCGGTGCATCGACGAGGCGCATATGGCCTTTCGGGGCGTCGTGCTTAGTCAGAAAGTCGTCGTCGCAGCGGCCGATGATGTCGACGATGGCATTGCCGATTCCGATGACGTCGTAGCGGGTTTCGCTCATGCTGGTTCCTTGTTTTTTTGGTCAACACTCGCCAAGCCGGTGTTGAGCAGTTTAGTCAACACTTCGTCGGCTTGACGCTGCGCAAGCTCGCCTCAGCATGCAAGCCGGTGTTGGTTGTTGATTTCCAACATTCGGCAAGCCGATGTTGGGCAACGTTTCGCGAGGTACGGCGGCGTTGCGTTTGGCCGGCACTATAGGGATAGCGGCTGTCAGGGCAAGCGCGGGCGGCTGATGGCTGCGACCGGGACGGCTTCGGCGCTCTATCGGTCTAACGTGCGATGCGGGCGAGCTGGGCTAACCCCAGGATGAGGGATTCGGTAATGAGGTCATCGCGGCAGCCTGTCTGACGGGCGTTTCTTGCAGCCTTTGCAATCTCTGCCAGGGCGCGGTCTAGATGCGCCATAGGCCATTTCCTGACCTGCGCGGTGACGGCGTTCTTCTGCTTGAAATGCAATGGTGGTCGCAGCGCCTTCATGGCGTCGGCAATGGAGCGCCCACTCGTCACATCCGCCTGGATGCGGTGCAGGCGCATGAAATGGCGCTGCAGGGCGATGATGACGGTCTGAGGGCTTTCGCCGGAATTGAGCGCGCGGGACAGTTCCCTGACGGCGACGCCGGGTTCGCCGCCGGCGGCCGCATCGACGATGCGATCGACGCCGAGTTCAGAAGCGTCGCTGACTATGGCTTCCACGTCGTCAAGTTCGATGCGCTTGCGGCCCGAGCAGTAGAGCACCAACTTGGCGATCTCGCCGCGCGACAGGACGCGATCGGCACCGAGCTGGGCGAGCAGCACTTCGCGGGCTTCGGGCGCGATCGTCATTTTCGCGGCCTTGACCTCTTCGTCGACAAGGACGGCAAGGTCGCGGCCCTCGTCGGGAAAACATGCAATGGCAGCGGCGTGCTTGGCCTTCTCGAACAGGCTGCGGATCTTGTCGGTGGGCTTCAGATTGCCGGCTTCGACGATCAGCACGCCGGGTAGCGGTCCAGGTTCGATGAGCTCCTTGAGCAGCACGGCGTTGATGCGGCGGCCAGTGCTCGAGAGGACGATCTTGCGGCCGCCGAACATCGGCACCGTCATGAGTTCCACCGAGAGGCGGTCGGGATCCGTTTCGAGATCAGCATCGTCGAGGCGGGTGATCTCGGAAGGTGGGTCTTCGAGGCCGGCCCAGGCTTTTGCCGCCGCCCGGGCGCGTTCAGTGACGAGGCCGGCGTCGGTGCCATAAGTGAGCACCGCAGAAATGGAGCGGTCAGGCGCTTTCAGGAAGCGGGCAGCCTCATGGCTTTTGATTGCGACCATCAGTTCAACACTGTCGCAGGTTGGGCCGGCGCTGAGTGCAAATCAGGCGGACGCGGCCAGGAATGCGGCAAGCCGGGCCTTCATGTCGACCGCAATGGTTTTCGCTGCGCGGTCCTCGGCATCGCGGCGGGCGCGGACGTTGGAATAAATCGAGTCGAAGCGCTCGAAGCCGGCACGGCCATAACTTGTGCCGGAGAGTATGACTTTCTTGTCGGAGAGCCGCGTAACCTTGAACTTGGCGTCGAGGTTGTAGACTTGTCCACGGGCATCGCCGGTCTGGCGGACGAGCGTCGAGGTTACTCCCTCGCGAATGGCGATGTCGAGGCGGTATTCCGGCGTCAGCGGATCGGCCCCGCCATTGGCCTGGAAGATCAGCTCATTGCGCAACTGCTGTCCGACACGGCCGGGGATCGGCGCGATCGAGAGGCTTGCAAGCTTCTGGGAGGTTGGCGTAATGCCGCCAAGGTCGGCGTGGACCGGGCGGAAGCCGCTATCGCCGCACGCTGCTAGGAACGGTCCGATCGTCACCGCCGCGAAAACAGCAGCCCAACGAATAAGACGAGCAGGCGCGCGGGAGCCGGTTGCGCCCCTGTGTTGCGCCGAACGCCCATTGGTGCCGAACCCCTGATGCGGCCTAAACGACGACATTTACAATCCTTTGTGGAACGACGATCACCTTTCTTGGCGACCGGCCTTCCAACGCGCGAACAATTGTTTCAAGCGCCAATGCGGCGGCCTCCATGTCTTCTCTGGAGGCGTCGCGGGCGATCTTCAGTTCGTCGCGCCGTTTGCCATTCACCTGTACGGCAATGGTGATCTCATCGTCAACGAGCAAGGCCGGATCGGCCTCAGGCCAGGGCTGATTGGTGAGAAGAGTGTTGTAACCAAGCCGCGACCAGCACTCCTCGGCAAGGTGCGGCATCATTGGGGCGATCATTTGTACAGTCATTTCGGCTGCCTCGCGCAGAGCCCAGGCGTGGTCGTCGCCGCTTTTCTGAAGGGACGAACCGAGAACATTCGCCAGCTCATAGAGCGAGGCGACGGCGACGTTGAAGCGCAGGCCCTCAATGTTACGGCCGACGTTGTGCAGCGTCTTATGGACGGCTCGTCGCAACTCCATCGCCTCGGGGTCGAAATTCTCCGGCTTTTCAGCGCCAACAGGCGAAGCCCTTTCGACGATTTCGTTGACGAGGCGCCAGATGCGCTGGACGAAGCGGCGGGCACCCTCGACGCCGACGTCGGTATAGATCACGTCGCGTTCGGGCGGACTGTCGGAAAGGACGAACCAGCGCGCGGTATCGGCGCCGTAGCTGCCGATGAAGGCGTCCAGGTCGATGACGTTTTTTTTCGACTTCGACATCTTCTCGATGGCACCGATCGTTACGGGTTCGCCGGTCCGGGTTGCTTTGGCCGTGCGATTATTGCCGTCGCCTTCGAGCGTTACTGCTTCCGGCGAAAGCCACGCGCCATTTGCGGCCTTGTAGGTCTCGTGGGTGACCATGCCTTGCGTGAACAGCGCCGCGAAGGGTTCGCGCAGGTTTGCGCCGCCCGCCGGGGCGTGTCCGGCGTCGGAAATAGCGCGGAAGAAAAAGCGCGAATAAAGCAGGTGCAAAATGGCGTGCTCGACGCCGCCAATGTACTGGTCGACGGGGAGCCAGTAGGCGGCTGCCTTGGGATTGACGGGCGTTGCTGCGTGCGGAGCGGTGAAGCGGACGAAGTACCAGGAGGAATCGACAAAGGTGTCCATCGTATCGGTTTCGCGCCGGGCGGGCTTGCCGCAGGTCGGGCAGTCGACGTTCTTCCAGGTCGGGTGGCGCTCAAGCGGATTGCCGGGAACGTCGAAGCTGGCGTCGTCGGGGAGTTTGACGGGGAGGTCGTTGGCGGGGACGGGAACAACGCCACAATCCTTGCAGTGGATAACAGGGATCGGGCAGCCCCAATAACGCTGGCGCGAGATACCCCAGTCACGCAGGCGGAAGTTGACCTTGCGGGTGGCGACCGGCCTGCCTGCCAGCTTTTGCTTTTCGAGGCGGGAGACGGCTTCTTCGAACGCGGCTGCGGGGTCGAGGCCGTCGAGGAAGCGGGAATTTATCATGGTTCCGCCTCCGTCGACGGCCTCCTCGCCGATTTCGAAGCTCTTCGCCTCGGTGCCGGCCGGCAGTACGACCGGGATCACCGGCAAATCGTAGGCGCGAGCAAAATCGAGGTCGCGCTGGTCGCCAGAGGGGCAGCCGAAAATGGCGCCAGTGCCGTAGTCCATGAGGACGAAATTTGCCACCCAGACCGGCAGCAGCCAGTCGGGATCGAAGGGATGCTTTACGCGGATGCCGGTGTCGACGCCCTTCTTCTCGGCGCTTTCGAGGTCGGCAACGGAGGTGCCAAGGCGGCGGCACTCTTCGGAAAACGCCGCAATCTTCGGGTTGTCCTTGGCGGCGGCCTTGGCAATCGGATGATCGGGGGCGATGGCGAGGAACGAGGCGCCGAACAGCGTGTCGGGGCGGGTCGTGAAGACCTCGACTTCTTTTATGCCTTTTGGGGCGGTGTCCTTGTCGAGCGCCCAGCGGATGAGCGTGCCTTCCGAGCGGCCGATCCAGTTGGCCTGCATGTGGCGCACCTTGTCAGGCCACTGGTCGAGGGTGCCGAGCGCTTCGAGCAGTTCGTCGCCGTACTTGGTAATGCGGAAGAACCATTGGGTCAGTTCGCGCTGTTCGACAAGCGCGCCCGAACGCCAGCCGCGGCCGTCGATGACCTGTTCGTTGGCGAGCACAGTGTTGTCGACGGGGTCCCAGTTGACCTTAGAGGATTTGCGGTAGACCAGATCATGGGCGAGCAAGTCGATGAACAGCCGCTGCTGGTGCTTGTAGTAGTCGACATCGCAGGTTGCGAATTCGCGGCTCCAGTCGATTGCGAAACCCATGGATTTGAGCTGTGCGCGCATGGCGGCGATGTTCTGGCGAGTCCAATCGCCGGGATGGACCTTGCGCTCCATCGCAGCGTTTTCCGCCGGCATGCCGAATGCGTCCCAGCCCATCGGGTGGAGGACGTTGAAACCCTTGGCGCGTTTATAGCGGGCCAGCACGTCGCCCATCGTGTAGTTGCGCGAGTGTCCGACGTGAATACGGCCTGACGGATACGGAAACATTTCCAGGATGTAGCACTTGGGGCGCTGCGAATCGGTGTTGGCGGTGAAAAGGTCGGCCTCTTCCCACACGCGCTGCCAGTGAGATTCGCGCTCGGGGGCGTTGTAGCGTTCGACTGCCATGGGGTCTGTCTTCTTTCTGGTCCGACATCCGGCAGGCCCGTGTCGGAGTTTGTCTACCAACACTTCATCCGCGTGGCGCGGTGCAAGCTTGCGTCAGATGCAAACTGGTGTTGGAGTTGCCGAAAGCTCGGTTTTCCGGCTTTGGCCAATCCCGTTTCAGCTGTTCTTCGCGCGGGAGATGACCGCAAAGGCTCGCGGGGGTCAAGCGCGTGGTATGGACCAGCAGCAAATGTTTGCCCAATCAGCCGCGATCGAGCAGTTGCTGGAGCTTTCCGTCGATGCTTACGAGATGCTGTTCGACAGCGTCGAGGCGCTGTTCGACACCGTTGAGGCGGTGTTCTAGTTGGTTCAGACGCCTGTCTTGCTCGGCGAACTGGCGGGTGACACCGCCGCGCATATCGCGCACGTCACGAACCAAAATGGAGAGCTGCTTGTCCATCAGCCCGAGGCGGGCTGCCACTTCCTGCTGGGCGCCGACGATCGTCTCAAGCCGCAGGTTCATCGTGTGGGGCAAGTCCGCAATAAGATCCTCGGCGTTGGTCATGCGTTTCTCAAGTTCGCTGAGCGGAAGTCGGTTATGTCACTCATGATACCTGTCCTGCACGCTGTAAGATATAGGGCAGCGAGTCCCGGTGGCGGAACTCGTGGATTGAGGGGGTGATATGTACACGCTTTGTTCTTTTTTGCAAGTTGGGAGAGTGCGAATTGTCTGAAGACGTTGCTAGCCGGCTGGCCGATTTGAGTGAAGAAATTGCAGGGGCTGCCAGGGGTGTCGGACGCGACCCTGAGGAAGTAACGCTGATCGCGGTGTCGAAGACTTTCGGCGCCGAGGAGATCCGTCCAGTTCTCGACGCCGGGCAGCGGCATTTCGGCGAGAACCGCGTGCAGGAAGCACAGGGCAAATGGCCGGGGCTGCGGGAGGATTTTCCCGACCTGACCCTGCATCTCATCGGCCCGCTGCAATCGAACAAGGCCAAGGAGGCGGTGGCGCTGTTCGACGTTATCCACACGGTCGACCGGCCGAAGATTGCGCGGGCGCTGGCCGTCGAGATGGCCAAGCAGGGCAAGCGAATTCCTCTCTTCGTCCAGGTCAATACCGGCGAGGAGCAGCAGAAGGCGGGGGTGGCGCCGGCAGAGGCCGGGGCGCTGCTTTCGGTGTGCCGGGACGAACTTGGATTGGAGGTCGCCGGGCTGATGTGCATTCCGCCAGTCGATGAAGAGCCGGCGATCCATTTCGCTTTTCTTGCCAAGTTGGCCGGTGAATTGGGGTTATCGGGCCTCAGCATGGGGATGTCGGGCGATTTCACGACTGCCGTCGAACTGGGTGCGACGCACATTCGCGTCGGCTCGGCGATTTTCGGCGGGCGGGGCGGAAGCTGAACGGAATGATACGTGTTATTCGCAGGGTTTCGGCGGTGATAGGGGCGCCGGCCTGTTCGTCAGCTGTTTATAGAATGTTAACGTCTCGGGAAAGTGATTCGCGTTAGTGCGGGCGTCATAGACGACGAGGCAGGCCAAAATGGCTACTAGCGTGATTCTGGCGGAAGCGAATGCCGCCGCCGACGATGCGGCACGCGAGGCGCGGGCAGAGGTCCTGCAGCGGACGCGGGCCGATGAAGCGGCCGATGGCGGCGAAACAAAAATCTCAAAACGCACGGCGCGAGCGTCCACATCCGACAAGGAATGGCATAAGTTTGTCATCGACGTCTGGCTGACCGATCTCAACCCGACTGAGTTCGGCATCTACAAGCGCCACCGCAACCGCGCTCGCTCAAGGCAGTTCACGCAGGACATGGATATCTATGCCGACGTGATCGAGAACGGCGTGCGGACCGGACTCATGGGTTACCGCAAGACGCCGTGGAAAGAAAACAAGGGTATGGACCGCCGCCTGATCTTCAAGCTGTTCACGAAGAGCATGGGCTGGAAGGCCACCATGGATCTGATGATCGGGCGCAGCCTGCAATTGACGATGGGCGCGCGGGGGCTGCCCGTCACGGCCTATTCCATCAACACCGACGATGATGACTTCATCATCTATCTGGAGCGCTCGGCGTTCAAATTGCCGCTGTTTCCCGAGCACTTCTCGTTCTTCCTGATGCGGGATGGAAAGCCGGAGTACTTCCGGTTGCAACGGGCGTTCATCAACGTCGGCGGCGACTACACGCTCTATGACCAGAACAACAACAAAATCGGATACGTCGACGGTCAGATCACGTCGATCGCGGGCAAGTGGAAGTGCGGGCTCAAGACCGAATATGCGGACAAGAAGCTCCTGACCGTGCTGAAGCTGTTCGCGGCCATGATCATTTTCAACCGTGGCGCGCGCTGGCATTTGTGGCGGCTGTGGAAAGACGTGATTGCCGGTCGGTTGCAGCCGTCACTCGAGCACCAGGAAGCGGATCTCTACAAGAACCCGCGGCGGGTGCGCTGAGCCGCGACCGGTTTTTGATGTGGATAAACTGACAAAACGAATGCCCGGATTGCCAATAATCCGGGCATTTTGGCGCTGATCGCGCCTAAAAAATAACCATTTCCCGCTCTTGGTTGCTTTCTAGTCTCTGGCACTCGCAAAACGCTGGAACCTGGCTCACCCGCGCCTTGAAAACAGGCGCAAAAATTGGTCGTTTGCCGAATTGCCAAGCATGCTGATGCCTTGTGCGGCAACCGGTCTTAACGATTGATGAGTTCGGGGGAACTGCATGGTTGAGCTGCAGCACGGCGCGGACGTTTTTTTCCTTCTGATCGGTGCGATCCTGGTCTTCGCCATGCATGGCGGGTTCGCGTTCCTCGAGGTCGGCACGGTCCGCCACAAGAACCAGGTCAACGCGCTCGTCAAGATCCTGGTCGACTTCGCGATTTCGACCGTGACCTATTTCTTCATCGGCTACTGGGTGGCTTACGGGGTGACGTTCCTCGTCAGCGCATCGGCGCTGACAGGCGCCGCAGGTGTCGAAGGTTTCGGGCCACAGGGCATCTCGCTCGTCAAATTCTTCTTTTTATGCACATTCGCGGCGGCGATCCCGGCCATCGTGTCTGGCGGCATTGCGGAACGCGCGAAGTTCTGGCCGCAGTGCCTCGCGACAGCGATGATCGTCGGCGTTGGTTACCCCATCATCGAAGGGGCGGTGTGGAACGGCAACTTCGGACTGCAGGCGGATGTATTCAAAGGCATGTTCGGCGCGGACTTCCACGATTTTGCAGGCTCCATCGTGGTGCATGCATTCGGTGGATGGGTGGCGCTGGGCGCCGTCCTTAAGCTCGGTCCCCGGGTCGGGCGGTATGCGAAGGGTGGCAGCCAGGGAATTCCGCCATCGTCGATTCCCTGGCTAGCGATGGGCTCGTGGATGCTGTGCGTGGGGTGGTTCGGCTTCAACGTGATGAGCGCGCAGACCCTGTCGGGCGTGTCGGGTCTCGTGGCAATGAACTCGCTGATGGCGATGGCTGGCGGCATTCTTTCCGCGCTTGTCATTGGACGTAACGACCCCGGCTTCGTGCATAATGGCGCGTTGGCCGGTCTCGTCGCGGTGTGCGCGGGTTCAGATGTCATGCATCCGGTCGGTTCGCTGATCGTGGGGCTCGTTGCCGGTGGGTTGTTCGTGCAGATGTTCCAGATCGCGCAAAATAAGTGGAAAATCGACGATGTGCTCGGCGTGTGGCCGCTGCATGGACTTTGCGGCCTGTGGGGCGGGATTGCCTGCGGTATCTTCGGTCTCGAAGCGCTCGGCGGTCTTGGCGGCGTAACGCTTGGCAGCCAGATTGCCGGATCCCTTCTGGGCTCGACCTACGGCTTGGTGGCGGGCCTTGTGATTTATTCGCTCGTCGATGCCGCCATTGGCTTCCGAATGAGCGACGAAGACCAGCACCGAGGCGCGGACCTTTCGATTCACAAGATCTCGGCCAACCCCGAAGAGGACGTGCGTATGGGCCGGCTGTGAGTCCGGCCCTCCTGTTGTGACGTGCTAAAACGAGTGGGGCGGTCATTGCGGTGGCCGCCCCTGTTTTTTTGTGGTGGACGGCGTCGGGTCCGATCTCCATCGTGGGTGAGGAGATCGTGGCTTTGCGGAATGTGGGACCTATCATTGGGAGTAATCATGGGACTGAAAAAGGGTGTGAAACAGCTTGTGGCCGAGGCGGCGGAGCGCATTGAGGCGCACACCCCGCAGGATGCGCAAGCATTCGTGGACGACGCGGATACGGTCTTCGTCGACATTCGCGATGTGCGCGAGCTTGAACGTGAAGGCATGATTCCTGGAGCGTTCCATGCGCCGCGCGGTATGCTGGAATTCTGGGTCGATCCGGAAAGCCCCTATCACAAGGAGGTCTTCAGCTCGGGCAAGAAGTTCGTCTTCTACTGCCAGTCCGGCTGGCGTTCGTCGCTGGCGACGGCGACGCTGCTCGACATGGGGCTGGAGAACATCAGTCATGTCGAAGGAGGTTTCTCGGCGTGGAAGAAGGCCGGCGGGCCGGTCGTCGACAAACCCGAGAAGCCGGGAAAAAGTTGAGGGCAAAGGATGGGCCACAGCAGTGGCCGCTCCTGCTTCGCCTCATGAGCCGGGGCGGATGCGGGCTGACATTCCGCGGTAGGATGCGAGACCGGCTTGAGTGGAACGGAACCAAATTTACTCCGGGCTGGCCGCATCACCAATAGGCACTCAATGGACTTCGGGCGAATTATCGGCACTGCCGCGAGGCTGCTGATCCTTCCTTTCTACCGGCGTAAGCTGCGAAAATTCGAGTCGCTGCTTGCACGTGCGAGGTCGGTTCAAACACGCGCCCTGTTCAGCAAGATCGAGCGCTGCCGTGACACAGGTTTCGGCAGGGATCACAATTTCTCTGGAATCAGGACGCTCGAGGACTTCCGGCGAGAGGTGCCACTTTCGACCTATGCTGACGTCGCCCCCTACATCGACAAGGTGTGCAACGGGCATAAGAGCGCATTGTTTCCGGAATCGGAAAAGGTTGAGGCTTTTGCCTGCACCGCCGGCACTACCGGCCGGCCAAAAATAATTCCAATCACGCACAGCTGGCTGCAGGAATATCGTCGCAGCTGGGAAGTGTGGGGCGTCAAGGCCGTCATCGACCGCCCAAACCTGGCTGGTAAACGATGGCTGCAAATATCGGGGCCGGAGACGGTCGACGTGACGCCAAGCGGCATGCCGATTGGAATGATAAGCGCCGTAACGGCCCGATTTCAAAGCCCACTGGTCAGATCCTTCTATGTGGGGCCGATCGACATTGCGAATATCGTGGATCCGTTAGCCCACTATTACACCATTCTGAGACTTTCCATCGGGACAAACGTCGGTTTCATCACGACGATTACACCTGCGAATTTGATTCGACTTGCCGAAGTCGGCGATCAATGCCGTGAGGCGCTCATCCGTGACCTGCATGAGGGAACGTTGCGCCATGACCTCAATATTCCCGAAGATATTCGCCGCAAGATAAATGGAGCCATAAAAATCAAGCGGCCCGGCCGCGCTCGCGAACTCGAGAGCGTCGTTTCACGGACAGACGCGCTCTATCCCAAGGACTACTGGCCGCTAGTTTTGCTGGCGTGCTGGCTTGGCGGCACGGTCGGATATCAATCGCGCCGGCTCAGGAAGTATTACGGCGATGTAGCGCTGCGCGACCTTGGGTACGTCTCGACGGAAGGACGGCACACGATCGCGCTGTCGGATAATTCCACCGACGGGGTTCTGGCGGTCGACGGGTCCTATTATGAATTCGTTCCGGCGGAATTTGCAGGGGGTGAAAATCCAAAAGTTCTAGAGGGGCATGAATTGCAGACCGGCCGGGAATACAATGTCTTCGTGACAACATCCGGCGGGCTTTATCGCCACGATCTCGGCGATGTCGTGCGATGCAATGGTTTCATGGGCGAAGCCCCGGTCCTGGAATTCCTGCACAAGAGCGGCCAGCATTCAGATTTGGAGGGCGAAAAGTTAAGCAGCTATCAGATCGCCAGAGCGGTTGACGTCGCGTGCGAGCATTCTGGAATTGAATTGGAATCGTTTTCGGCCCTGCCAGTTCGACCGCAAACGGGGACTCCATACTATGTGCTCCTGGTCGATGCCCGTGACTTCGAGGACAGACTCACGCTCCAGGATTTTCTCAACCGGTTTGACAAAGAACTGATGGCGATGAACGTCATGTACAAACAAAAGCGTAACGACTTGTACCTTCAGAAACCACGGATGCGGTTTGTCGCTCCGGGAACCTGGGCGAAGTTTGCCGGTGAAGCCGCCGACCGGCGAGGTACAGGTGAAACACAATATAAGCATCCCGTCCTTCTGGCTCAGGGCGATTTGCCTGACTGGCTTGAGGTCGTCGAAGAGATCGGCTCGGGCTGAGGTGATCGACGCGACGGGGACGCAAGCAAAGTGGTGGAGACGTGGTTGGTTGAGAAGCGAGGAGGCGGCATGTTTGAAGGGTTCAGCGACCAGCGCATTGAAGTGTCGGAAGGCGTGGGTCTTCGCACCAGGATAGCCGGGAGCGGTCCTCCGGTTCTGCTATTGCACGGCTACCCCCAAACGCACCATTGCTGGCACAAGGTGGCGCCGCAAATGGTGAAGGCCGGCTTCACAGTCGTTGTCAGTGATCTGCGAGGATATGGAGATTCTGACAAGCCAGTGTCCTGCGAGTCCCATGAAACCTACTCCAAGCGGGCGATGGCGGCCGATCAGGTCGAGTTGATGGCGCGGCACGGTTTCAGCCGGTTCTCAATTGCTGGTCATGACCGGGGCGGCCGCGTAGCGCACCGGCTCGGACTCGATTATCCCGAAGCCGTGGAGCGGATGGCCGTGCTCGACATCGCGCCGACGGCGACCATGTATGAGCGCACGAACAAAGATTTCGCGACCGGATATTATCATTGGTTCTTTCTCATCCAGCCCGCTCCATTGCCAGAAAGGCTGATCGGCGGCGATCCTTCCTTCTATCTTCGCAGCAACCTGGCCGCATGGAGCAAGGGTAATACCGCTGCATTCACCGATGCTGCGGTCGCCGAATACATTCGATGCTTCAACGATGCGTCCTGCATCGCGGCGACCTGCGAGGATTACCGTGCGGCTGCCACCATCGATCTTGCTCACGATGCGGAGGACGCCGAAAAGCGGCTGCAGATGCCGTTGCTTGCGCTATGGGGCGCCAAAGGTCTGGTCCACAAACTCTATGACGTTGCAGGTGTCTGGCGTGAGAAGGCAACCAACGTTGAGGGGGCCGGGCTAGCCTGCGGGCATTTCCTGCCTGAGGAAGCCGCCGATGATACGTCGGCAGCCTTGATAGAGTTCTTCAAGCGTGGCTGAAGGATTGTTACACAGTGAAACATTCGCGAAATCTTCCTGCAATGCACCTCGGTCAAGCTAAAGCCAACGAAGTGGGAAACCATTCTCTGGATCGATATGACCCGAGTCACAAAGCTGATCAGTTTGGCGCTGGCCGCACTTTTGGCAGCTGGTTTAACCCTGCCCGTATCGGCCCATGAGGGGCATGACCACGACAAGCCGCCGCCACTCAATCTGGCGGTAGCGCCAAGAGTGGTTGCCGTTACTCCACAGCTGGAACTCGTCGGTGTCGTCTCCGGGGCTGAGCAACTGACGGTCTTCCTGCACGAGTTCGCGACGAACAAGCCCGTATCGGGTGCGAGCATGACCGTGTCCGTCGACGGCGGCAGCGTCGAGGCGAAGCCCGATGGCGACGGCGTTTTTCTCGTTACGGCCCCGTGGCTCACTGAACCTGGAGCTGCAGACCTGCTATTCGTGTTGACGTTCGCTGACGGCTCTGAAGACCTTCTGACCGGCCACCTCAATGTGCCCGAAAGCCTTGAACGCACCCGAGTTGCCGACACGGCTTTCAAGGGCTCCAAATGGTACGCAGTCTTCCTCGAAGACGAGAAGCTGATGTGGACGCTAGGCGGCGGTTTCGTCGCAGGAATGCTCTTGACGCTGCTTTTCATTGCGGGGCACAGGGAGCCGACGCAGAAGACCACTAAGGTTGAAAAAGATTCGCGGGAGGTTGCGAGTGCCGAGGAAGCCGATACGACCGCGGACGTCACGCCGCTTCGCCGTACGGCCGGAGTGACAATCCTCGCGATGGGGGCTACTTGCTTGCTGCTCGTTTCGCCGGTGCAGACTGAAGCTGCCGAAATGATACCTGCATCTCCCTCCATCCCCTCAAGCATGGCTACCGACCAGCCGCAGCGCATGCCTGATGCGACACTGTTTGTGCCGAAGGCGACGCAGCATCTTCTCTCGATCCGCACGACCGTTGTTGTCAAGACGCAAGCGTCGCGCGCGACCGAGTTGAGTGGGCGCGTGATCGCCGGCCCGCAGAACCTGGGCCGCGTGCAGTCCGACCGGCCGGGCCGTTTCCAGGTGTCCGAGAGTGCGGCGTCCAAAGTCCCCTATGTCGGCTTGAGGGTGGAAAAAGGGGAAGAGCTCGGTTTCGTCGAGACCTACATCGAAGAATCCGACCGCGCGAACATCGTCAGCCAGATCGCGGAGACAGAAGCGCTGATCGTCAAGAACAGGACCATCCTATCGCGTTATCGCGAGCGGCCCGGCTCAGTCCCGAAGGTCCGCGAGGATGAAATCGCCGGTGAACTCGAAGCCCTGATCAAGAAGCGTGAACAGCTTCTGCCGAGCACATCCGCAAGGGTAGCCTTGGTTGCGCCGATCAGCGGGATAATATCGACGGCTAACGTTGTGGCGGGGCAGGTCGTCGAGACCCGCGACGTGCTTTTCGAGATCATCGACCCATCAGAGTTCTGGATCGAGGCGGTCGCACGGCATCCGGAAATTGCCAGAAACATTGCCTCGGCGGCTGCGACCGTTCACGACCATCATCGGCTGGATCTCCTCTACGTTGGCCGCGGACCGGCGTTGCGGCATCACTCCACGATCCTGAACTTCAAGGTGGAAACGGCCGACGAAGATCTTGCTGTCGGCATGACCGCGCGGGTCATCGTGCAGTCGCAGGACGAGATGGAAAGCTTTGTCCTTCCAGCCTCCGCCGTTGTGCGTGGACCGGCGGGCCTCCCGATAGTCTGGGTCAAGACGCAGCCCGAGCGCTTCGAACCGCAAGTCATCAAGTTCGAACCATTCGATGGCGACCGGGTGGTCATCACAGCCGGCATAAAGACAGACCAGCGCATCGTCGTCGACGGTGTGACGCTGCTCAACCAGGTCCGCTAGCGGAGCGCTCCTGACGTTTGGTACCCGCTTGCGGCTGCATTCGAAACCAAATGTCAGGTGCAAAAGCTACATTAGAAACAGAGAGTTGCTAGTGTCCCCTATGGTTCTGAAACTTGCTCGGAACTTGGCCGCACAGGGAAGCAAATGTCAGAACCGGAACACTAGGGGCGGCTGAAGATGTTCAATCACCTTGTTATCGGAAGCCTCAAAAACAGGCTGTTTGTGCTCGCGCTCGCGGGAGCGCTGGTCATCTACGGCGCGCTGACCTTGCGCACGCTGCCTGTCGACGTGTTCCCGGATCTGAACAAGCCGACCGTCACGCTGATGACAGAGGCACATGGACTTGCTCCCGAGGAGGTCGAAACACTCGTCACGTTTCCCATCGAGACGGCCATGAACGGCATGGCCGGCGTGTCGCGAGTTCGCTCGATATCCGGAGCAGGGCTGTCCATCGTCTACGTCGAGTTCGATTGGGGCACGGACATCTACCGTAACCGCCAGCAGATAAGCGAGCGGCTGAACATCGTCCGCGAACAGTTGCCCGACGATGTCGTTCCACAAATGGCGCCCGTCACTTCGATCATGGGCGAGATCATGCTGATCGCGGTGGCCAGCAAATCGCAATCAGCGATGGAGACGCGCGAACTCGCAGACTGGGTTTTGAGGCCGCGCCTCCTGACCATCCCGGGTGTTGCACAGGTGATCCCCATTGGCGGCGAAGTGCGACAGTACCGTATCTCGCTCGACACAGCGCAGATGAGTCTTCTGGGCGTCGACCGCGCGAATGTCGAAGCCGCGATTGCCAAATTCGGAACCAACACGGCCGGTGGCTTCGTCGACCAGCATGCGCGCGAATACCTGATCCGTAATCTCGGCCGGACCACCAAACTCGAAGACCTGCGCAATCTGCCCGTCGCCTATCGCGATAGCGTTCCAATCCGCCTGCGACAGCTGGCGGAAGTCGATTATGCGGCGCAGGTGAAGCGCGGCGATGCCGGCTACATGGGACAATCGGCGGTCATCATGTCGGTACAAAAGCAACCGTCGTCCGACAGTCTGCGCCTGAGCGAAGACATCGAGAGCGCACTTGCCGAACTGCGCCGGGTGCTACCGCAAGATATCGAAATAAACGTCCTTTTCCGTCAGGCCGATTTTATCAAGGCGTCCGTCGACAACGTGCAGACCGTGCTCGTCGAAGCGATGATCGTTGTTGCTGTCGTCCTGTTCCTTTTCCTGCTCAACTGGCGCACCACCTTCATCTCGCTGACTGCCATCCCGATCTCGATTCTCATCACGGTGATCGTGTTTCAGTTTTTCGGAATGACAATCAACACCATGACGCTGGGCGGACTTGCCATCGCCATCGGCGAATTGGTCGACGATGCCGTCGTAGATGTGGAGAATGTGTTCCGAAGACTTCGCGAGAACGCGCAGAAGGCCGCGCCTGAATCCGTCCTGAAGGTCATCGCGCGCGCTTCACAGGAGGTCCGCTCCGGCATCATCTATGCGACTGCGATCATCGTCCTCGTGTTCGTGCCGCTATTTGCGCTTTCCGGTATCGAAGGCCGCCTTTTCGCGCCGCTCGGCGCTGCTTATATCGTCTCGATCCTGGCGAGCCTCATTACCGCAATCACAGTGACGCCGGTGCTCTGCTATTATCTGCTGCCGAAATCCGGCGCGATGGCGCATGGCGACGGGTTTCTCGTGCGCCTGTTGAAATCGGGCAACCGTTATCTCCTGGGTTGGGCGTTCCGTAAGCAGGTGTTCCTGATGGCCTCAGCGGTTGCAGCCGTTACGTTTGCCGCGGCCTCCGCGACCTCTCTTCCACGCGCATTCCTGCCTGCCTTCAACGAGGGCACGCTTACGATCTCGATGCTGTTCCTGCCTGGCATATCGCTGGCCGAGTCGCACCGCGTCGGCCTGATTGCGGAGCAAATCATACTTCAGGTCCCGGAGGTCGAGACCGTTGGACGGCGCACGGGTCGGGCGGAGCTCGATGAACACGCCGAAGGCGTGCATTCAGCCGAAATCGACGTCGACCTGAAGTCGTCCGAACGCGGGCGCGAGGAAATCATCAACGACATTCGCGAGCGCCTCGCGGTGCTGCCGGCGAGCGTCAACGTGGGCCAGCCGATCTCGCACCGGCTCGACCATATGCTGTCGGGCATCCGGGCGCAGATCGCCTTGAAGGTTTTCGGCGAGGATCTCGACACGCTCCGCGGGATCGCAGAACAGCTGAAAGCGCGAATGGAGGAAATACCTGGCCTCGTCGACATTTCGGTGGAGCGCCAGGTGCGCATTCCGCAAGTGCAGGTGTCGGTCAACTACGAAGAAGCCTATTCCCACGGTATCACGCCAGCCGCCGTTACGGAGGCACTTGCCACACTCATCAACGGCAGCGTCGTCTCGCAGATCGTCGAGGGCAACCGCCGCTACGACGTCGTCCTGCGCGTTCTGGATCGAGACCGGACAACAGCGGGGCTCAAGAAACTCACAATCGACACGCCGGCTGGTCCGCTGCCGCTGTCGACATTCGCTGAAGTCGTCGAAACGGACGGGCCCAACCAGATCTCCCGCGAGAATACCAAGCGGCGCACCTATGTGCTTGCCAACTCCGATGGCTCTGATATGGCCCGCATCGTAGGCGATCTGCGCGCCATGCTGAAGGATCTCCAACCTCCCGAGGGTTATTTCACCTCTCTCGAAGGCACCTTCCAGGCGCAAGAGGACGCAACGCGGACGATCGCCCTGCTGTCGCTCATCTCGCTGTCGGGCATCTTCGTAGTACTGTACAGCCGGTACCGGTCAACCGCGCTCTCACTTATTATAATGGGAAATATTCCGCTCGCCCTGATCGGCAGTGTGATCGCGCTTTGGGTTGCGGACCTGTCGCTCTCGGTCGCAACGATGATCGGCTTCATCACGCTGGCTGGCATCTCGGCGCGCAACGGCATCCTCAAGATCAGCCACTACATCAACCTCGTGATGCTCGAGGGCGAGACTTTCGGCCGCGACATGATTGTGCGGGGCAGTCTCGAACGACTCGTACCAGTATTGATGACGGCGTTCTCGGCGGGGCTCGCCCTCATTCCTCTCATGATCGGCGCCGATGCGCCCGGCAAGGAGATTTTGCACCCCGTCGCAATCACCATCTTTGGAGGCCTCATCAGTTCGACACTTCTCGACACCCTGCTTACGCCGATCCTCTTCCTGCGCTACGGCGAGAAACCGCTGATGCGGCTCATCGAAGAGCGAGATGAAATCGGCAAGATTCCGGTCGCACAAGAGGCTTACTAGATTCAACGTCACGCCAAAAAAGGAGATCGATCATGATCAGAACCCTCATCGTTGCCATGCTGCTGTTTATCGCGGGTCCGGCTCTCGCGCATTCGGAGAGCAGCTTCCTCACCGGGCCCAACGGCGGCCACATGATCGACGCGGGCGGCGGCGCACAGCATTGGGAACTGGTTGCAGCCGGGAACGAACTGACGCTCTATGTTACCGACAGCGCCGAAAAGCCAGTCGAGACGGCGGGCGGCAAGGCGGACGCAACGGTCCTCGTTGGAGGAAAAACGCACAAGGTCACCTTCACTCCGGCCGGAGATAACACAATGAAGGCGACCGGCGACTTCGAGGCCAAGGAGGGCATGAAGGTGATCGTCAAAACCGACGGTGTTGGTGGCGAGAGCTTTCAGGCGCGCTTGACGCCATTGAAGTGATAGACTGCTGCCCATGGCGCAAGCATCGAAACATATGACAACAAGCGAGGGCGATGCCGCAAGCGGTGCGCCCTCGCTGCCGCCCGATGGGCACATCCTTTTGTGCGATGACGACGCGGAACTGCGCCGCCTGCTTGCCGCTCTCCTGCGCGAGAACGGCTACCGCGTCACACCCGCCTGCGACGGCCGCGATGTGAGCCGCCATATCGAGACGGCTGATATCGATCTCATCATTCTCGACGTCATGCTCCCAGGCAAGAGTGGCCTCGATATCTGCCGCGAGATCCGGGTTACCTCAACCGTGCCCATCCTGATGCTGACGGCCAAGGGTTCCGAAACAGACCGCGTCGTCGGCCTGGAACTCGGCGCCGACGACTACGTAGCAAAGCCGTTCAGTCCCAACGAACTCCTCGCCCGCGTGAAGGCTCTTATCCGCCGAGCACGGATGCCGGGCGAACCCCAACGCAGGGCGGAGAGCCGCAATCTCGTCTTCGACAACTGGCGCCTTGACACGTTGCGTCGCGAACTCCGCAACCCAGATGGAGTCATCATCGATGTCTCTGCCGGTGAATACGATCTTTTGCTCGCCTTCCTCGAAGCGCCAAACCGTGTTCTCGACCGCGACTACCTGATTGAGGTAACACGCAAAAAGTCAGAAGGCGGCTTCGATCGGAGCATTGATGTCCAGGTCAGCCGCCTTCGGCGGAAGCTCGATACGAGTGAGCGCGACGACGGCCTGATCAAGACGGTTCGAGGTGCTGGCTACATGTTCGTGGGCGAGGTTCGGCGCGGATGAAGCTCACCGACACGATCGCCGGGCGCACCATTCTCGTGCTCCTTTTGGGCTTGGGATCCATCCTCTTTCTCGCCCAGTACCTGTATCAAGTGGCGAGTGAACGCGAACTCATGGAGTCGAACGCCAACCGGGTCGCCGAGCGCCTGCTGGTGCTTGCCGAGACGATAACCGCTGTCAAACCGGAAACCAGGGACACCACCGCACACAGCCTCTCCGGCGGCCCGTTGGAACTGCATTGGAGCGTGGAGCCGCTGTCAACCGCAGGCGGCCGGCTCGACTCCGCAGCGCGGACACTGCGTACATATCTGTTGGAGAGAGCCCCTGTACTCAGCCGCCGAGGTCTCATCTTCGGAACTTCGAGCGCCTCGCCGGCGACTGATGGGGACAAAAATCACACCACGGTTATCTCGCTCGGACTGGAAGATGGCAGCTGGCTCAACGTGACACTTGCGCGAGTGCAAACGACACGCGTGTCCTCACCAAGCTTCCTCGTCTCGCTACTTGTCGGGGCGCTTGGCGTGGTGGGGATCGCCGTGCTGCTGAGTATCTGGCTTACGCGCCCACTGAACCTCTTGGCCAGGGAGGCCCGGACACTCTTTGTGTCCGGCGACGACGGCCGCCCCGTTGCCGAAACCGGCACGCGTGAAGTGCGCACAGTGGCAGCGGCGATCAACGAGATGCATCGGCGTATAAACCGGCTTATCTCAGATCGCACACAGATGCTCGCCGCCATCAGCCATGATCTGCGCACGCCGCTCACTCGCCTACGCCTGCGTGCGAACGCGATCGACGACGTAACGTTGAAAAAATCGGTCGATCACGACCTCGACGAAATGGAACAGATGATTGATGCGTCGCTCGGCTTCCTGAAGGAAAGTACGGATTGCGAACCCGTGGAGCCGGTCGACATTGCCGCAATCCTTCAGACGATCGCGGATGACACCAACGATGCCGGGCACGAGGTCGACGTCGAACTGCCGCGCTCGCTGGTCGTGAAAGGCCGTCATCTTGCCCTCAAGCGGGCCCTGACGAACCTGGTCAACAACGCGATTCGTCATGGGGGCGCAGCCACGATAAACGTGCGCCTGGACGAACGGGAGGCGGTCATCATTATCACCGATCCCGGACCCGGTATTCCGCCTGATAAGCTCGAAACCGTGTTTGAGCCGTTTCGACGTCTCGACGATGCCCGCAACCTGGAAACCGGTGGCTACGGTCTCGGCCTTACGGTGGCCCGCTCTGTTGCCCGAAGCCACGGCGGCGACGTTATTCTCGCCAATCGCCCCGAGGGCGGCCTGGCTGCAACCTTTCGACTGCCCGTGTGATGTTTCGAAATGCCTCGGATGCCACGATGCTGAAGTCCCGGCTGCTACTGCCAGCCGCACTGCTGATTGCGGGAATGACAAGTGAGTCGGCTCACGAGGTTGCATGGCCTCACGGAATGTCGCGCCAGATGGGCGAGGGAACGTGTGCGAAAGGCCCCTGCATGAAGTGCACATCCGTCGAAAAAAATGTGCCACACAGGCATGTCGGGGAAGGCAAATGCATCGGCAAAGGAGCTGTGGGCTCCACTGCGGGTCATCGGTTCGATTATTCGGCGAGATAGCAGCGCTCGCGTATGTCGGCTTCATCAAGTGCTCGGCAGTCGTCGACTTCGCTACCCCTCTCACACTCGTCAGCAAACTCGGGTATGGTGCGCGGCCTCGATCACTTCTCGAAAGCCTCATGCGCAAATGACAAGCCGTTGTTCTTCACCACGACCGAGCGACGCCAGCAAAGCGGCAAGCGGTCTGGCTCAGCTGGCGTCCGGAAACTTTCCCTATCCGTTTTCGAGGAACCGGGAGATGTTGGCCTCCTTCGCGCCGGGGATGGCGCCCGAAATCGACCTGACGCTGGGGGAGCCGCGCGAGAGAAAACCGGACTTCATCATGGACGAGATGAAGACCGCCGAAGCGCTCCTTGCGAAATATCCGCCGATCAACGGTTACCCGGAGTTGCGCGGAGCCATCGCGGCATGGGCCGAGCGGCGATACGGGGCGGGCGTCAAGCTCGACGCCGACAGCGAGATCCTGCCCGTCAACGGATCGCGTGAAGGCTTGTTCTATGCGGCATTGCCGGCGGTCGGGCGGAAAGCTCAGGCGTCCGGCGAAGTGCCCGCGATGCTGATGTGCAACCCCTATTACGCCGCCTACATCGGCGCGGCACTGGCGACGAATGCGGAGCCGGTCTATCTCAACGCCACGCCGGAGACGGGGAACCTGCCCGATCTCGACAGGCTTGCCGGCGATGAGCCGCTCTTGCGGCGGGCGGTTGCGTTCTATCTGTGCTCGCCAGCCAACCCGCAAGGGGCTGCTGCAACAGCCGACTACATCGGCCGGGCGCTTGAACTGGCGCGGCGCCATGACTTCATGTTGTTTCTCGACGAGTGCTATTCGGAGATCTATTCGCATGAACCGCCGATGGGCGGGCTTCAAGTCGCGGTGACGACCGATCGCCGTTTCGACAATCTCATCGTGTTCAACTCCTTGTCGAAGCGTTCCAACGTGCCGGGTTTGCGCTCGGGCTTTGCAGCTGGCGATGCAACTTTTCTCAAAAAATTAACGGGTATCCGCAACCTGATCGGACCGCAGATGCCGGGGCCGACGCAGATGGCTTCGGCCGCGATCTGGGCGGAGGACACTCACGCGGAAGCCAACCGTCTGGCTTACAAAGAGAAATTCGACGTATGTGACGACGTACTAAGCGGAAAATTCGGGTATCGCAGGCCCGACGGCGGATTCTTCCTTTGGCTCGATGTGGGTCATTTCGGTGGGGGCGTCGACACAACGGTAACCTTATGGAAACGCGCAGGTGTCAAAGTGCTGCCTGGCGCCTTCCTGGCCCAGACCGACCGTTTCGGCGAAAACCCGGGTGATAACTTCATCCGCGTGGCGCTTGTTGCGGAGCCGGCGACGATCAGGATGGCGCTGGAACGGATCGTCACCGTTCTCGGCTAGTGTTCCGACTCCGACGCTTGGTTCCCAAGCGGCTTTGCCGAAACACCAGCGAGATTTTTGTCTGTGTTCTGGATTCACTAACGCTTGACGACCTTCGCCCGGAATCAAGCGTTAGATCCTGAACACTAGCGTCAACCAGTATCGCGTACATGTTTTCAGAGTACCACAACGAGGACGGATATACCCTCCTGCCCCGCGCAGTCGAGGGAGCTTTGAGGCGTGGGTTCGGCCGGATGTCCGGTATGGCGCTGCTTGCCGCCGTCGCAATGTGCTGGTTGGCACTCGTGACCTGGTCGGTCACCGATCCAAGTTTGACTCACGCGACGCGCTTGGCTGCAGCAAACCTCCTGGGGTATCCGGGCGCTGTCATCTCCGACCTGATGCTACAGACGTTCGGCCTTGCCAGTGCGCTACTTTTGCTGGCGCCGATGTTCTGGGGGCTGGAACTCGTAGCGTCGGGTGCTGTTTCGAGATCGCGCTGGAAGATCCTGAGTTACTCGGCGTCCGTGCTGATGCTGGCCGGCGCCTTGTCGATCGTTCCGAAACTCATCGCCTGGCCGCTCAACCATGGCTATGGCGGAATCGTCGGAGACGGTATCGCTGCTGTCGCCAGTTGGGGCATCGCCCTGGCGCTGGCGGACTATGCGGCACCGCTAAGCTTCTGTGCGCTGCTCGCCTGCGGCTTTTTCTTCGTGCTGACGTCTCTTGGCGTCAACGTCGAACACATGCGGCAGTTCGCTTCGATGGCTGTTTCGGGCGCGAAGCGGTTCGCTGGACGGCGACAAGGACGCAATCGGGCGAGCGACCAAACTGACCGTCGCGAGCCGCTACTGCGTCCGCACGTCGACATGCTCCGAGAGGCACGGGCCAAACCGGACAACGAAGCCAGTGCCCGATTGAGCCCCCGATTAAGTTTGCCGTCAGGGCCGGTGTCGGAGCGTCACTGGCAGGAACCGTCCGGCGACGAAGCAAACGATTTTAGTTTGCTCGAGCGAGACCCCTATGCAACCGATCCGCGCGGCGAAACGACGTCCGGACCGAGGGGCGCATCGAGGAGCGGCATTCGCGAGCCGGATTTCGTTGCGGCCTTCGAATTGGATATTGAGGGCTGTGATGGCCGGGGGACGGAATTCGATTCCGATACGGACGCAGACAGCATCCGCATCGCCCGCCGCTTTGCGCCTCAATCATCCGCGGGAAAACGCAGCGCGATCCGCAACGTGCTGCGGTCAGCTGCCCTCAGAATAATCGATCCTGAGGATCGGCTCGCTGCGGATGCGGCGGGGGCGCAGGCGGTCGAGAACGATCCCACTGCGCATCGGGCGGCGCCTCGGGGCGAAGATCAGGCGAGCGACCATATTGGCGAGCACGAGTGGGCAGCCGATGCAGACACATCGCAGGGGCGCGCAGGGCCGCTCGTGCGGTCTCCGCCTCAGACTCAGACGCGCACTCGAACTCTGGCGGGG
>LOEV01000111.1 GCA_001516065.1 Alphaproteobacteria bacterium BRH_c36
CTAGTGTTCCTTATGGTTCTGACATTTGCTCCGGACCTGGCCGCAACGGGAAGCAAATGTAAGAACCGGAACACTAGCAACTCTATGATTCTGGTGTAGCTTTTGCACCTGACGTTTGGTTTCGAGTCTAGCCGCAAGCGGGTACCAAACGTCAGGTGCGCTACACTAGGACACGAGCCTGCGACGTGTCAGTTCCAGGAGTGTTGGATAAATTAAGTGACCCAGATGATGCACGACGACCATTCGCGGCAATCCGGCTTCCCTGGCTGGCACGCCACCACCATTTTGACCGTGCGAAAAAACGGCCGGGTGGTTATCGCCGGAGACGGACAGGTCAGTCTCGGCCAGACCATCATCAAGTCGAACGCGCGCAAAGTCCGCCGCCTCGGCCGCGGCGACGTGATCGGCGGTTTTGCCGGCGCGACAGCCGATGCCTTCACGCTATTCGAGCGGCTTGAAACCAAACTCGAGCAGTATCCAGGTCAATTGATGCGTGCCGCTGTCGAACTTGCGAAGGACTGGCGCACCGACCGCTACCTGCGCCGCCTCGAAGCGATGATGATCGTTGCCGACCATTCGACGACGCTGGTGCTCACTGGCACCGGCGACGTCCTCGAACCCGAAAAACACGTCATGGGCATCGGTTCGGGCGGCAACTACGCACTTGCTGCGGCCCGCGCGCTTCTCGACCAGCCACTCGAAGCCGAGGAAATAGCCCGCAAGGCGCTGGCGATCGCAGCCAAGATCTGCGTCTACACCAACGACTCGGTCGTCGTTGAAAGCATAGAAGCAAAGTGATGGCGGGTTATAATGGCGTGGATGTACCTCATTCTGGCGGGCGCCTGCGAGGTCGCTGCGACCACGGTTTATCGCTATTCCGATGGGCTGACGCGGGCCTGGCCGACGTTCGGGCTCGTAGTTTTCGGAGTCGTCAGCCTCTATTGTTTGCATCGGGCGGTAAGCCTTCCGGTACCCGAAGCGGTTCCCGTCGGAACGGCTTATGCGGTCTGGACCGGAGTTGGAGCGGCCGGCACCGTCATCGTCGGAATTGCAGCATTCGGAGAGTCCGCGGATGCGATTCGGATGGCCCTCCTGGTATTGCTGATCTGCTCGATCGCCGGGCTGAAGCTGGTCTCGGGACCGTAAGGCAAATGGACTTTCATTTCGAGCCGGTTGGCCGCGAGCATTTGCCGATGCTTGCCGAGTGGCTGCGTCGACCTCATTGGCAGGAGTGGTGGGGCGAGCCCGGCCCCGAACTGTCCTACATCCGCGACATGATCGAGGGCCGCGACACGACCCGCCCATCCATCTTTCACATCCGTGGTGAACCGATGGGCTACATCCAGTGCTGGTTCATTGGCGATCACCAGTCCGAACCATGGACCACACACTATCCATGGCTCGCCGAGCTTCCCAACGATGCCGCTGGCGTGGATCTGTCGATCGCCGACTCCGAAAATTTGTCGAAAGGAATCGGTTCAAGCGTTTTGCGTACGTTTGTCGCTCGTCTGGTTGCCGATCGCTGGCGCACGGTTATCATCGATCCCGACCCGCGCAATGTCCGCGCCGTGCGCGCTTATGAGAAAGCCGGGTTCCGCGCCATTCCGGAACTGGTTGGAAAATCCGGCGACAGCCTGATCATGCGTTATGCCTCAGAAAACAGTAAGCAGGACTGAATGACCAACTTTTCCCCCCGCGAAATAGTCTCCGAACTGGACCGCTACATCATCGGTCAGAACGACGCCAAGCGGGCGGTGGCGATTGCATTGCGCAACCGCTGGCGCCGCCAGCAACTGACCGGCGACCTCAGGGACGAGGTCCTCCCCAAAAACATCCTGATGATCGGGCCGACCGGCGTCGGCAAGACGGAGATCTCGCGGCGGTTGGCAAAGTTGGCGCAGGCGCCGTTCCTTAAGGTCGAGGCGACCAAATTCACCGAAGTCGGTTACGTCGGCCGCGACGTCGAAAGCATCGTCCGCGACCTCGTCGAGGTCGGCATTTCGCTGGTTCGCGACGCCAAACGCAAGAATGTCCGAACTACAGCCGAAAAGGCAGCCGAGGAACGCGTGCTCGACGCTCTTGTCGGGTCGACTGCGTCACCGGCGACCCGCGATAGTTTCCGGCGCAAGCTACGCGCCGGAGAGCTGGACGACAAGGAGATCGAACTTGAAGTCGTCGATTCGGGCGGCGGCATTCCGATGTTCGAGATTCCCGGCCAGCCGGGCGGCTCGTTCGGCGCAATCAACTTGAACGACATGCTCGGCAAGGCATTGGGGCAGCGCACGAAAAAGCGGCGCATGACCGTCGACCAAAGCCTCGACATCCTGATCAGCGAGGAAAGCGACAAGCTCATCGATACCGAAGAGATTACCGCCGAAGCCATCTCCGCGGTGGAAAACAACGGCATCGTGTTCCTCGACGAGATCGACAAGATCTGTTCTCGCTCCGATGGCGCGGGCCGCGCCACGGGTGATGTCAGCCGCGAAGGCGTTCAGCGAGATCTCCTGCCGCTGATCGAAGGCACGACGGTAGCGACCAAACATGGACCGGTAAAAACCGACCACGTGCTGTTCATCGCCTCGGGCGCCTTTCATGTCGCCAAGCCGTCCGACCTTTTGCCGGAGTTGCAGGGGCGACTGCCGATACGCGTCGAATTGCAGGCCCTGACCCGCGAGGACTTCCGCCGCATTCTGACCGAGACCGAAGCAAGCCTCATCAAGCAGTACGTGGCCCTGATGGCGACGGAAGAGCTGACGCTTGTCTTCACCGACGACGCCATCGATGCAATCGCCGACACCGCAGTACTCGTCAACGACACCGTCGAGAATATTGGTGCGCGGCGACTGCAGACGGTGATGGAACGCGTGCTCGATGAAATCTCATTCGAGGCTTCCGATCGCGGCGGCGATACGGTGACGATCGATGCCGCCTACATCAACGACCGCGTTGGCGCCCTGGCCAAGGACGCCGACCTGTCGCGGTTCATCCTCTGACACTCCTGGATGGCCGGGTCTCGATACTCAAACAAACGCGGACTTCGAGCCCGGCCGTGGAGTCCCTTGGCGGTGGCGTTGAGCGCCGCCTGAATTCTCTTATCAATTTTGCCGTCGTCTGAAACTTACGCCGCCATCGCTTCGTCGGCCTGCGGGAACGAAACGACGTTTTGGGCCACAGTCGAACTGGCTGCGCTGTTGCGTCGGCGGAACCAGCGCAGCGACGTGTTTGTCAGAACGCTGCCCTGGCCGATGGCCTGCACCAGAAGACCGTCTTCATCGCCGAGCAACCATGACATCCGTGCTTCGATCTCTTCGGCCGTCTCGCTGCTTTCGACGTACCAGGTCTGCTCCAGCGGGCGCGCCCAGCGCTCGCCGCTTCCCATGATGATTTCTGCAAGCGCGCCCTTTTTGGCGTTGGGATTGGCGAGATCGTAGGAAATGAGGAACGTGCGCATGGGGGGCTCTTTCTTTCTGGTCAAGGCCCTGTAAACGCTGAACAATCAGGCCGTCTGCTGTGCGGAACGTAGAGAGAACATGACATGAATCGTTCCGCTCGTAAAGCATCAGTTCGATTTTTGTTCTCATCAAGTTTGAACTGTGAATTTCTCAAGGCGGTGCAAGTATTTGCTCCGCACAGGCAGTCGCAAATGAGCGCCCATCAGGCGCAGTTCAAGGCTCCAGACAAGCCTCCTAGGCGCCATGTTGGCCCGCAGTGCCAATGGGCATCTGAAGCCTCCACCTGAAGTCCACGCTGAATCGTACGGCGCCGGTTGTTGGCCCAAAGGGCCAATGGGCATCCGAAGGCGCAAAAGAGGACTCTACTACCACACGACTTTAGGAAGTGTGGGCCACTCAGGTGTCAAACAGCCCCATTTGCTCCGGTGTGTTGTGCGACCTCGGAATCACCCGGTGGTTACCGAAATCGGTGCGCTCGACCAGCTCCGGATACCGCTCCTTGAACAGCTTCAGCGCACGCCCGCGGCTTTCGGGAAACTTCCGGCCTTCCCAGATCTCATAAAGCCGCCGCGGATCGCAATTGTAGCGGCGCAGGATCTCGATACGGCGCACGCGCAGCCATCTGGCGATCCAGATATCGACTGCATGGGCTTCGCTTATGATGCGCGGCGCTTGCGACCGTTCAGGTTCGACGAGAAGAAGAGGGCTTGGACGCATGATCTGGCGGTTCGCTGTTACTGGTTCCGACTCCATAGAGTACGTTACGAGAACATCATAGCGATTCCATGGCCGCACTTGACCCGTCGCGCCAGGGCGGCGATTGAGACGTTCGCCTAGTGTCCCGATTCTGAAGTTCGCCACCACCCTGCCGAGAACTCGCGTGCGAACTTCGCAATCAGACGGGACACTAGAATCATGACTTTACGAGTGTGGTTCAGATCGCGAAGTTCGCACGCGAGTGAGCTGCAAGTGGATGCGAACTTCGCGATCACCACACTCGCGCAGATTCGCCCTCCAGAAATAGAGAAAAACCTGCCCGTGATCCTGTTCCCCGCCATCGACCTGAAAGACGGCCAGTGCGTCCGCCTCAAACTCGGAGAAATGAGTGAAGCGACCGTCTTCAACGACGACCCTGCCGCACAGGCCCGCTCCTTCCAGGACAAGGGCTTCGAATATCTCCACGTCGTCGATCTCAACGGTGCTTTCGAAGGCCGCCCGGTCAACGCCGGCGCCGTCGACGCGATCCTTGCCGCATTGACCATTCCCGTCCAGCTCGGCGGGGGCATCCGCGATCTCGCCACGATTGAAACCTGGCTTGATAAAGGCATCGCCCGCGTCATCCTCGGCACGATTGCGGTTCGCGACCCCGCCCTCGTCAAGGACGCCTGCCGCGCGTTTCCCGGCCGCATCGCCGTCGGCATCGACGCCAAGGGCGGCCAAGTAGCCGTCGAAGGCTGGGCTGAGACGAGCCGGTTGACCGCCAACGAGCTTGCCGGCCGTTTCGAGGATGCCGGCGTCTCGGCGATCATCTACACCGATATCGAGCGTGACGGGATCCTCAAGGGGCTCAATCTCCCGGCGACTGCGGAACTGGCACGCGCCACGTCGATTCCCGTCATTGCGTCCGGCGGCCTGGCTTCGATCGACGACGTCAAGGATCTCATAAGGCCCGAGTACGCGATGCTCGAAGGCGCCATTACAGGCCGTGCTCTTTACGATGGTCGTATCGACCCCACCGAGGCGCTGGCGCTCCTGAAGCGCGGCTGATTCTCAACCGGAACTGAGTTAAAACGGTCAGGACTCAAGGCCGCCGATACCGTTTGCCGCCGTTTCGAGAAAGGCTGCGTAGTCCGTCCGCAGCACTTTCCAGAGCCTGCTCGGTGTCGGATAATGATTTCTGAGCCCTTCCCTCCACCACCTCGGCCCAGTGGCCGCCAAGGAAAAAGACCCATGTCTGCAATCGACGTGAAAGTCCCCGACATCGGCGATTTCAAGGATATACCGGTGATCGAGATCCTGGTTGCTCCAGGCGACGAGGTGAAGCCCGAAGACCCGCTTCTCACCCTCGAAAGCGACAAGGCAACGATGGAGATACCTTCCCCGCACGGCGGTAGGATCGTCGAGATCAAGGTCGCGGTCGGCGACAAGGTCTCCGAGGGCTCGGTGATCGTCACCATGGATGCCGAAGGCGCGGCAGCGGTATCCGAGGCAAGCGCCGCCTCTTCGGCAACACCCGCAGCCGCAACTCCCGCCCCCATGGCCGCCACTCATACCGGCACAGCCGACATCACGTGCGAAATGCTCGTTCTCGGCGCTGGTCCCGGTGGTTATTCGGCCGCTTTCCGCGCCGCCGATCTCGGCCTCAAGACCGTCCTCGTCGAACGCTGGGAGGTGCTGGGTGGAGTTTGCCTCAACGTCGGCTGCATCCCATCCAAGGCATTGCTCCACACCGCCGCCGTCATGGATGAAGTCAAGGCCATGTCGGCCCACGGCATCTCGTTTGGCGAACCCGAAATCGACCTCGCCAAACTGCGTACCCACAAGGAAAAGGTCGTCGGCAAACTCACCACCGGGCTCGCCGCCATGGCCAAGATGCGCAAGGTCGAGGTCGTCACCGGAACCGGCCGCTTCCTCGATCCCAACCATGTCGAGGTGACGCTGACCGACGGCTCCGGCAAGAAGGCCGTGAAGTTCGATAAAGCCATCATCGCCGCCGGGTCGGAAGCCGTGAAGCTGCCCTTCATTCCAGAAGACCCACGCATCGTCGATTCGACAGGCGCTCTCGAACTGCGCGAAATCCCCAAGAAGATGCTGGTCATCGGCGGCGGCATCATCGGGCTCGAAATGGCCACCGTATATTCGACACTCGGCACGCGTCTCGATTGCGTCGAAATGCTCGATGGCCTCATGCCGGGAGCCGACCGCGATCTCGTCAAGGTCTGGGAGAAGGTCAACGCGAAGCGTTTCGACAAGATCATGCTCAAGACAAGGACTGTTGCAGTGGAAGCCAGCACGGACGGTATCCACGTCACCTTCGAAGGTGATCAAGCGCCCGATGAGCCTCAGGTCTACGACATGGTCCTCGTCGCCGTCGGCCGTTCTCCTAACGGCAAGCTGATCGCGGCCGAAAAGGCTGGTGTAGCCGTCACCGAACGCGGCTTCATCGAAGTCGATAAACGGATGCGCACCAACGTCGCCCACATATTCGCCATCGGCGACGTCGTCGGCCAGCCGATGCTGGCGCACAAGGCCGTACACGAGGCCCACGTCGCCGCCGAAGCCGCGAGCGGCCACAAGGCCTCCTTCGACGCCCGCCAGATCCCTTCCGTCGCCTACACCGATCCGGAAATCGCCTGGGCCGGCCTCACCGAAACGGAGGCCAAGGCCAGCGGCGTCAAATACAGCAAGGCCGTCTTCCCCTGGGCAGCCTCGGGCCGCGCCATCGCCAACGGCCGCGACGAAGGCTTCACCAAGCTTCTGTTCGACGACGAAACCCACCGCTGCATCGGCGGCGCCATTGTCGGCACGCATGCCGGCGATCTCATCGGTGAAGTCTGCCTTGCCGTCGAGATGGGCGCGGACGCTGTCGACATCGGCAAGACCATCCACCCGCACCCGACGCTTGCTGAATCCGTCGGCATGGCCGCCGAGGTCTTCGAGGGCGTCTGCACCGACCTTCCGCCCGTGAAGAAGAAGTAGCGCTGGTCCCGCGCTACAAGCTGGGGTCGATGGTGACCGTCAGCACGGACGAATACGTGCCGGCAATGATCGGCTGCCCCGCAAGCAAGTTGACGTCGACGGTGATCGTTGCGCCCGACACCGCGCCGGTGACGACATTCGTTCCCGCAGAAGTCACCTGCGTGGTGAAGTTCGAGTTGAGCGCTGCCGATGCCGCCCCGAACTGCGCGATCGCCAGATAATTGATCTCGTTGTCGAAGCCTGCGACCGTCCCCGTCGTCGGCGTCGGCGCCATAGGAGAACCGGTCAGGCGGATCCGCGACGGCGCCGAGCAGGATACGCCATTGAACGTCGAGCGCAGAATGAAACCAGGATTGGGCAATCCCGCGCTGATCGCCGGCGTGAAGTTGAGATTAGACGTGTCGGGGGCCGGCAGCGTACAGCCCGACGTGATGGAAGCGTTCACCGTGAAGACGTGCTCGTCCAGCGCCTCGGACGGCGCCCCCAGGACGAGTTCGTAGATGCCGACTGTAACGGTGCTGTCGGTGTAGTTCCCTGCCGTCGCGCTCGTCTGGCCGGCTAGAATGCGAATCCTGACCGACACGACGACGGTTCCGCCCGGAGCAATTGTGAGGTCGATGCGATTAGCCGGCTGCGGACTAGCAAACGCCGCAAACCCCGCCGTCTGGACGAGGGTCGCTCCCGACGTCGACTCGATGGAATATTCGAGAGTAGCAGCCCCGTTCGTCATCGTCGCCGGTAACGACGAACGCGTGAATGACAAGGCAAGATCGCAAGTCGCGCCGGCATTGGTCCGCGGATTGGCAATCGTCACTGTAAACGTGTGGATCTGATCGGCCACCGCCGAGGTGCTGTAGGCCGGCGTAACCGTCGTGCTGGTCCCGCTGGAAATGAACGTCGCATTTCCGCCATTCTGCGTGCAGAACGCCAAAGCCGGTGCGCTGGCAGCGACAACTGAAATAATCGCCAAGAACAGCCGGAAGATTTCTCTAATCGCAAGTTGCGCCATCATGTCCGCCCCGTCGGCTTAAGCTTTCCAGTCCGCAGCAGGCCTTCAGTCCCCTCGGGGATCTCAAGCTCGAACACAGTCGCCTGACTTTCCGTCGCCACTTCGAGTACCCACCTTCCAGCCGACAGGCCTTCGGCAGCAAACTTGCCCGAAGCGTTGGTAAAGAACTCGACCCGGCGATCAGGATCGTCCGCGCGGTAGGCTTCGCCCATCACCAGCCCGACCGCTTCGCCGTTGGTGTTCTCCAGCGTTCCATACACCGTCACCGAGTGATCCGAACCAACTTCGAGGGCATGGCCGCTCTGATAGGACGGCCTGAGATCGAAGGCACCCGCCCCCAGGCTGTAGCCGATCGGCAGGTCGGCAACATCGATCGGCAGTGTCGAGTCCGTATAGACCGGGATCTGCGAAACCAGGGCGGGGCCGAACTCGTCGGCCTGCGCCCGCACCACGTCGCCGTTGCGCACTTCCACCACTTTTCCGGCAAGACTCTCATGAGGATGCACGATTGCGAACGCGTCGCCGCGGATCGGCGCTCCCACCGCGAACTTGCCGTCGGCGAAGGCGATCGCTGTTCCCACACGCAGGCTGGATCGCTGATCTTCGGGCGTTGAAGTGAGTTCGTTCCATGAGAAGTCGTCGAGGCCGGCGCGGTGCAGCACCTGCACCTCGGCGCGGTTGCCATAGTAGGTCGCCGACGCCGTCGCTGCACCGCTGCTTTCGTAACCGTAGCGCTGGACGTCGACACTCGTTGCCCAGCGGCCTATCCCCTGGCCGGAATCGCGATTGGCGCTGACTGTCAGCGTGTCGTTGAGCGTATCGTAGGTCGAGGAGATCCGCGTGGACGAGTCGGGCCGCAGGTAGACGCGCGCCGATATCCGGAACTCGCCGCCATCCTCAATGCCGGATCGCAGCGGGTCGGAGTAGAAGTATTCGTTCGAGTAACCGGCTGTGAGGCTGGCCGATGCGATCCCAAAGCCGGTCGACAAGGTCAGATCCGCGCCGTAACGGTCCCTGTTGAACGTATAGGGCGAGAAGATCTCGGGATCGTCCGCTGCGACCTGGTAGCGTCCCGCCACGGTGGCCGTCAGGTTCGGCGTCAGCATCGTCGTGTAGTTGGCGGAGGCGCGCATCGAATAGGGGTACTGCGGATAGATTATATCGCCCTCGGCAAGAAGGTAATCGCCGGGCTTGCGGAAGTTGTCGCTCTGATAGTTTGCGGTCAGATACAGGCTGTCGCTCAGGCCCGTCAGCATCGATACCGGCCCTTTGAAATTCGACAAAGCCCACGTGGCCGAAGCCGCATAGCCGACGCCTGATTCGCTGGAACTCAACGTACCTTCCAGCCCGAAAGCACCCCAGGCGGTGGCGCGAAAGACGCCGACGCCGCCCATCAGCGCGCGCGCATCCGACTGCATGTGAGCTTCCCCCGTCATCTCGTTCGAGAGCCCATAACGAACGAATCCGGTTCCGAAATAATCGTCCTCGCGGTATTGGCGTTCGTTATCAACGAGCGTCGAGGCGACGCCGCCGGCAGCCGACCACTCGCTCTGTCCGGCGGCCAGGAGATTATGGTCGAAGAACTGCGAGAAGCTGATGCTTTCCTTAACTCCGGTATCGTCCGTGATGATCAGTTCGACTTCGTTGGCGCCGACGCCAAGCGGCAGATCGCGCAGGTTGTAGCCTCCCGGCCGCAGATCGAAACGCCGCAGGATCGCCCCGTTGACCAGAACTTCCACTTGCGAGGGCCGCGAGATCTGGAAGGAACTACTGCCGGTTGGCCGCAAGTTCTCTCCAGGTGCAAGTTTACGGTTCGACTTTTCAACCACGGCGCCGAGCAGCGAAGGCGAGTTCTGCATTCCTGTCGCCAGGGTATTTGCATCCCCGAGCTGCACCCGGATGCGGTCTTCCGGCCGGTCGTAGACGATCCTCGTCGACCGGCGCTTGAAGCCATCGTTGTGCTGGTAGAAGCAGTAGGCCTCGATCGGGCAGGTGCTGGGATCGACGGCGCCCTCGTAGGCAACTTCGTTCTCGATGACGAATCCACCCGCCCGCATCACGCCCTGCAGGTCGAACCGGAGACCCGTCTCGCTTTCGCCAGATCGGCTGGACCCGGCATCCCACACTTGGTCCACGCCCATCAGGATGTTGAGATAGGCTGAGAACTCGGAGACAGCGGCGGCGGCCGCGCTTGACTGCCGGCGCGCATGCCCGCCGAGACTGAGGTCCGTCTCGCCGCGCTGCTCGAGGTCGGGCAGGAAGTTCAGCTCCAGGAGCCCGCGATCGAATTGGAGGTTGAACCCGGCCGCGCGCAGGTCCTCCAGCCTCACCTCATGGCCGTTTATCGCGGCGAGGCGGGCAAGCGCCACATCATCGACGGTGTCCTTGAGGATCTCACCAAGCTGGGATTTGGACAGGCTGATTTGATCGTCGGCTTCGATACGCAGGTTGGCTTCGCCGAGAAGCGTGGCCCCATCCTTGACCGGGACCGGCAATTGGATTGCCCGCCCTGTCGTGTTGAGTCGACTGCTGTCGCCATCGACCGCGGTGCTGTCCGGAGCAGCCGTTTCCTCCGCCTCGACAGCAACAGCCTCCACGGCCGCCGCTCCATATGCGGCGAGCAAGATCGCGAGGACAAAGAACACCCGCAGAACATAGACGTCAACGCAAAGCCGCCCGGCGTCCACCAGGCGCGCCTTTTGCGTGCGTCTCGCTCTCTCGTTCAAATGACCCTCGAATCCAACCGGCGGGACGATGCCTGCCGGCTTCTAAGTCACCTCCGCGAAGGGTCGAACGCGAGACTTGCCCTGATGCGGCGTGCATTGTCTGGAATTGGGAAAGGCAACACGAACTTGCGTCGCGAGCCAGGCTGCACGAGACCGATCCCGACCTTCTGCTCCAACTGGCCTGGGGGCAGGGTCAGATCCCAACCTTCGCCCGCCAGTCGCAGGGTGCTCCGCGTGAACAGCGCATGCGTGCGCGACGGGTTCTGCACGGTCACCATCGGAAAGCGACGGCCGGACTGGTCAGTGACGATATCGGTTGCCACCAGATCGAGTTGCGCTTGGCTTTTCGGCGGCGCCACGTTGACGAGCACCCCAAAGCTGACGGCCACCTGAAGACCGCTGTGCCCCTTCGGCATGCGCACCGGGATCTGGGAAATGTTGACGATGTAGCTCTGGCTCTCGGCAAGCATCGGTTCGCCGACCCACTGCAACCGGAACACCTGCGTACCGCCTGCCGGGATCAGCGCCTGGGCGGGAAAAACAAGGAAGTCTTCGCCGGCTTTGACGTTCTTGCGGCGGCCGTTCTCGTCCAGCTTGAACTTGTCGACGGTGACCTCGATCGGTAACGGTACGCTTTCGGTATTCTGCACCACGATCTGGCTGCGCCCCGCCCGTCCAACTGAAACGAGTTCGACGTGCGTCGGCGAAACGCTGAAGGCCAGTGCTCCACGCACGGGAACGCCTCCAACCCAGAACACGGCGGCAAGCAGCAGCGCGGTCGCTGCGCAAACCCATCGGCCGCCCCGTGCGGACCCGTGCGTACCGAAACGCGTCATTGAGAATTTCCCCCATGCGTGCGAAAGCGGCATGCACGGAGCCGCTCGAGCTTCCGTCCCGACCGCAAGGCTGCGACTATTGCGGTGTGATGGAAAGGCGCAGGGTATCCTGATAGACACCTTCCACCAGCGGGTCGGTATTGCCTATCGGCGTGATCGAGACGACGATGTTTGCTGAACCGGGTGTCGCACGGGTTGTTGAACCGAGAGATTCGGGACCCGACGCAGTTGCCGTCGTCGCGGTGCTCCCCGCTGAGATCGTTGCGAAGCCTGAAGTCGACGCCGTGTAGTTGATGACGTTTTCGAAGTTCAAGGCCGATGCGGACGCGGTCGTCATCGCACCGTTCTGGGACTCAAGCGAGATGTCGGTGGCCTTGTTGCAGATGACGGCATAGGTCCGGTCCGTCTGCGTCGCGGTGATGAAACCTGCCGTGACGAGCGAATCGAGGTTGACCGTGTCGGCCGTTGGCGTCAGCGAACCGCCGATTCTGCAGAACCCGGCCACGGTCGCCGTGAGATTGATATCCTGGTCTGTCGCCATGGCTGAACCGGCGCCAGCAACCAGAACCGCCGCAAGCGCGGCCGCCTTTCTGTTGAGTTTCATGTCCCGAACCCTCTACGAATCCTGCTCGCGGCTGAAATCGCCGCGTCAACTCCTCAAGATTAGCTAGGAGAGTTTAATCGAGTCTTAATAGGTGTACGGATTTTGGACAGCCTTGGCCCAAGCACCCTGGCAAAGCCCCGAAAGCACGGACGCCAGCAGCCGGCCGGGACGATGGCCGCCGGCTCGGATTTCACTTCACTACGATCGGCTTCAGACAGGCGCGACATCGGTAGCGATGCCTCGACACACTCACCGCAGCGCGTCGATCGTGGCCTTGTCAGGCTCGCCTGACTGGAACGGTTCCTTCTGTTCCTGAAATTTATTGAGGGCCTTGATCGTCTCCGAATCGTATTGGCCGGTCGGATCGACATCGCGGAATCCGGCATTTCGCAGCAGCAACTGGAGGCTTTTCGCGGTAATCCCTCCTCTTCCCCAGCGGCCGAAAGACCGCACGCAGACAGGTGAAGATGCGTTCGCGCAAGCCGTCCGACACCACCAGGATCGCCCAGAAGAGAACGGCGACGGCGATGCCGGCCGGCGTCACAACCTTTTCAATTGGGATGCCGAATTGAAGCTCTTTGCCTTCGATGAGTGTGGAATCGATATTGGCGAAGGCCATTGCAATGAGCGGCACCAGCGGCAGGACCAGGGCCAACGCCATGACGGCTCTTGGAAACCGGACAAACGTCGCCCGTCGCGGTTCAGGAGCAGCCTCAATCAACAGGACGCTGCATCCAACAAGAGCAACGACCAAAACGACGGTGCCGACGGCCCAGCAGACAACCTCGATCAGAAGCGTATCATTTGTCGATTCGCGGACCGCACGAAAAATCTCGTGGCTTTGCCCCGGTATCGCGACGATCGCTGCCGCCAACAGCGCAACGAGAATTGGCGCCCGTATCGTGCCGAGCGCACTGACTAAGACATGCATCTCCCACCGATCCTCCAAAAACTGGAAGGTGTAATGGCGCAAACCTAGTGGTTGTTTCCGACTGGATTGCCCCCCCGTTTGATTAAGTTACAACGCAACTTTTCCGTATGCCAGTCGGCCACCGACATTGATCAGGACGAGACGACAGGTGCACCGATGAAGTTGATGCCGGCGTCAGAAAACCCCAGTGATCAGTGGAGTGGGAAAGGTCAGTGGAACCTGTCATGAAGGATCAGGTCGCTGGCTTTCTCGCCAATCATGATCGTGGGGGCATTGGTGTTGCCGCTGACAAGCGTCGGCATGATTGAAGCGTCCGCAATGCGCAACCCCGACAGGCCGCGCACACGCAAACGGTCGTCGACGACAGCCAGCGGGTCCGTGCCCATTCGGCACGTCGAAGTCGGATGGTAGATGGACTGCCCCATGCTCCGGGCGGCGTCGAGCAGTTGATCGTAGGTATGCGGGTCGCCCGCCGGCATATGCTCGCGAACGATGAACGGGCTCAGTGCCTTGGTCCTGGTCATCGCGCGGGCAAACTCGACCGCCCGCACCGCACAATCCTGGTCGCCTTTTGTCGAGAGATAGTTCGGTACGATCTTTGGATGATCGTCCGCTCTCGGTGTCCTGATATGCACGTGCCCGCGACTTTCGGGACGCAGCTGGCAGACCGACGAGGTTATGCCGGAAAACGGATGCATGACGATGCCGGGCTTTTCGGCGCTCAGCGGCTGGAAGTGGAATTGGATGTCAGGGGTCTCCAGCACATCCATCGTCCGCGCGAACACGCATACCTGGCTCGCGCCCATGCTCATCGGGCCGGTACGCGTCAGCACGTATTGCATGCCGATCCCCATCCGATGGAAAAAGTTATTGATCGCATCGTTGAGGGTCGGCACGTTGACCTCGTAGACGAGCCTGATCTGGAGGTGATCCTGCAGGCACTCGCCGACGCCCGGCATCTCGTGGCGGACTTCAATGCCTGCCGCCTTCAGGACATCGCCTTTCCCGATGCCGGAGAGTTCCATGATCTGCGGCGAACCGAGCGCGCCCGCCGACAAGACGACTTCGCCACCCTCGCTCAGGAATGCCGACTGAAGCGTACCCTTGCGGAGATACTCGACGCCGCTGATGCAGTGCGGATCGTCGATGGCAAACACCAGCCTCTGGGTGTGGGCACGCGTGACGATATGGAGATTGCGACGGTTGCGCACCGGGTGCACGAACGCGCGGGCAGCCGAGCAGCGGAAGCCGTTTTTCGCCGTCTGCGGAAAGTAATCGACGCCTTCCTGCACAGGCCCGTTGACGTCGTTGGTGCGCGGCACGCCCATCTCGACAGCGGCGGCAATGAACGCTTCCGAGATTCTGCTCTTGGCTCGCGTCGTGATGACCGACAAGCCGCCGCCGGCACCGTGATATTCGCTCTCCCCGCGCTCGAAATTCTCCGAACGCCTGAACAGCGGCAGCACGTCGTCGAAACTCCAGCCCCGGTTCCCGAGTTGCGCCCAGGTGTCGTAGTCCTGGCGCTGCCCGCGAACATAGAGCATGCCGTTGATCGAGCTGGAGCCGCCAAGTGTTTTGCCGCGTGGCCAATCGATGGAGCGCCCGTTGAGCCCCGGGTCGGGTTCGGTCTTGTAGCACCAGTCCGTATTGCGGTTGTGCAGCGTCTTGAAGTAGCCGACCGGGACATGTATCCAGGGATTGAGATCCCAGCCGCCAGCCTCGAGGAGAAGAACACGGATATCAGGATCGGCAGAAAGGCGGTTGGCCAGAACGCAACCGGCCGACCCTGCGCCCACGACGATGTAATCGTATCGGTTGTCGCCATGATCCATCGTGAGTCTCCTCCTTCGAGTCCTCTCGTCGACGGCAACAGAATTGAACTGCACCGTCTTCTATTCGAAACCCGGTGCACGCCTTGTAGCGACCGCCGGGATTTCTCTAGTGTCCCTTTGTCTCCGAATTTCGCTCGAGTGGTTGCCGCAGGTGGTAGCGAACTTCTGAATCATCACACTAGTGTTCTGGATCTAACGCTTGATACCCGGGCGAAGGTCGTCAAGCGTTAGTGAATCCAGAACACAAACAAGAGTTTGCCTAGCGTTCCGGCGGAGGCGCTTGGGAACCAAGCGTCGGAATCGGGACACTAGGTGGAAGCGGTTGCC
Source organism: Alphaproteobacteria bacterium BRH_c36 (assembly GCA_001516065.1). Taxonomy (GTDB): domain Bacteria; phylum Pseudomonadota; class Alphaproteobacteria; order Rhizobiales; family Hyphomicrobiaceae; genus Filomicrobium. The sequence goes on from LOEV01000111.1 coordinate 15,417, forward strand.
GACGAAGTCGCAAGGAGCCGAGCTGACGACTGGCTACATGAACGTGGTCAGCCACAGCGACAGTCCGGGCCATGCCGCCACCAGCAGCCAAACCGCCAGCAAGCTGAACAGGTAGGGTAAGACGAACCTGACGAGTTGCAGGTATGGCAGCCCCGTCACGCTCGAGGCGACATAGAGGTTGAGGCCGTAGGGCGGAGTTATGAAACCGATGGAAGCGCCGACGAGAAAGATGACCGCGAAGTGAATGGGATCAACGCCGATGTGGGCCGCGATAGGGGCGAGAATGGGCGCCAGGATGACAGTCACCGGCAGGCTTTCGAGGATCGTTCCTGCGACCAGGACGATCGCCATGCACGCGCCGAGGGTGACATAGTATTCTCCGCCGAGCCCGAGGATGAACCCGCGAATCACGGTCTCGGCCCCAAGCAGCGAGAAGATCTGCTGCATAACGATGGAGATCGCAATCAGCGGCGCGAGTAACCCGGTGATCTGCCCGGAACTCATGAGAATCGAAGGCAAGTCGGTGACCCTGATTTCGCGGGTGATGAGGATGCCCGAGAGCATGCAGTAGCCGACGGTTATCGCGGCCGCTTCCGTCGGCGAGAAGATGCCCGAATAGATGCCGAACAAAACGATGAAGATTGCAAGGAAACCAAGGTAGGCCTTCATGCCGGCCTTCAATGTTTCCTTTAGCAGGAACGGGCTGCGGTGGCCCCATCCGTTTTTCTTGGCATAGTAGAAGGCCACCACCTGCATGGCGATGATCATCAGGATGCCTGGCAGCATGCCGGCCATGAACAATACGCCGATCGGCAGGTTCATGAGGAAGCCGTAGACAATGAAGATGACGCTCGGCGGGATGATGATCCCGACCACGCCGCCCGAAGCAATTGTCGCAGCCGCGAAGCGGGCGTCATAGCCCTCATCCTTCATCTGCGGCGCCATGATCCTGCCGATCGTCGCCGTCGTCGCCGCGTTCGAACCGGAAATGGCTGCAAACAACCCGCAGGCGCCGAGGGTCGAAATGGCCATGCCGCCGGAAGCCCAGCTCAGGGCAGCGCGCGAGAAATCGGTCAGCCGCCGCGCTATTCCAGCCGCTGCAATCATATCGCCGGTGAGGATGAACAGCGGCAATGCCAGCAGCCCGAAGAAGTTCAGCCCCTCAAACAACGTCGTCGGGATGTTCGACATCGTGAAGCCGATCGCCTGGCTAGCCAGCACAATCCAGACACCGAGGACCAGGAAGACGGGCACGCCGATCAGGAACAGAACGGTAGAGAGGACAGACGCGAGAACGACGAGCGCTGTGACGTCCATTGCTTTGCCCCCTAGCCCGCGCCGATTGTGGCGTGAAGAATGAAGGGCTGTTTGCGCCCGTAGCGACGGATGTCCTGTATGATATTCTGAAGGCAGCGGATGATGAGCAGACTCCAGCCGACAGGCAGTGCGCAATAAAACCACCACTGCATTACGTCGTCGGTTCCCGGCACGATCGCATAATTGTCGCGGAGCAATTCAACCAGGTTGATCGAGTGGTAGATGACCATGCATGCGAATGCGATCCAAAGCAGATGGTCGAGCAGCACGCAGAAGAATTGAACGGTGTAGGGAAACCTTGAGCGAAATTCGGTGAACGCCAGATGGCTGCGGAGACGGACGTTGTAGGAAGCGCCGAGGTATGTCACCCAGATGAAAAGGTAGATTGGGATCGTCGAAGACCACGGGGCCTGCTGCTTGAAGATGAACCGGTCGACGACAGCCCAGACGATGATGAGCGCCATCGTGCCGTAGGCGGTGATCATCAAGACCCGCTCGACGTTGCGGTCGATCCAGCCAAGAATGGTCGAAACGGCGTTCATACTCGACTCCCCCGAAGATGCTCGATTTTCCGCAAGCAATCATGGAGGAAGCGCAGCCGGGCCGGGCAGCACTTCCTCTCTCGATCGACTCGTAGTCGCTGGTTTAGCCTTTCCACCAGCGCTGCGGCGGAACGTTTACCGGATTGGTATCTGCAGGAATTTCACGCGCAATATCGTAGATCGTCTTATAGACGTCCTGCCCGCCCGACCACTTGTTGAGCCGCTCGCGCCAGTCGTTCCATGGATCCGGCTTGAACTCAGGCGAGCACATTTCTTCGGTTCGCTTGAGTTCCGCATCCGACAGCGTGGCGACCTTGACGCCGAACTTGTCAAACAGCGTCCCGGGCCGAGGCGGCGTTGTGGCGCCGACGATATTCACGAGTGCCGCTTCATGCGCGCCTTGCACGTGAACCTGCGCCGTATAGGCCGATTCCATGACTGCTTCCTGGAGCGCGGGCTCGAGTTTGTTGAACGCATCGGCGTTCATCGCGGTATGTTCGGTGCCGCAGAAGAAGCGAAGGTCGACGGCCTGGCCGAGAACCGGCGACATGTTGGCGTAACCGGCAGCACCCATCCACGTTTCAGCACCGTCGATCAGGCCCTGACGCAAACCATCGAGTGTTTCTTCCCACGCGATCGGCACGGGGTTCAGGTTGAGGAGCTGCATGGCGATACGGCCAAGCTGCGTACCCGTCACGCGGTTCTTGGTGCCCGAAAGATCCTCGATCTTGGTCACCACCGGCTTGTCGGCCCACTTCTTGCCAAGCATGAGGCCGCGCAACTCGCAGTGCGTGAACAGGAACTTGATCTTGTGGCGCGCCTCGAGCGGCTCGCGAAAGACCTTATTGCTCTTGGGGCTGTAGAAGAAGTGGTACTGTGCGGCACGGCTGGGGAACATATAGGCGAAGTCGAGCACGTTATAATACGGTGCGTTCCCCGCGGAGTTCTGTGTTGAAGCCGAGAACACCTGGACGATGTCCTGTTGGGTTTTCTGCACGCAGTCGAGCTGGCCGCAGATCTGGTTGCTGCCGATGAATTCGACTTTGATCTCGCCGTCAGTGCGATCCTCGAGGTCCTGGGCGAAGAACAACTGCCCGGATTTCTGGATGTTCAAGTTGTTTTCGTTGAAGCCTGAAGCTCCGAATTTCCATGTATGCTTGGCGGGTTTTTTGGCGCGTTTGGCCGCTTTTTCCTCGGCCGCCGCTGCCAGCGTGCCAAGCGTTACGGTCCCCGACATGCCCCCCAGAGCAAGAAGCGTCGTCGTCCATCCATAGCGGGTTGCCAGCCTGCCCAGATCGCGTCGGCTGATGTCGTACTTCTTATCGTCCATGGTTGCTTCTCCCTAAGGTCCAGTCGCAAGAAACCCCGGAACCCGAGGCAACGGGTTCCACACAATCGACGTCCTTATTCAAATAATCTCATTATTTGAGATGTTATGTCTCGAATAATGAGATAGAATGACTGCGTCAAGCACTATCTTGCCTGCACTGCACAAATACGGCGCTGCAACGCGGCAAGGGCGGAGGTTGTCTGGGCGGATGCGCTGAGGCGGTTTGCAAACCCGGCACGCAATTGCTAGGCGGATCGCAGCGTTGAGTTTACAGCGATCTTCACAGCGGCCAAACACGAGCCAAGAAAAAAATGGATTCGAAAACGTCCACCTTGCATCCGGAAAGAGACACAGGCTCGGTTGTCTTTCGCAGCCTCAACCTGATTTCCGCGATTGCCCGGGCCGGTAGGCCGCTTGCCCCACCAGAGCTGGCGGTCATTCTCGATCTGCCAAAACCGACAGTTCATCGAATCTGTGTGAACCTTGAGAGCGAGGGTTACCTTGCGCGCGAACCGGGGGGCCGGAAATTCGGGATAGGCCCGCGCTTGTTCTCCCTCGGTCTGGCCGTCGTCCGCTCCGGGTTAAGCGCGGAACGCCATGCGATATTGAAGAAGCTCGTCGATGACATTGGTGAAACCTGCAACTTCACGGCGCCGGTTCGCGACGAAGTCTACTACCTCGATCGTGTCGAGGCGCGCTGGCCGCTTCGGCTGTATCTGGAGCCTGGCTCTCGCGTGCCGATGCACTGCACGTCGAGCGGCAAACTCTTTCTGGCCGACATGTCTCCAGTCAGGCGAAAGCGCATTCTTTCGTTGACTGGAATGCCAGCACTCACCACGAACACCATCACGACGCTTGATGACCTGGAAGAGGAACTCAAGACGATCTCCGAGACCGGTTACAGTGTTGATAGGCAGGAATTCCTGATGGGCCTGGTGGCGATCGCCGTACCGATCCGCAACGCCCGCAATACGGTAATTGCGGCTCTTGCATGCCATGGCCCAATCGGACGTTTCAGTCTGGAACGCGCGATCGAGGAGTTGCCGAGGCTGCGGGCGGCGGCCAGTCAGATCGAGATGACAATTCATCCCGGCCACTAGTGTAGCGCACCTGACGTTTGGTACCCGCTTGCGGCTGGCCCGAGGATTGGCGTGCAGGCTCAGCCATGCTCGCCGGGCAAAGAGTTGCACCTGAAGTACTGACATTTCCAATGCAATCGGTCGAACCTAAACGGCGCGTCATTAGCCTGATTTTTCTTCCAGAAACCTGATGACATCTTCGATGGTCTGGAAACGCTCGGCAGCATCCAGAGGGATTTCACAATTGAACTCGTCTTCAAATGCCATCACAAGTTCAATCGTATCATGACTGTCGGCCCCAAGATCATTCGCGAAAGACGCCTTCTCGGGCACGCTGTCTGCTGCGATACGGAGATGCTTGGCGACAATCTTCTTCACGCGTTCCGAGATATCGCCCATTCGAAATTTCCCTTTTAATAAATCGAGTGCACCAAAAGGCCATTTGGCGCGAAAATGCCGTAAGCTATGACTGCTGTCTGTGAGCGGAGCGAGATAGCGATATCGGGCCAGCGCAACGAGACACTCGGCGATGATCCCAAAAGTTGCCCCACCCCAATACCCTTCCTGTGCAACGCAGCTTTAAAGCGATTCCGGATACATACGGCCAGCTTGACGCTTTGCATAGGGCACGTGGCGCAGCGAAACAAAGCCTCTCGTCCATAAAGTATTCTGAGTCTATCAAGCTTTCGCGGAGAACGACGCTGGCTAATCGCCGACGCACCGCCCGGAGGGCCAAGGCCATGCTGAAACCCTACTTAGCCATCACCGTCATGCAAATGGAAACAGACCGGGTAGACGGTTAGAGAGCTGCTGGAATGGAATCCAGGAGAAAGTATCGCATGAGCCCCCAGGCTTGTTGCATCCGATGCATTTATTCTACCTTTGGTTGCTTTAATTATTTACGCAACCATTTGATTCTGATTGACTTTTCGGGTCAGCCCGTCAAGTTTGGCGGCCGTTAGTTGCTCTCGAAGCGCGGTGCACAGCAGCACTTAGTTTAATCTCGTGGATCCGTTTTCATTTCAGCCAGACGCTCAAGCTCTATAGCGACGACGAATGGCCGCCTCCCCCCTTAATTGGGTCCCGGAATTAATTGAGCGACAGATGTTTACATTCGGTGCTGGAAGAAGTGCAACCGCCAAACTCGCCTACAAAACCTCACTCAGAAACGTTTTCTTCACTACAGCTGAGACTGCATACCGGTGGCCAGCCTAGATGCAAGCCAATCCGTCCCCCTCAGCCATCGCTCTTTCAAGGCTCAAGGCCAAGCCCGTCGTAAACACCGACGTGGTGCTGACCTCGTGCGTTCAAAACGAGGCGCTGAGGCTCCCCTGGTTTCTCAACTATTACCGGCGACTCGGCATCGATCGATTTCTTATTGTCGACCATGAGTCGAATGATGCGACTGCAAGCTTCCTGGATAGCCAGGAAGACGTGCTGCGTTTTTGCGCTTCTGGAAGCTACAGCGATAGCATGCACGGGATAGATTGGACCAACAGCGTTACCTCGACGTATTCTCCGAACTGCTGGGTGTTGACTGTCGACGCAGACGAGTTCCTCGTCTATCCGAACTGCGAAGAGCTCCAGATTAGGGCGCTGGCAAGTTACCTCGAATCCCGGTCGGCAACAGCAATGCGCGCGCCCCTCTTGGACATGTACCAGGAAGGCGCTCTAAACAATGTCCGCTATGAACCCGGCGACGATATTCTTGCAGCATTTCCCTACTTTGATCACGTCGGATACGAGACGGAAACCTACGAAAATTTCGATTATATCGTCCAAGGAGGGCCAAGGCAGCGGGTATTTTGGGATAATGCGGAGCTGCCATATCCGCCACCGCACCTGATGAAGATTCCATTTGTTAAGTGGAACCGGCGTTTCCGCTATACACACTCCACCCACAAGATCTTCGGGCGAACCGTCGGGGAGATTTCGGGACTCCTCCTTCATTTTAAGTTTACGCCCCAGTTCTACAAGCGTGTTTCCCAAGAAGTCGAACGCGCAGAGCATTTCGATGGCGCGCGTGAATACAAGGCGTACCGCGCGGCTCTGGAGCGCGACCCCGAGTTGCTGGTCATCCAAAATGGCTCGAAAAGATTTGAAAACTCGAGGCAACTCGTCGAGTTGGGGCTGATGCGTCAACCGTCGGACTTCATGACGAACGCGACAGACAGCCTCCAACAAGCCGAAACCTCGCATGTTCCCGAATTCGCAGAGGAAGCGGCCGGTTATTTTGAGCCCGATTTCTCTGGCAAACAATGGCGCGAGTTTGAGCACTTCGATGAAGCGTGGAAAGCCCGGATCGGGCAGATGTCAAACTTCATCAAGCACGGCGCCAGCGTTCTGGATCTAGGTTGCGGTCCGATGTGGCTGAAGGACATCCGACCGGACTTACAGTACGCGGGCGTCGATTACTGCCGGCGCAGCGATGATTCGTTGATTGCCGATTTCAACAGAGGCGAATTCCCGCAAACCAAGTCCAGTTACGCATTTTTGAGTGGCATCCTTGAGTACGTGCAGGATGTCCCATGGTTTATCGAGCGGGTCTGCACCACCTCGGAGGTCTGCATACTCTCCTATTGCCTGCGTGGCACCCATCCGGACATTTCCGCAAGGCGGCAGTTGGGCTGGGTTAACGATCTGACGTTGAACGAGATTGAGAATTTGTTCGCCGCGCACTCGTTTCTACTCGTCGCAGAAGACATGACCGCTACCCGCAATAAGATACTTGTCTTTGCGCGCGATGACGCAAAGGAACAGCGGCTGCCGGCGGTCGTGCCGAGCGGAGAAGACGCGTTCCCCAAGTCGGAATTGGAGCGCATTAATCAGCGAAAATGGGTACTTGGGCATGCGAAGAAGTGGGGAGTTGGCGCAGAGCTGGGCGTATTCAGAGGGCATTTTTCCCAGCTGCTTGCGCGTACGGCGCTTCCCAAGAAGCTTTTCCTGGTGGATTTGTGGACGAAGCAGGGCGAGTGGTTCGATCTGGGTGAAATTCCCGTTACGAATTATAATAAGCTGACGACACGGCAGGCGATGGAAGATGCGATGCGCCGACTGGAGCCGTTCAAACGCGTGTTCGATATTGAATTCCGGGAAGAAACGTCGCTTGAGTTCCTCGACGGCTTGGCGCGAAACGGAACGACACTGGATTACAGCTACGTCGATACCTGCCATCAATATGATCAGATCCTCGCGGAACTGCATGGTATTGATCGCGTCCTTGCGCCTCACGGAGTTATTCTGGGTGACAATTGGCACCCCTCAAAGCACGCGGCTTTTCATGGTGTTTATCGTGCCGTGCAGGAGTTCTGTCGCAACAAGGACTACCAGATAGTGGCCTGCGGTCCTGCGCTACAATGGTGCGTGCAACGTCGGCTTAAATACTGAGTGTCGATTGGGTTGGAGTGATAAACCAGTTCAGCCAGTCACACTCAGCCGGCCAAGGCGACAAACCGAAAAGTCTTCCGTCAAGGCAATAGGCGAGTGTAAGTCGGCTCTTGCTGATCTCGCCTCAAAGAAGCTCGCTATAAAGCTTGGTCATGCGCTGTTGAAATTTTTCAGGACTGAACCTCTCAGCCATCAACGCCCCGTTGGCCGACAGCTCTGCAATGAGATCGTCATCGCTGTCGAGCTGCCGTATCCCGTGGGCGATCGCATCGATATCGTAGGGGTCGACGAGCAGTGCGCCGTCACCGGCTATCTCGGGAAGCGAAGCGACATTCGAAGTCAGCACGGGTGTGCCCAACAGCATCGCTTCGGCTACCGGCAAGCCGAAGCCCTCATAAACCGACGGGTAGAGAAGTGCACGCGCACCCCGGATCAAATCCACGATGTCCTGAAGCGGTAGGTAGGACAGCCTGCGGACCTTGCGTCTCGGCGTAATGGTGCCGTCTTGGGCGGTGTAGCTCAAAAAGCGTTCGGAACCGATCCGCTCAAGGTCCGCCTCATACATCCATCCAAGGCCACCCGCCACCGCCAGCGGCCGTTGCGTCCCCGAAGCGGCATACGCATCGATCAGTCTTGAGATGTTCTTTTTCGGCTCAATCGCCCCGACGTAGAGATAATAATCCTTGAATTCGAGATCGTGGTGTTCCCGTAGGGATTGTCTCAACTGCGCCTCGGAACGGTTGACGATTTCATTTGGAAATGCCACCGCCTGATAGGTGTTGGTAATGCGATCGGGCGTTATTCCGGCGAAGTCTACGATGTCCTGACGCGAGAACTCGGACACCGTGACGATGTGGTCCGCAGTCTTGCAAAGGTCGCGGATCATCGAAGCGAAGTATGCCTTGTCGTCGGCCGTCGCGTAAGGCAACCGTAGAGGCACGATATCATGGATCGTATAAACGTTGGGGACGCCCCGGATCCGGATGGGTGCCGGTCTCGTGGCATGAAAGATATCGCAATCCGAGCCGAGCTTTACGGTCAGCCGCGTACCACGGCTGTTGAAGTGCAGCCGCTCGACATCGAAAAGATGGGGAACGGCATGGATCCGCTCGAAGCCCTGCAATACAGCCTCACGACCGACGACGAACCCGCCGCCATTTTCGACCATGCCGGCTTTCATTCCAAAAGGGGCGCCGAACGCGCGCCGTAGCTCAAGGTAGCCCTTGTGCAGCAAATTGTAGTTCCGCGGGCCGTCGAACAAAACGGCCTCTGCAAGCTTTTGATCGGAATGTGGGAGCGTTCGATTGCTGGCGACCAGCGCATCGATACTGTAACCTGCCGAATGCAGCGCCCGCGCTAGTCCACGAGCGTAGGTGGCAATGCCGGTGCCCGAACCCAATAGTAGGTTTTGCGCTTCAAGAAGGACACGCCGACTATTATTATTGCAATTATTCTGCACGGTTGGATAGTCGCCCCTCTACCGTCGACTTTCGACGAACTAGCACACTTGCTCTGGCGTTGACAGAGTATCTTATCGCCCTACAACCATTACTTCAGCAACCGGGATCTCAGACGCGTTTGCGCAACGATTGCGTCAAGCAGAGTCCATGGGACTTGGTCTGCTCAACTTGTTCATCAGAACATCAGGCTTGATTGTGCGTGCCCCACTAGTCGGATTCATCAAAACCTTCATTGCTCAAAAGGCAATCCGGCTCGGCGATTTCCATCGCAGTCATGCGCGCTGGTGGGCAGCGGCCAAAGCTTATCGGCAAGCTGTCCGAATCGATCCGAACCTGAGCGGAATATGGGTGCAGTACGGGCACGCCATGAAGGAACAGGGCGATCTTGAAGCCGCCGAGAAAGCCTATCGCGAGGCGCAAAGGCGGGGGCTCGATGACAGCGATATTCACTTGCAGCTTGGACATCTTCTGAAGCTGCAGAGGCGGAACAGCGCCGCGATCGCGGCTTATGTTGATGCTGTTCGCCGTGACCGCACAAGTGCAGGGGCTCTCCTGGAACTGCAGCGCATGGGCGTAGCGCGCGACGACATTCGAAGTATCCTGAACTGGGATAGGCGGGCCGATACCGATACAGGCAGCAATACGACTGGCCCGGCCCGCTCGCTGGCAATCGACATTAGCGATCTCGCCCACTACGTCGGTCAGTTCCGTCGACCAAGCGGTATTCAGCGAGTACAGCTGGGCATCGCTCGCGCGCTTTTGAACGCCCCCCCCAACGGTGTAGGATTGAACTTCGTTGCTTTCAGCCACGGCTTGCAAGGCTGGGTTGAGATCGATCCAGAGATCCTCGCCCAGATCGCCCATGGCATGTCTCAAGCCCGAGGTAATGATGATAGCACATGGTGCAACGTAACCGGCTCACTGGCAGCACAACTCGTTGCCGGCGATGAATTCTCGTTTACCCAAGGATCGGTGCTGCTCAATCTCGGCTCTTCCTGGGCGCTACCGAATTACTTCCTCGCACTACGGCGAGTTCGCGCGTCAAACGATATAACATTCGTTCATTTCGTACATGATTGCATTCCTGTAATCGCACCTCAGCATTTCGTACCGGAGTTACAACGTGATTTCCGCGAATGGATAACGCGGATACTCACTCACTGTGATGGTCTGGTGGCCAATTCGAACTCGACCGCGAACGATATTCAGCGAGTCGCCCATGTGCTGGGACAAGAGTCACCGGCCATTACTGTTGCACCACTCGATGCAGTTGATACCGCCATCGACCGGCCCGCCTATACGGACCAGCCGAATTTGCCATATCTATCGGAAGTCGGCGTGGAAAATGGAAATTACGTCCTTTTCGTGGGAACGATCGAGCCGCGAAAGAACCATCTCCTCGCATTCGATGCCTGGGAAAAACTGATACGGGAGCGCGGCGCGGTCGATACGCCGCAACTCGTTTGCGTGGGAGGCAGCGGATGGAGAAACACCGCTATCGTATCCCGCTTGCAAGACAGTGAGAAACTGCGCTCAAAGGTAATACTGCTGCAGGGTGTTTCGGATGAAGAACTCGATCAACTGTACTCCGGTTGTCGATTTTCATTGTATCCCAGCCGCTATGAGGGGTGGGGGCTGCCTGTCACCGAATCCCTTGCCAAAGGCAAACTCCCCCTTGTTGCCCGCGTCTCCTCTCTGCCCGAGGCCGGAGGCGACTTCGCCGAATACTTCGATCTCGATGATGACGATGACTTCTTCAGAAAATTAAATCTGTTGATCGACGACGACGCCTACTTGGCCAGCAAGGAATTGGCGATCACCACCGGCTTTCAGCCCAGATCCTGGGCCGAGATCACGCAGCAAATCATCACCTGCGCTCTGTCCACGCCCCTCAAATCCCTCGAAGGCATGGCTTTGCAACGAATGCCTTATGGAACTTTCATCCGGTTCGCACGCGAGCCCTCAGGACTGGCTGCAACGGGCATCGCATCAGGCGAAGGGTTTCGCGTTGGCCAAGGATGGGGGGACCTGGATGAAAACTGCGCTTGGTTTGCAGGCAACGGTGCGGCCATTGTCACATTCCGCACGCCGCCGGAAGCGATAGCCGACCCGGCCGGATGCCGGGTTGCGGCTTTGGTTCGGGCGAACGCACAACCCGCATTGAACGGGGCATTCGGCAACGAAGCCGCCATCTCTTCAATCGGTCTGTCCGTAAAACTAGGCTCCAGGACGTTTGGTCCTTATGTAATCGAGGCGGGGCGGGAGCGGTGGCTTGAAATTCAGATCGAAGCAGACGTGGTGCGCTCAGGCGAACTGAAGTTGGGTTTTGTTGCAGCTTCCCTGGAAGGTGATCGATGCCGCAGCAGTGCGGCAGGTCTTGTGGGAATGTACGTTCATGGGCCAAACGATCGCGACTCCACCGAAAAGTTTTACCGAGGCGTAGCTCTCGACGCAGTGCGATATTCCGGCTTGCCGCAGCGATTGATCCATGAAGAGTTGCAGCTTGCAGACATCAAGAGTCTGCCTGCCATCCTCGTTCATGCGATGGAATCGGAAAGGCCGCACGAATGATCGAACCCAGGGACCACATTTTGCTGGGGGCGCCTGGTGCCCTTGGGTTATGGGTCTTTGACCTTGTCAGGCAGCTTGTCCCGCTATCGCGCTCGAGAAAGCCGGCAACGTTTTTCGTCGAGCGGACAGAGAACATTCCTCCGCTCCCAGCCGGTGCGGAAGGCCGGATTTTACTTTGCCATTACCCGAACGCGCAGATCGTCAAGGCCATAAGTACGAGCCATGCGCAGGTTACATACATTTCCGAACCAGCCCAGCAGGTGGCGGAATTCCTCGTACGGGAAACCGGACGAACGCCGATTGAGGCCGTACGCGTTTGTTCCGCCTCCTATGTTGCCAATCTCGCACTGCGATATCTTGACGACGCCGCCATGATCGAAAGGTCGCTTCCCCGCAGCGCACTGCAGATTGCCTCGTCGCTGTCCGCTCGGTTCGGGCTCGACGAATCTGCAGACGACCGCATGAAATTGGTGGACCGATTTACCGGTGGACGCTCCAACGAACCGTTGGATGTGGCTGTAGATAGCTACAGGGGAACAAAGGCAAAAGACGAGACCGATGCAGCTCAGCACGATTCCGCAAATCTCCAGCATCTCGTGACGAGCATACTTGTTCCCATGCATGATATGGCGTTTGTCGATGCCCCCCCGGCAATCATTTGGCCAGCCGAGTGCTTTTATCTGGCAGACGGACCGGACGCGAAAAAAATGGCGTCTTCAAATGCCTTCATCGAGCTTACCGGACCTTCCCGCATGCTGTTTCACGGCCCGTATTTGCATCTTCCAGCGGCAAAATACCGAGCCGCCATCACGCTTGACGTGCGGGATTTCGCCAACGACAGCATCTTCCGCGTCGACGTTAGTTGCGGGGCGACCAAGGTCGGACACTTTAGGTTGGTTCCTCGCAAACCAGGTCCTGCAATGGCGGAATTCGAATTCGAGGTTGTGGATCCCATCCCGGAAATCCAAACTCAATTGATAGCCGAGCGTGGCGCGATTTTCGGACAGATCAAGCTTGGGCGCTTGATGCTGACGCCGATCACTGCTGCATCCCTGGAACGTCGCACCACTCCCCCGCCCGACGATATCATGCGGGCTTGCGCGCGATAAAAGTGTGTGAGCCGTACTGCCCCGTCCAGCCATCTGCCAAAACCTCGCGCAACTCGAGGCCCGCCGTCGCGATGCTTGAGAAAACATCCTGCATTGGCAATGCATGCATATCGAGAATCGATGGGTCGCTATTAAAGTATTTTTCTATGGAGAATGCGTACCTCAGAGTATGTGTAGGAACTTGGAAATAGGCAACGCCACCGGGGCGAAGTTTCGGCAACAAGGTGCCGAGCATGTACAGAATGACTGGCGGGGGATTATGTTGCAGAACCATCACCGAATACAGCATGTCGAATTCGGGGAGATCAGCAATATCCTGAACCTTCGTCAGAAGGCGGCAGTCGACGTTTTCGATTTCATCTTGTTGCATCGCCTCCTTGCAAATTCGCATGTTGCCTTCGGCAACGTCGACAGCAACGATCGAATCGAAGCGCGTACTTAGATATCGCGTAGCGCGGCCAACGCCACAGCCCAATTCAAGGCAAACCCCTTTGGGCGGGTTGGTGAAGCAGCGGTCCAGTGCGGCGTCAAATAGGGCCATCTCGTTTCTGGCACTGGCCTCGAAGGAATCCTGATGCCGTTCGATAGTGCTCATCCGGTAACGCTCATCCGTCAGCACTGACCAGTACGGCTCAGTTTCTCCAAGCTTCGACCATTGCTTGCGGACGCGCTCGAACAATGCCTGCATGTTGTCCAACGAGGTGTGCGTTTCTATCGATTGGCGCCGGGCTCCGCGACCGACAGCGACAGCGCTGAGGTAACCTGGTGCGCCCAATTTTTCGATATACTCGGTACTGGTGGAGAAGTGCTTCAAGATTTCTTCTGCACTCTCCATTGAAGCAGCAGCTTCCTCGACAACGCTTGTGTTTTCGGGTTCTCTCTCTAGCAGAACACGGTAACCTGCACGGATAATTTCATCTTTCGAAAACATTGTGCCTCGGTCGTTATCAAAGCGATGATCATTCGGTCACAAGAGGGAAGCCGCCCGACAGCCAGCTGACGCTGCATGTTGAGAGCAAGGTGTAAACTCGTCTTGCTGATCAGCTGGCTTCGCAAAGCAGATCACCTGTCTCTTGTCCGGCGGCCGCAAACTTCCCGGACAAAATACGTCCGTTCATCCAGCAAGGTCTCCTTCATAAATCCGGTAGCGCTTGCATGCTGAACCGGCCGCTGTCTCAGCAAGCTTGACCATCGGTTCGTTCGTCTCAAGTATCCACGAAAATTCCACCCAATCGAGATCATATTCTCTGCCCAGCGCCATGTAGTCCGATGCAAGCATCGACAGGATGGCCGGAGCCAGATGTGAACGCCTGTACTGCTTCCGAATCCCGAGCAGCAAAATTCTTGCCGTCTTCCATTTGTCCATATAGATGGCAGTTGCCAACTTCAACCAGTTCATCGGAAGCAATCGCCCGTTGAACGTGGAGATCTCTTTATTGAGATCGGGTAACACAACCATCATGGCAGCAGGCGCGCCGTTGATTTCAACGATACGGCCAAACTTTCCCCGCATGATCGGGCGCATTTCCTTGGCGAGGTGTTCGATCTCGGCAGCATCAAACGGTACGAACCCCCAGTTTTCACTCCAGGCGTCGTTGAAAATATCAAGCGCCACCCGAACGTCGTCTTTGAAATGGCGCATATTGAAGTGCCGTGTTGATACCTGCTCCGAGGCTCTGGCCAAATTTGCCAGGCGTTCAACTATGGGCGGTGGATCTTTGGGTGACATGCGATAGCACAGGACGTCCATCGCCTTGTTCAACCCAGCGGTTTCCAGCAGCTTTCCCATGGCCGAAGTGGCATGTGGCATCATGAATGCAGGCGACGTGTCGAAACCCTCGACGAGCACTCCGATTTCCTGATTGATCGTCAGTGACATCGGTCCGCGGATTTTCTTGAGACCGCGGGCGCGCAGCCAGTTGGACGCCGCCGCTACAAGCGCCTCGGCGACGAGCGGGTCGTCGATGCAGTCAAAAAAGCCGAAATGCCCAGTCGAGTCGCCATGCTGCTCGAGATGTAGGCGATTGACCTGCGCAGAGATCCGGCCGACCGGTGTCCCGTTTCGATAGGCAATGAAAAACGTGGCCTCGCCGAATTTGAAGAAGGGATTGTGGCGCGGACTGATCCGCTCTTTTTCGGACAATCGCAATGGCGCAACCCAAGAAGGATCGTTAGCAAACACAGTATGCGGCACCGTGAGCCAGTCGTTGAGGCGCCCGGTGCCGGTAACGTTTTCAATGGTGACGTCAGTATCCGGAGTCATGAATCCCTCTTCAATACGTTGCGACAAATTTGGAATAGCGAGTCGACCATAAATGACGGGAATATCGATGCCCCGAAAGCAACGCTACGCCACTGCCACGGAAACGCTATTTCCGATTTGCCATTCGAAACAGCCTTGAGAATGCGGGCCGCCGCGACTTCAGCCGTGAGGCTGAACGGCATCCTCACGGGCAAATCTTCGTTCATGGGTGTCTCGATGAAACCGGGACATGCGACAAGAACCTTCACTCCCGCAGGGGCAAGCAGCCTCCTCAGCCCCTGCCCGTAAATCCGCACTGCCGCTTTCGATGCCGAATAGACCGGCGCATCTGGTAGGCCGTGATAGGCCATGATCGAACTGACGATAACGATTTGCCCGCGACCGCGTTCGCGGAAGCCAGCCAGTAGAGGGGTGACCGAATTTATCACGCCCATGGTGTTGGTTTCAAAAATTTGTCTCGCGTGTTCAACGGTTTCACCCGTCTCAGATGCGAGAACTGCCTTCCCCCCGATGCCCGCATTTGCAAAGACCATATCGACGGGTGCAGTCGTCTGGGCTTCGGCGAGGCAAGAGGCAATCGCGCGGCTGTTGGTGACGTCAACGCTATAAGTCACGCATGACGATCCAGCCGCGACGCATTCTGCGCGAACGCCTTCGAGCCGCCCGGAATCACGGCCGATCAGTGTCAAATGGCAATGAAAAGGGGCGAGCTGGCGCGCAAGCTCGGCACCGATCCCGCTGCTGCCGCCAGTGATGACGATGTGCCTGGAGTGGAACGGATCGGCCATCAGTAAAAAAACTTTCTGTCAGCGTGGTGTATGCCCGGTGTCAATCGCTGCTGGGTACGAGTCAAGAGCCCATCGACGGCCCATGTGCTGTTTTTGCACGATGTTTACCGGCCACTTGCAGATGCGTGCACTATCCGAAGGTCGCACATTCTAATCCTTGCCCGGCTTCGCGTTCCGTTGCGGCCTGAGTTGGCGCGCTTTTCCTAAAGGGCGCCTCGTTGAACGCAACCATGGTCTCCGCTTGACCGGCCTCCCGACCACGGCTCATCGCTACGGGCAAAGCGAACCGGAATACAATTGTATTGCCGAGTGTGCTAGCATTTCGCTTCCGACATTTGCCTCTGCCTGGGCATGCCTGGGAGCTAATGTCGGAATTTTACGGATTAGAGGCCAGCTGCTCGTGTGTACCAGAGGTCAGTTGCGGTATACTACGAAGCAATGGCGTTTACGGTCTATGTCGCGTGCGACGGGGCAACCTTGATAATAGCGCGCTGGCAGCGCCGGATTGATTATGATGGGGGCGGCTTGAGCGACCATTTGTTGAAAATGAAGGCCGATCGGCTTGATGCTCAAGGGACGCCTGAAATCGCCTCGGGTCACAGCTACGCTTTGGTGAGCGGTAGGCTGTTATCCATCGCCCGCTTGCTCGTTTTTCTTTCTCCGACTGTTCTTGCTGTTCTTTACTTCGGCCTCATTGCCGCCGAACGCTACGTCGCTGAAGCCTCTTTCGTGGTCAGGACCCCGGCGCAACAGGCGAGCGGATTGGGGTTCGGCGCGTTGCTGCAGGCGACCGGTTTGGGCCGTTCGCAAGATGAGGTCTATTCGGTTCAGGCCTACATGAAGTCGCGGACGGCAGCACGTGAACTTAGAGAGCAGATTTCAATCAATACGGTCTACAACCGCCCCGAAGCGGATGCACTCGCCAGATATCCGTCATTCCTGTACGGCCCGTCGCTGGAAGAACTCTACGAATATCTGCAGTGGATGATCGACGTAACCCATGACAGCACGACTGGCATTACGACACTGACCGTGCAGGCTTTCCGCCCGAAGGATGCGCAACAGGTCGCGCTTCTGCTTCTCGAACTCGGTGAGAAGAAGGTCAATGACCTTAACTCACGGGTGCGCAATGATGCAGTGAAATTGGCCGAAGACGAAGTGGACCGTGCCGAAAAAAGATTGGTAGCCGTTCAAGTGGCGATAACGCAGTTTCGCAACCATGAAACCACGATCGATCCAGCAAGTTCACTTCTGGTGCTGACCGAATTGATGGCACGGCTGCGGGCTTCTCTAACCCAAACCGAGGCTCAAATCAGGGAAGTCTCTTCGGCCGCCGAGACCAATCCGCAACTGCCGAGCTTGCGTCGCCGTGCTGAAGCCTTGCGACAACAAATTACCATCGAGCGCGAACGGATCTCCGCTGGGCCTGGCGGGCTTGCCGACAAGCTGGCGATTTACGAACGATTGGTTCTCGACCGGGAATTCGCCAAACAAGCGCTCGAAGCCGCTGCGAAGTCACTTGAATCTGCGCTAGTGGAAGCTCGCCGCAAGCAGCTCTACCTTGAGCGCATCGTCGAGCCGCTCGCTGCGGACCGCTCGACTGCTCCCGAGCGGCTTCGACATATCGTGGCTGCGTTCGGCCTGAACATCCTCGCCCTGCTGATCGGCTGGCTGGTCTACGCTGGTTTCAGGGAGCACACAGTTCAGCACAATGCGTGATTCGATGTCCTGGAAGACGGCATTGAGCGCAGCCAGAGTGCAGATCCGCTGCATATCTGCACTCATGGTGCGCGATATGATGATGCGTTATGGACGCGAGAATATCGGCTTCCTCTGGATTGTTCTTGAGCCCATCTTGCTGACTGCCGGTGTGATGGTCCTGTGGTCCTTCATCAAATCGGGCGATGAACACGGCATCGGACTGCTGACCTTGGTGATGACGGGTTATCTTCCCCTGACCTTGTGGAGGCACATCTCCCAAGCAGGCGTGCACGCCTTTCGCCGCAGTAGGAACCTCCTGTATCACAGGCACATAACGCTGATGGACCCGCTTATGTCGCGCCTCATTTTGGAGTTCGTTGGCACATCCGGCGCCCTGTTTCTGGTGTATGCGGTTCTGGCGCTCGCCGGGGTTGTCGAGACCTTGAGAGATCCCGGTCTGGCGCTGCTGGGATGGGTTTCGATGGGCCTGCTGTCTCTTGGAGTGGCGGTTTGTTTCGCGGTCATTACAGAATATTCGGAGGTCTCAGAGAGATTTATCCAGCCTCTCCAGTACATCAATCTGCCTCTTTCCGGCGCCTTCTTTATCGTGGCCTGGCTGCCGAAAACAGCCGCGGATCTAGCACTCTACAATCCGTCTGTTCACTGCTACGAAATGTTTCGCGCAGGATTTATCGGCGACCAGGTGACCATGCATTACACACCGTGGTATCCTGCTGTTTGCGGTTTCGTGCTGCTATTCTTCGGATTGCATTTTATGAAGCGCGTGCGTGATCGGATTCACTTTGGCTGAAGGCTGCGCCACGGCAATAAGGTTCGTTATACTGCGATGCTCGCGTCGATGTCTGAGATGTGCGGAAACTCAGCGACCGATCTGCAGAAGCGGCCGGCCTTGTTGCCGGCGAAGTCAATTCGCCCACGCTACTCACCAGCGCTCTGTTCGGCACATCATACAGGATTGGTTCCAGCTCACACGATTTGACGTCTAACTTATTGACGCCGTGCAACTAACGTGCTTCTAGAAAGCACGAACTAGTGTTGCGTATTTGACGTTTGCCTCCCGGTTGCCGCTGACTTCGCGATCAAACGTCAAATACAAAAGCAACACTGGAATTCAGACATTGGCTAGTGTTCCTCAAGGCACAGACCTTCGCTCTTAAGGGTGCGGCAAGGGAGGTAAATGTCTGTGCCGGAACACTAGATCGCACAAAGAGGTCGGATTACAGGCGGCCAACCGGCAGGTTTTCAGTGAATGGGTTAAAATTGCAATGGATCATTTTGAAAAAATGATTGACCCTAAAAAGTTGAAGGAACGTCAAGGCGAAATATTAAGGCTGATAAAAAATGGGGGTGGCGATGAAATTTCAAAACTGCTTGCGATCTTATCGTTAGTCGCCGAAAAAACACTTTACGAATGTGAAGTAAATCGGAAGTCCATTGATTTTGTCGGCATACCAATCGCAAAAGAAATTTTCGACGGCAGCGCACTTCTGTCTGAAGTAAAGCTTTCGGCCGATGCACCACTTCCGCGAGACAGCGGCTTCCATGATCTAGAGCATGATCCGCGAGGCGTCCCGTTTCGGTGGACAGGACCTTCGAAAGATTTCAGTTTCGAGTTCGGCATGGATCGCTCTGACAGCAGGCTGGCACTGATCAGCATGTTGAAATCGGGCCGGATCAATGGGTCATACCTTGAACGCATCCGCGTTTTCGTGGACGGTCGGCCGGTTCCATGCAGTTTTTCACTAGGAAGAATGCCATCCATAGAATTCGAAATTCCAAAGCGGAATTCGTCGATGGCCAGCACGACGATAAGCGTGGAATGCGATGTTTGGTCACCTTCGCAGGAGGATGGCAGCGAGGATCAGCGGACCCTGGGAATCCCGTTCGTCGAACTTTCAATCGGGCCTCTCGTTTAACGCAATTACGGCAGTCCAGTGTAAAAAGTTGAAAGTCGGGGGAGCCATGTCTACAAGGCCGGAAGCGACTGAGATCACGGCAGTCATCTGTACTTACGATCGCTACGAACTGCTTGAGAAGGCAGTGGACAGCCTAAGCAAGCAGACGCTGCCTCGCTGCGCGTATGAAGTACTCGTCATCGACAATTCACCGGACGCCGACCGCGCGAGATCACAACAAGAACGGTATGCCGCCGCAGGGTTCGTGAATTACATCATCGAACCCATCCCTGGGCTTTCCAACGCTCGCAACGTCGCCCTGCAGACCTGCAAAAGCCCCTATATCGCCTACCTCGACGACGATGCGATCGCCCATCCGCAATGGTTGGAGAAACTTGTCGACGCTTTTCGCGCTTTCCCCGGAGAAGCCGGCGTCGTCGGAGGCAAGATTGATCCGATTTGGGAGGCGCCCCGTCCCTCCTGGCTGCCAGACTCGTTATTGGGTTGCCTCACGGTCGTGGATTGGGGCGGCGGGCTGCGGGTTGCCACGCCCGAGGAGTGGGTGGCCGGTGCAAATATATCGTTCCTGACCGAGACGCTCCGGGAGATCGGCGGATTTCCAACGAACCTCGGGCGGATTGGCTCCGGCAATATTCTGCTCAGTAACGAAGAAATCCAGATACTGAGCGAGATGCGCAGCCGCGGCCTGCAGGTAATTTATGCCCCTGAAGCCGTCGTGGATCATCTCGTCGACGTTCGCAGGCTGGACCAGACTTGGATACGCAAGCGGATGGCGTGGCAGGCCGTCTCGGACTTCCTAAAAAATGCGGAGCAGGCTGGCGCCGACCCGGAATCGAACTGGAACGCGGTCGTCGATTATTTCAATTCGGTTCCCCCGCGTCGTCGTTCGGTACGCGGGTTGTTCGATCGTTGCGAAGATCCGCAGGATTTCGAGCGGCAAACCGGTTGTGTTTATAACATCAGTATGGCGCTACTCGGTGGTATTGATATCAAGCCCGACTCCTGACTTGGAACCGGCGACCCTTTTCAGCCACCTTGGGGAAAGTCCTGCTGACAGGATGCTTTGACAAATGACGCGTGCACGAACGACCGACATTGCTGTCCTTTCACCGACTCCTTCCCATCCGCACGATTTTGGGAATCGGAAGCGCATTTACCAGATCTGCTCAGGACTGAAAAAGCGGGGTGCGAGGATATCGTTCATTCACTATCCGCTGGAAGCAGATTGGCGTGACAGATGCCCCGCCCATGCTCTGCAAATGATGCGGGAAGAATGGGATGATGTTCACATCGTTGCGCCAAGCGTACCAATACATCCCAGTCCACAAGGAGTGGATCACAGCTTGGACGAGTGGTGGGATCCGACTCTCGAGTCCTTCTTGTCTTGGTATCTCAATGCACGCCGCTTCGATGCGCTGCTTGTAAACTACCTGTACCTGAGCAAGGCTCTCACACTCCGGCCTCCGTCTTGCCTCGGGATTCTCGACACTCATGACAGGTTCGCCGGACGTAGGAATATGCTTTCTTCGATCGGCATCCCGCCTGAATTCTTTCATACCACCGAGGATGAGGAGCGGGCGGGAATCCAGCGGGCAGACATCGTGGTGGCGATCAAGGAACAGGAGCAAAAGTACTTCGAAAGTTTATCTGGGAATAACGTCGTAACCGTTCCTTTTGCCGAGCCCACCCGATTGCTTCCAAGCTTGGCGCCAGATGCTGCAGGGTATTTACGGATTGGGTTGCTTGGTGCTCGCAACAACCTCAATTTCTACAACATGCGGCGCTTCCTGGATCTGGCAGTCAACAAAGTCCGGGGCCATATGGCGCCGATCAAGTTTGTGTTGGCAGGCACCATGTGCCGGGACTTTGCCCAGCTTTCGGTCGACAACGGTATCGTCGAGCTCATGGGACCAGTCGACGACATCGCAGATTTCTACAACGCGGTCGATGTCGTTGCCGTTCCAATGGAGGTAAGCTCCGGGCAGAAAATCAAAATTGGCGAAGCGCTCGCATTCGGCGTTCCCTTGATATCCCATGCCCATGCGTTTGAAGGCTACGTATCCTCCCACAATCTTCAAACCTGCAGGTCTTTCGAGCAAATGGTGGAAGCTTGTGTGGAACTGTCATTCGATCGGGATCGATTGCGGGGTCTTGCATCCGCATGCCATAGATCAGCCGTGGCTCAAATTACCGCCGCGGAGAGGGCACTCGATGTTGTGATCGGGAAAGTCGAGAAAAACTATTCGCGGGAGGTTATTTGCGTGGATGCCGAACGGGTCGCCACCGATAGCTTTTTAAGCGGACATCTGCTTTCCCTGGCTCACTTGATTTCGACCTTCTCGAAAGTCGTTTTCCTCTTCGACGGCGACCTTGGACCAGCGCATTCCTCATTCCTCACCGAAAGCCGCGCTTTCGCCCAATGTTTCGCGACCGGCCAGATCAATGATTTTGCCCATGCCGAGGGTGTGGGTCAATTGTCGGGGTTGAATCAATTACTTCTCGAGCATTCGGCCACCCGCGTCTGGCTTTATGATCCAGTCGAAACGAATGAATTGGTCCGCAAGGAAATACCGGTTGGAACCGTGCGGCACCTGTCGAACATCGCTTGGACGGGCGTTCCCGCAACAGGCCTTGTCGGCTCACTGGGACTGGATTTCGTAATTGGCAAGGCAACCGGAAATCCCGAACGTCCGGATTTCCACATTGTGGAAAGCTTTCCCAGCCAGGGGATGGACAATGAGAAATCCGAAGCGTTCGTGAGACAGGCATTCGCCAGCGGACCGCCGTCGGCCTGGATTGTAACCAGCCGCCAGAACAAGGCTCTCGCTCAAACCTTCGCCTACATGCTCAATCAGGAAAGGTGTTTTGAGAGGGTTCTTTTGATCGGGGGAGGAGTGACCGAAGATCAACCGCAATCGAATGGTAGCAGAGTATTGCGTTTCTCCGGTCGCAAGCACGACAAGGAAATCTTCCGGTCGCGACCGGAGCTTGTCATAGACTTGGTCAGCCGTAGTGATCCATCGTACTTGTATGTCGCGATGTTCGAGGGCACCGACATCGCGTTGTGGAGACCTGCACTTCTCACGGAGACGAGGAAGCAGTCGGACGGAACTAATTCAGGTTGCCCGCTGGCGACTCTTGTCGGCGCCTTCCTGGATGTTACACGTTCGCGGGGGCAGAGCCCGACGAAAGGTCTGGTGACGAGCAGCCTCGACCTGTCGTTTCTCTATAACCGCCTGGTTCACACCTATAGTGGTTTCGTTTAGTACGGCGTTCACGAACCCACCCAATGCTCATCGTCGGTGAAGTCTTCCGGCGGATCGCCTTCCATCGCGTTCGAGCGCGCGCGGATCGCTTCGATCATGGCGTCGACGGTTTCGAGTTCGAAGGCGCGCAGCGCTTCGGCGTCGTTCCAATTCGCCTCCCCGATTTTCAACAGGCGGATCGCCTCGCGCGAAGCGTTGGCGATGATCACCTGCAGGTGCGCCGCGTCCCGCGCGCCGACGATCGCCT
>LOEV01000112.1 GCA_001516065.1 Alphaproteobacteria bacterium BRH_c36
GATCGTGCGCGCCAGCGGTGAGGGCGCCGGTGACGTGCGGCTCGAAATCGCAGGCGCTGGCGAAGAGGTCGCAACCGTTACGGCCGACGCCGCCAAGACCCCAGGCGGCGTTGTCAAGGACGTCGCCGAGTTGCGCTCCGCGCTAAATTTGTCGGCCCGCGTGCGTTTGATGCACGCAAGCAGTGAAGTCGCGGCGTGGACATTCTCGGTGGTCACCGACCTGACGCCGACGATCGAACTCACCAAAACGCCGATGCCGACCGGTCGCGGGTCCATGAAGCTGGAGTACAAGGTTGCTGACGACTACGGCGTCGTCTCTGCCCGTGTGAAGGTCGTTAAGGCCGAGACCGAGGAACAGGATCCAGGTACCGCATGGGCCCGCAAGGACACGCTGCGCGGACCTCGCCTTCCCCTGTCGCGGCCTCCGGAACTCGCCTTGCAGCTGCCAAAAGCCAACGCCCGTGAAGGCGAAGGCGTCACCCACCTGGAACTCGGCGACCACCCGTGGGCGGGCCTCAAGGTCGTCATGACGCTGGAAGCGAGCGACGCCGCCGGACAGACCGGCCGTTCGAAGCCGGTCGAGATGGAGTTGCCGCAGAGGATCTTCAAGAAACCTTTCGCGCGCGCCATTATCGAGCAGCGGCGAAAGATCGTCGAGGATTCGCGCAACAGTGGTTCTGTCGTGCAGGCGCTCGAGGCGCTCACCATGGAGCCGGAAGGCTTCATTGACGACGTGCAGGTGTATCTCGGACTGCGCACCGCCGGCTATCGCTTGCAGCGCGACGAAACACGCCCAGGCCTCGACAGTGTAATCGCGCAGTTGTGGGACGTTGCGCTGCGCATCGAGGACGGCGATCTCAGTGACGCCGAGCGGCGTCTGCGCGAAGCCCAGGAAAAGCTCTCGAAGATGCTGCAGGATGGCGCCTCCGATGAGGAAATCAAGGAGGCGATGGACGAACTGCGCACGGCCCTCAACGACTACCTGCAAAAGCTGGCCCAGGAGGCCAAGGAAAACCCGACCTTGCCGGACGGCCAGAATAGCGAGCAGCAACAGCTGAGCCAGAACGATCTCGAACGCATGATGAAGGAGATCGAGGAAATGGCGAAGTCGGGTGCACGCGACGCCGCCCAGCAGATGCTGAGCGAGCTGCGCGACCTGCTCGACAAGCTCCAGACCGCCGAACAGAAGAGCGCGCAGGATGAGTTGAGCATCCAGCAGATGGAGATGATGAAGGACCTGGGTGACATCGTCGGCAAGCAGCAGCGCTTGATGGACGATACCTTCTCCCAGCAACGCGAAGGCCAGCAGGGCCAGCAGGAGGGCGAGCAAGGCCAGCAGCAAGGCCAGCAGCAAGGCCAGCAGCAGGGCCAGCAGGGCCAGCAACGCCGCGGGCCGCAGGGACAAGCTCAGGGCGGTAAAGGTGAGCAAGGCCAACGCGGCCAGAACGGTCGCGGCCAGCTCGGCGAGCGCCAGCAGGAGCTTCGCAATCGCCTTGGACAGCTGCAGCGCGACATGCAAGGCGCAGGCATGGGCCAGCCCGGCGAAATCGACGAGGCCCAGCAGGCCATGCGCAACGCCGAGCAGGCGCTGAAACAGGGCGATCTCGACGGCGCCACGCAGGAGCAGTCCCGCGCCCTCGATCAACTCCGCAAGGGGGCGCAACAGATGGCCCAGGAGATGATGCAGAACATGCCTCAGCGCTACGGACAGAACGGCGATACGCCGCGCGATCCGCTTGGCCGTCCGCAGCGTTCACGCGGTCCCGATCAGGGTAGCTCCGTCAAGGTGCCAGACGAGATCGACACCCAGCGCGCCCGTGAACTTCTCAACGAGTTGCGCCGCCGGCTCGGCGAGGCCCAGCGTCCGCAAGAAGAGCTCGAATACATCGAGCGCCTGCTGCGGTTCTACTGAGAAGCACCGCTGGGCTGGCGAGCCCCTGGCTCATGCGAAAGCCTTTTGCAACCGCTCATCTCGCGATGTCGGTGTTTGGGCCACAGCGGGTCGAAAACTGGACGGGGCGCGGGCGCCGCGAATTGACCTTGCCTGCCGTGCGGTTAAGTTCCTATGGCCGTCGGGGGACGGTGATTTCGACGACCCGTCCCGGTTTGAACTGCTCGACAAACAAACCGGCACACGGCGAACGGGATCTGGTGGGAGGCCCACCCGGTATTGCGACGACCGCCAGTCTGCTGGCGGCGAGCTCATACCGGTGGCCGTTGGGGAGGAGCTTCCGCAATACACTGAGCCGGACGCGGTCATTGGGCCGGTTCCGAGCCAACGTGCGTTCGCGGCAAGCGTTCAGGCTGCGTAATGGACATTCAGGATCTGCGAATCTTTGACCGCGTTGCGGCGCTGCAAAATCTGTCTGCCGTCGGGAATGAGTTTTCGCTGACGCCCGGCACGATCTCCAAGCGCTTGCAATCGCTTGAAGACGAAATCGGCGCCCGTTTTTTCGCCCGTTCGACGCGGTCGATCCGCATCACCGAAGAGGGCCGGATCTTTCTCCAGCATGCCCAGCGGATGCTTGCCGAGTTCGATGCGGCGAAGGCCAGCGTCGACGGCAATCGCGGCAGCCCCCGCGGATTGATCAAGATGAGCGTGCCGCGGCGCATCGGCAACCGGGATATAACTTCTGGCCTCTCAGACTTCATGGCAGCCTACCCGGAGATCGACGTCCACGCCGAATTGTGCGACCGCAACAACGGCGCCGGTGAAGACGGTTTCGACATCACCATCACGACAGGCGCGCTGCTCGATAGCTCGCTGATCGCAAAGCGCCTTGCCGACGACCCAATGGTCATCGTCGCGTCGCCTGATTACCTGCAACTGAACGGCACGCCGACAACTCCGCAGGATCTCGAACGTCACTCCTGCCTCGTTCATGCCGACATCTGCCACTGGCCCTTCCGGCGCAAATCGGCCGACCGCTCCGCCCGCGTTAGCGGCCGCATGCGATCGAATGATGTTGAACTTCTGCGCCGCGCGGCACGCGACGGGCTCGGACTGGTGCGGCTGTCGGCGGCCCACGTCGAGGACGACGTCAAGGCAGGCTATCTCGTTCCTGTTTTGACCGAATTCGATACCTCCGGCGAAAATGCCGTATGGGCAATCTTTCCCAAAACCAAGCATATGCTGCCGCGGCTGCGCGCCTTTCTCGATTTCCTGTCGGACTGGCTCAAGGAGCCGGTGCGGAAAAAGGCCAAGACCGACCTGGGGCGGCCTGCCCACGACTCCGTCGAGGCCTCCTTCGCCACCAGCGAGGATACTGGCGAAGAGTCCCCTTCGCGACTGCGTAGCGGAAATGAACCAGCCAGCACAACCCGCTCCAAGGCGACCATTCAGCCGCGTAAGGGCCGGCCTCGCAGCAGCGCGACTGCATAAACGCCTTTAGGGGAAATAGACGAGATTTGCATGCGGCGCAGGCTAGCTTTGCCGTGCTCCGGCAACGAAGGTTTGGCCACCCGCATACGATCGCCAGGCGCGACATGAGGGCCACTAGCAACATCAATGACTTAGTGAGGCGTTTATCACGCCTTAACTGACACCGGCCTCGCCGCGCCGCCGGTCAATTAAGGCGCGACGCCTCACTAGCGCTGGACGTCGAATGTGTAGGTTGCACCGAGCAGCGCGGAAAATTGGTCTTCGCTTTCGACGATCGGGCTGTCTGCCGCATCTCCCACGAGCCGGCCGTAACGAAAGCCGCTCTTGAGCTGCCAGCGGTCCGTAACATCCCAGGTGAGTCCCAGCTCCAAATGCACGTCCTTGATACCGGCGTCTGCATCATAGGCACCCAAGCCAGCCGCGGAGCTGAGGGACTGCGCGCGCGTGATTCCGAAATAGGAGTCGGTGTAGTTGTCGTCGGCAAAGGTGGTGCCCACGCGGGCCGTTCCCCGCCAGCTTGCGGAAAAGGCCGTGTTAACCTCAGCGCCGAACCGGATCTGATAACCGTCGTCGTCGCCCGTTACGATCTGGTGATACGATACGTCGAAAAGCACCGGGCCGACATGATAGCCAGCATAGGCGCCTAGCACCAGGCCGTCGTCGACGTCTCCCAGCCCGCGCAGCAGGTCGCCGTCGTCCTCGTCGCGTCCGAAAGCATATCCAGCCAGCGGCCCGATCTCGAATCCGCCGGCCTCGAAAAGCTTGAAACGGACATCGTCAGCGCCGCGGACCTTGACACGACCGCCAAGGTCGTTGCCGCCGAACTTCGGAAACACGACTGGGAAGCCGAACGCTTCGTATTCGTCCGAGCCCTCGTACTTGGGCTTGATCCCGACCATTCCGCCAACGCCGAGGCTGAAGCCCCCGCCGTCGGCCTGGCCGTAACCGTAGGAGGCGTCTTGGGCGGACGCAGGCATCGGGCCCGCCACAATCGCACTGGCCGCAAGTGCTACAGCACCGGTTGCCAGGGCGATAAATCCGAAGAGTCCGAAAGTGGAACGGCGAATCATAAGACCTCTCAGCGAGCTTCACCCCAATGAATAGCAGTCAACGTTCCTCCATGGTTAACGGATTTACGTCTCCCGACGGCGAGCAGTCAGATTATCCCAAACCTGTGGCAGAAGGGCCTTCGAAGCCTGCAAAAAACTGCATAATTAGGCCTTCGCCGACTTCACGATAGCCACGGTAAATGCGAGCGCTCTCGCGTCCTCAGCCATCTCCAATACCGTCTTGTCAGCTGCTGACGCGCACGTATGAACCTGGCGCATCCTCGATCGTGCCAAGAACCTGCCCTGGTTCGCGCGAGGCGATTTCTTTGCCCGACTGCTTCGTCAGCCAGTCGATCCAATAGGGCCACCACGAGCCCGGCGTCTCGCGGGCCATTGCCATCCAGTCTGGAAGCGAATCTGCGGCGGCTTTCGATGCCGTCCAATACTGATATTTCACCTTCGCGGGTGGATTGACGACGCCGGCGATGTGGCCCGAACCGGCGACCACAAGTTCAACCGGACCGCCGAACAGCTGCGCGCCGATGAACACCGACTGCGCCGGCGCGATGTGGTCTTCCTTGGTGGCAAGATCGAACACCGGGATCTTGATGTCGCTGAGACAAACCTTTTCGCCGGCGATTTCCAGTTCGCCCTTTGCCAGCTTGTTCTCGTGGTAGAACTCACGCAGATAGTAATGGTGGTTGGCTGCCGGCATCCGGGTGGAATCCTGGTTCCAGTACAGCAGGTCGAACGGGAACGGTTTCTTGCCGAGCATGTAATTGTTGACGATGTAGGGCCAGACGAGATCTTTCGGCCGCATCATGTTGAACACGTTCGCCATCCGGGATCCGTCGAGGTAGCCGCGCTCCGCCATCATCTCGTCGAGGCTGGCAAGCTGGGCGTCGTCGATGAACAGGAGGAGGTCGCCGGCTTTGGTGAAATCCACCTGCGTGGTCAGGAAGGTGACCGAGCGGAACATGTTTTCGCGGCGCTTCGACAGATAGGCGAGTGTTGTGGCAAGTAGCGTTCCGCCGACGCAGTAGCCAAGCCCGTTGATACGTTCTTCGCCGGTTTCCTTCTGCACGGCTTCGGCGGCCGCCAGCACGCCGCGGGTCATATAGTCGTCGAAGCGGATGTCCGAAAGCGATTCGTCCGGGTTGACCCAGGAGATGACGAACACCGTGAAGCCCTGTTCGACGACGAACTTGATGAAGCTCTTGGCCGGTGTCAGATCCAGGATATAGAACTTGTTGATCCACGGCGGCACGATCAACAGCGGCGTCTTACGCACGGTCTCTGTCGTCGGGGAGTACTGAATGAGCTGCAGGATCTCGTTTTGGAACACCACTTTGCCCGGTGTGGTTGCGAGATTGCGGCCAACTTCGAAGGCTTCGAGGTCGGTCTGGCTGATCTTCAAGAGATCGCCCGACTTCTTCATGTCTTCGGCCAGATTGATGATGCCGTTGACAAGGTTCCCGGCATCCGTCTTGAAGGTCTCGCGCACCACTTCCGGGTTCGTCATCGGGAAGTTCGACGGCGACAACGCGCTGGAAAGCTGCCGGAAATGGTATTCGGCCCGCTGCCGGTCGCGCTCCGACAAACCGTCGGTCGATTTCAGCATGTCTTCGGCCCAGCGGCTGGTGACGAGATAGGCCTGCTTCCAGAAATCGAAGTATGGGTTCGCCGACCAGTCGGGGTCCTTGAATCGGTTGTCGCCGGCGTCCGGCTCGGCGACGGGTTCGGGCGTATCGCCCATCATCCGCATCAGCGAGTTGTTCCAGATCGCAGCATAATCGCGCATCAGCTGCGCTTGACCTTCGGCGAGCTTGGCCGGATCGTGCGTCATCCAGTGAGCAATCAGTTCGTTCAACGTTTTCGATGCGTCCTGGATTTCGCTGGCGGTCGAGAACGGCGTCTGCTTGTTGTCGGCCCGGTCCATGAAGTCGCCCATCACTTTGCTGGCGCCTTCAAGGAACTGCAGCATATTCTGGGCGAACTGGTCGGGATTCGTGATTTGATAGTTGCTCAGATCCATCCTGCTGCGGTCTGTTTCGTCGTTCATGGTCGATGTTCGCCTTCGTCATTGGAGCCGCCGGACCCTGGCGTTGCAGGGCCTGCCGGCCTGAATCGTCTTGCGGAGAATTTACGAATAACTTAGTTCTTTGACAGCCCATGCGGCAACGCAACATTAGTTAGCCGGCCCCTTCGCTCATCGTATGTGGTCGACTGGCGCACAGCCGCGAATTCGGGTCAAGAGGAGCGCATATCGCAAATGCGGGAACTTGGGCGGGATGTTTGTAAGCAAGTGGCAGTGATTGCTGCCGTCTTTGCTGCGGCTATAGCTGCGGCCGGGTGCGGCGTGTCGAGCCCGGTGATTGCGCTTCCTGCAATTGATCACAGCCGTCCGGCGACGCTCCTCAACCAAAAGCAGAAGGACAAGGCACTGAAGGAAATGGACAAGCTCGCCGAAGACCAGCATCGGCGGGCGGCAGGGATCACGCCGATTACCTACAAGATCCCAGAGAAACACCCCTGACGCCGTATCGAAACCTGCGGGATTGAGGCTGTGGCGCTGGACGAGTCCACGGCGAAAGGCGTAATTAGATTGAACCGGCGTGCCCCAAACCGGCGCATCGAGACCCGGCCAGCAAGAACAACGCGATTGATTCGTGGAATGTTTTGAGTGCGGCGCTGCCCCTCAAGGCCGGCGGATCAACTTTGCATCGTAACCGAGAGAACATCCCGTGATCGAGGAATTCCACTCCATCAAGCGCCTGCCGCCCTACGTGTTCGCTGAAGTCAACAGGTTGAAGGCGGCCGCCCGGGCCAATGGCGCCGATATCATCGACCTCGGCATGGGCAACCCCGATCTGCCGACGCCCCAGCACATCGTCGACAAGCTCATCGAAACGGTCGCGAAGCCGCGCACGCATCGCTACTCCGCCTCCAAGGGGATCCCCGGTTTGCGGCGTGCGCAAGCCGCCTACTACGACCGCCGTTTCGGCGTGAAGCTCAATCCCGAGACGCAGGTGATCGCCACCCTTGGCTCCAAGGAGGGCTTCGCCAACATGGCGCAAGCCATCACCGCGCCGGGCGACGTCATCCTCGTGCCCAATCCGACCTACCCGATCCACGAGTTCGGCTTCATCATCTCCGGTGGCGCCATCCGCCACCTGCCGGCCGGCAATGGCGAGGATTTTTTGCGCTCCCTCGAGCGGGCCTGGAGCCATTCGGTGCCCAAGCCCCTGGCGGTGGTACTCAACTTCCCCTCCAACCCGACTTCGATGGTCGCGAGCCTCGATTTTTATAAGGACGCGGTAGCGCTCGCCAAGAAGCTCGATCTGATCATTCTTTCCGATATCGCCTACGCGGAGATCTATTTCGAGGACAACCCGCCGCCGTCGATCCTCCAGGTGCCCGGCGCCATGGATGTCGCCGTCGAGTTCACATCGCTGTCGAAGACCTACAACATGCCCGGCTGGCGCATGGGCTTCGCGGTCGGCAACGAGCGCCTCATCGGCGCGTTGGCGCGCGTCAAGTCCTACCTCGACTATGGCGCCTTCACGCCGATCCAGGTAGCCGCGAGCGCTGCTCTCAACGGCCCCCAGGACTGCGTCGACGAGATCCGCAACGTTTATCGTGCGCGCCGCGATTGCATGGTCGAGTGCTTCGCGCGCGCCGGCTGGGACGTGCCGCCGCCGCCGGCGACAATGTTCTGCTGGGCGCCCATTCCCGAGCCGTTCCAGCACCTCGGCTCGGTCGAATTTTCCAAGCTGCTGATCGAGAAGGCCGATGTCGCCGTCTCTCCCGGTCTCGGCTTCGGCGAATACGGGGAAGGCTATGTCCGCATCGCACTGGTCGAAAACGAGCAGCGCATTCGTCAGGCCGGCCGCAATTTGAAGAAGTTCTTCTCCGACGAGCAAAAAACCATGAAGAACGTCATTCCATTGAGCCAGAAAGCCAGCCGCTGAAGCTTTGCGAGGGAAAACGGATGCCGACTAGTGTAGCGCACCTGACGTTTGGTACCCGTTTGCAGCTGGATTCGAAACCAAACGTCAGGTGAACACTGGTATTCTGGATCAAACGCTTGGCTTCGGGCGAAGGTCTTCAAGCGTTTGTGAATCCAGAACACCAACAAGCAACCAGCCTAGGGTTTCGGGCTGACGCGTGGGAATCAGGTGTCAGCGTCGGAATGCTAGGCAGTTTTAAAACGCACACGAGGACGGCTGCACCCCGCAATGAGTGAACCTCTCAAACTCGGCGTTGCCGGGCTCGGCACGGTGGGTGCCGGTCTCCTGCAACTCATCGGCACCCACGGCGCCCGCCTTGCCGCCATCCTGCCACGGCCCCTGGCGGTCACCGCCGTCTCGGCCCGCTCGCGCGCCAAGGACCGCGGTGTCTCGCTCGACAGGATGCGCTGGTTCGATGATCCGGTGGCGCTTGCAGCCGATCCCGGCATCGATGTGTTCGTGGAATTGATGGGTGGCGAGGACGGCCCGGCGAAGGCTGCCATCGAGGCCGCGCTGAGTGCCGGAAAGCACGTCGTCACCGCCAACAAGGCGCTGCTCGCCAAGCACGGCGTGGCGCTCGCACGGCTGGCGGAAGAGAATTCCGTCGCGCTCAATTTCGAGGCCGCCGTCGCCGGCGGCATCCCGGTTATCAAGACCATGCGCGAAGCCTTCATTCCCAACAAGGTATCGCGCGTCTACGGCATCCTCAACGGCACCTGCAACTACATCCTCACTGTCATGGAGGAGCACCGGCGCTCGTTCGCCGACGTCCTCAAGGAAGCCCAGGAGATGGGATACGCGGAAGCCGACCCGACGTTCGACGTCGGCGGTTTCGATACCGGCCACAAGCTCGCGCTGATGACGAGCCTCGCTTTCGGCACCGAAATCGCCGCCGATCAGATCCACGTCGAAGGCATCGAGACCATCACCGAAGCCGATATCGAGGCCGCCCGTGAACTCGGCTATCGCATTAAGCTTCTCGGCGTCGCCATCGAGACGCCGAGCGGCATCGAGGCGCGCGTCCACCCGGCGATGGTCTCCACACATTCGGCCATCGCGGAAGTCTCCGGCGTCACCAATTGCGTCGCCCTCGACGGCGACTTCACCGGCTCGTTGCTTCTCGTCGGTGCGGGTGCGGGCGGCAAACCGACAGCCGCTGCAGTTGCAAGCGACATCGTTGACATTGCTCGAGGCATTGTCCTGCCGCCCTTCATCACGCCGGCGGATCGTCTCACCCGGCACCGCCGCGCCAGGATCGACGAGCACTGCGGCGCTTATTACCTGCGCCTGTCGGTGCGCGACGAGCCGGGCGCAATGGCCGGCATCGCCAAGTGCATGGGCGACGAGGGCGTTTCCCTTGAGAGCGTCGTCCAGCGCCGGGAAATGAAGGCGCTGCCCGGCAGCGGCAAGCCGACAACGGCCGGCGGCGCGGCGACCGTGATCATGATCACGCATGAAACGACCGAAGACGCCATCCGCAGGGCGGTATCAGGCATCGAGACGAACGACAAGGTGACGGCCCGTCCCCAGGTCATCCGCATCGAGAAGCTGTAGACTCAACCTTTCAAGGTTGTGCGCTCGAGCGGTCGATCACCGGGGCTACTGCCCAATGCGCATACTTGGGGTGTCGAAGGCCGACTGCCGTGTCTTGCGTCTCAGCGGCGTCCAAGCTTGCCGAATTCATTGTCCAATAGGGTGCGCATCTTTTTCGCACCACCGCGCAGAGCTGCTTCGACGTTGGCGTCGCTATGCGTCACAGTCTGTGGGTGCATTCCTTGGGGCCGTGCCTCTATGGTGCAACGGATATCGGCAGCCCCGCCCTTGGCACCGTTCACGTCGACCAGATGCACCTCAACCCGGGTAAGGCGGCTCGTGAGATGACCCAGCGCCGATACAACACTGTTTTCGGCTACCTCGGCCAACCGGGCATCCCCCTGGATATTCGCATCGGTGTTCAGTTGAAACTGCATGTCGTCTCTCCTGTGCTTGATCATCGAAAATGCATGTGGGGTTTCGGAGACACCTTCGGTAGCCTTGTCTGTAGGAAAGCAGCGAAGGGGCGATATGCTGTGCCCAACGATAATGTCGTCGAGTTGACCAAGCCGGTACCCCAGAACGGCCATTCTCAAGGAAAATATCGCGCTATGGTGCCGGCTGTCTCACCGGGCACGCCGCCTTCTATCGGCCTCAAAACGCCCCCCTTAACGCCCGTTGAAATGCACCGTCCCGAGGCCCGCGACATCATAGCCCGTCAGTTCGCCAGCCTTGGTATGGAACGCCTTGCTTTGCGCGAACTTGAACAGCGATTGCAGCGGCGGTTCGAAGTAGCTGCGCCGGTCGATCAAGAGATCGAACCGCTCCTCGGTGATCGATACGAACTCGAGCCGGTACTGACCGGCGAGCGCGCCGAGGCCGAACGCGGCATCCGCCTTGCCTTCCTGCACCGCCAGAACCGCATCGGCTTCCGATAGCGCGGGCGCGGTGACCAAAACGTCGTTGTCCGATAGGCCGGCTGCCGCAAGCCGATGTTCGAACAGCACCTGACTGCCGGCTGAGGCCTGACGTGGAACGATTCTGTGTCCTCTGAGATCCGCCATCGAGACGATGCGATGTGGATTGCCGCGCGCAACGATAAGTCCTCGCTGACGCCGCGCCCATTCGAGCAAAACGACGGGTTCACCGCCGAGCCCGCGCGCGACTTCGGGGGCGTTCCAGTCATCGAGTTCGGGCGAATAGATGTGCAGCCCCGTCGCGACGCCCTCTCGTGCACCGTAGCGTTCAAGCCCGTCGCGGCTGGAATCGAAGTAGGTCGCGAGCCCCGAGCGGCATTCGCGCAAGGCCCATTCGAGCAGCGGATCATGGCTGCCGAGCACGACGCCCGGCCGCTGCTTGGCCGAAGCCATATCGCCCGTCTCCGTATGTTCGGCGAGCCAGGCATCGATGGCCTCACTCGGGAACAACAGCTTGCCCGTCGCCCGCGTGCACGGCACCTCGCCGGCTGCCGCCATGTCGTAGATCTTGCGCTCCTTGAGCCGGAGCAGGTCGGCCAGTTCTTTTGTCGTGAGAAATCTGTCCATGCGTGCGGATGGTCCAATCGACTCAAGGCGGGTAAAGCAATTCGAACCGGATTATGCCGGATTTTGCAACTGAAGATAAGGTGGCTGGGCGGCAGTGCCTTATACCGGTTTCACCGGCACTGCCTGCGCCGTGGGCCGGATGACGAACACCGCTGCCATGACAAGCAGGATGCCGACGACCTGGACGGCCCCGAGCGTCTCGCCGAACATGCCGGCTGCCATCAAAGCCGTTGTTGGCGGCACAAGGTAGAACAAGCTCGTCACCCTCGAAACTTCGCGCGCACGGATCATCAACATCAGGAGCCCGATCGCGCCGATCGAGAGAACGATTACCAGCCACGCCAGCGCCAGCGCAAATTCCAGCGTCCAATCGATATTCATCGTTTCGGTGAATGCTGCCAGCATGAACGCCGACACGAAGGCGGCGGCGTATTGCGCGATGGTGAGCGCTACTAGGTCGCCGCTCATCCCGTGCGCCTTCTGGTTCAGAGTTCCAAGCGTAATGCCCAGCAGGGACGCGGCGACGCTCACGAGCGCCAGGGTGCTGATCGCCTCCTCGGTCGCAACGTCGACAAGTTTGGGACCAAGCACAAGGATCACTCCGATCAGCCCGAGAAAGAGCCCCGCCCAATGGCGCCTTCCGGGCCACTCCCCGAGGAGCGGGCCGGCCAGCACCGCAGTTAGGATCGGCTGCGTAGAAACCACGATCGCGATGAGGCCGGTCGCCATTCCCTCGCGCAAGGCTGAGAGAACCCCGCCGAGATAGGCGGTGTGGATCAACAGCCCTGTTAGCGCCGCCTGTACCATCACTTGCCGCGATGGCCAGACCGTTTTCCGCATCAGCGCCCACGGCAGCAGGATGGCTAATACAAACGCAAACCGCACCGCCAGGAAGCTGAACGGTTCGGCGTGGTGCGCACCAACCTTCGAGGCGATGAACCCGGTTGACCAGAGGAGGACAAACAGCAGCGGTGCGAGGCGTAACAACATGGCGACTTCTCAAAAGAAACGCCCGCCCGCAGTGTTGCGGGCGGGCCAAGCCTTGCAGCTTGCCGGCTCATATATGCCGGATCGGGTGATCGCGTCGAGCGGCCGGTTACCCGAACCGGGACTGGCTGGCTTCGCGGGTATCTTCCAGCGTGCGCAGCCCGGTCGTTGGCGCAGACACCAGCACGGCCATGTTGCCGGGCTTGTGCTCGTTTTTCCACATGCGCATGTGTGCTTTCGGAATCTGCGTCCACGGGAACACTTCCGACATGCACGGATCGATACGCCGCTCGACCACCAGCCTGTTGGCCTGCGAGGCCTGCTTGAGGTTGGCGAAGTGCGAACCCTGGACGCGCTTCTGATGCATCCAGAGATACCGCGCATCCATCGTCAGGTTGTAGCCCGTGGTCCCGGCGCAGATGACGACCATGCCGCCGCGCTTCACAAGGAACACCGACAACGGGAACGTCGCTTCGCCGGGGTGTTCGAAGATGAAATCGGGATTGTTGCCCTTGCCGGTGACATTCCAGATGGCCTTGCCGAAATCGCGCGCCGCTTTGCTCCAGGCGTTGAATTCGGGGCTGTTGACCTTTGGCAATTGCCCCCAGCAGCCCTCGAAGTCCTTGCGATTGATGACACCTCTGGCGCCCAGCTGCAGGACGAAGTCGCGCTTGTCGTCTTCGGATACGACGCCGATGGCGTTGGCTCCTCCGGTCGCGCACAACTGCACGGCCATCGAGCCCAGCCCCCCAGAGGCGCCCCAAATGAGAACGTTGTGTCCCGGCCGCAGAACGTGCGGGCGGTGGCCGTAAAGCATGCGGTAGGCGGTCGCCAGAACGAGCGTGTAGCAGGCGCTCTCTTCCCAGGTCAGGTGCTTGGGCCGCTCCAGGAGCTGGCGGTCCTGCACGCGAGCGAACTGCGCAAACGAGCCGTCCGGAGTCTCATATCCCCAAATGCGCTGCGAGGGTGAGAACATCGGATCGCCGCCGTTGCATTCCTCATCGTCGCCGTCGTCCTGGTTGCAGTGGATGACGACTTCGTCGCCGACTTTCCAGCGTTTCACCTTCGAACCGACGGCCCAGACGATGCCAGAGGCATCCGAACCGGCGACGTGGAAGGGGTTCTTGTGGACGTTGAACATCGACACCGGGGTGCCCAGGCTGGCCCAGACGCCGTTATAGTTGACGCCGGCAGCCATCACGAGAACCAGCACGTCGTGGCTGTCGAGTTCCCAGGTCGGAACGACTTCCACCTGCATCGCCGTATCGGGCGGCCCCTCTCTATCCTGGCGGATTGCCCAAGCGTACATGTTTTTGGGAACATGCCCCAGAGGCGGGATCTCGCCGACCTCATAGAGGTCCTTCAAAGGCGCGCCAGGCTCCGCACCGTTTTCGTTCGTTGAGACATTTCCACTTTGTGCTGCCGCGGCTTGGCTCGACATAGGTTTGCGCTCTCCCCAATCTTGACGGCTGCGGATCGAGTCCGCAGCAATTGTTGCATCGCGGCAAATAGAGCGTGGAGCGCAGCGCGTGGCAAGCCCCATCATCGGATAGGTTTGCGGAAGTCGGCGGAATGTAACGCAAACTTAAGCACTTGGGGGTGATACTGGTGGCAATGCCTTCGGTACGAAATTCAATAAATCCGAGATGTTGAGAAAGAACCGGCCGATGCTGGACGTCATTTATAAGATGATCGATGTGGAAAAGGATGTTTTCACGATTATCGTCGTCGTCTGCATCATTGCCGCAGTACTTAAGCGAGATCTGCTGGGTTCGGATCTCCTGGCGATGTTATTTGTTCCGGTCTACATCTTTGCCTCACTCGCAAGCCTTTACATCTTTCGTTACAACTATTTAGTGGTCGTCGGCGATCACCAGATCGAGGCTATCATCGCTGCTGCGCTCGGCATTACTATTTCCTTCCTGGTTTTCCTTGTCCTGATGGACCTCGTCCGCCTCGTGACTGGCTGGAACGTCAAGCGCATCATCAAGAACCGCAAACTTGACGGCCGCGCCAAATAGACCGAGCCGGATTCGGCCGCCCTCGCCATCCGTTCTGCGCTCTCCGGCCCCGCTGTTTGGCGGCCTTTCGCGCCTCTGCCACCAAATGCTACTGTCCCAGCCGGTTGCTGCATTGCAATGTGGCGCCACGCCGTGAATATTGGCACCGGTGCCGCCCCGGTGTAGGGCTGGACAGATAAAGAGCAGGATGACGATGGCCGACAGTTCGACGACCCCTTCCGAGCGCGACAATCCCTGGATCTTCCGCACCTATGCGGGTCATTCGACGGCGGCCAAGTCCAACGAGCTTTACCGCAAGAATCTGTCGAAGGGTCAGACCGGGCTCTCGATCGCTTTCGACCTGCCGACCCAGACCGGCTATGACAGCGACCACGAACTGGCCCGCGGCGAGGTCGGCAAGGTCGGCGTGCCGGTCAGCCACCTGGGCGACATGCGCGAACTGCTCGACAGCATACCGCTCGACCAGATGAACACCTCGATGACGATCAACGCCACGGCTGCGTGGCTGTGGTCGCTTTACATCGCGTTCGCCGACGAGCAGGGCGCTCCGCGCGGTTCACTGACCGGCACCATTCAAAACGACATCATCAAAGAGTACCTTTCACGTGGCACCTATGTGTTCCCGCCCGAGCCATCCCTGCGGCTGATCAAGGACACGATTGTCTTCGGCTACAAGGAAGTGCCGAAGTGGAACCCGACCAACGTCTGCTCCTACCACCTCCAGGAAGCCGGCGCGACGCCGGTCCAGGAACTCGCCTTCGCACTCGCCACCGGTATTGCCGTCCTCGATACCGTCAAGGCCTCCGGCGTTGTGGCGGAAAAGGATTTCGGCCGCGTCGTCGGGCGCGTCTCGTTCTTCGTCAACGCCGGACTAAAGTTTGTCACCGAGATCTGCAAGATGCGGGCGTTCACGGAGCTTTGGGACGAGATCACCGCCGAGCGCTATGGCGTCACCGAAGAGAAGTTCCGCCGCTTCCGCTACGGTGTACAGGTCAACTCGTTGGGGCTGACCGAGCAGCAGCCCGAAAACAACGTCTATCGCATCCTCATTTCGATGCTCGCCGTGACGCTGTCGAAGAACGCACGCGCCCGCGCGGTGCAGCTCCCCGCCTGGAACGAGGCGCTCGGTCTGCCCCGCCCGTGGGACCAGCAATGGTCGCTCAGGATGCAGCAGATCCTCGCTTATGAGACCGATCTTCTGGGCTATGGCGACATCTTCGATGGCTCTAAAGAAATCGATGCCAAGGTTGCCGAATTGAAGGAAGAAGCCCTCGCCGAACTCGCCACAATAGACAAGATGGGCGGTGCAGTCGCCGCCATCGACTACATGAAGCGCAAGCTCGTCGAGAGCAATTCGCAACGCCTCGCCGCGATTGAAACCGGCGAGCAGGCCGTCATCGGCGTCAACAAGTACGTCGAGACCGAAGAGTCGCCGCTCTCGGCCGGCGAAGGTGCGATACTGGTCGTCGATCCGGCGATGGAAGCCGAGCAGGTCGGCAAGCTGAAAGCCTGGCGCGAAGCCCGCGATGCGAAGGCGGCCGCCGCCGCTCTCGCGGGTCTGGAGTCCGCTGCCAAAGAGGGTCGCAACATAATGGAGCCTTCCATTGCCTGCGCCAAGGCTGGCGTTACAACTGGCGAGTGGGGCGGAGCGCTGCGCCGCATCTTCGGCGATTACCGTGCGCCGACCGGGGTCTCCCAATCGGGCCGCGTCACCGAAGGCGGTCGCATAGAGGAGGTCCGCGCCTCTGTGGAAGCTGTCTCGGAGGGCCTCGGCCGCCGCGTCAAGTTCCTCGTCGGCAAGCCGGGCCTTGACGGTCACTCCAATGGCGCCGAGCAGATCGCTGTGCGCGCGCGCGACTGCGGCATGGACGTCGTCTACGAGGGTATTCGCCTGACGCCCTCCCAGATCGTGCGTGCCGCCGTCGACGAAAGCGTACACGTCATCGGCCTGTCGATCCTGTCCGGCAGCCACCTGCCGTTGGTCAAGGACGTGCTGGAGAAGATGCGCGCCGAAGGCATCGGCGATATTCCCCTGATCGTCGGCGGCATTATCCCGCCCGACGATGCCGCGAAGCTCAAGGGCATGGGCGTTGCCGCCGTCTATACACCCAAGGACTTCCAGCTCAACGACATCATGGCCGACATCGTCCGCCTCCTCGAAGCCCGCTCCAAGGCGGCTTGATGTTCTGCCGGCGACACTCCGCCCAGTTGACCTCTGCCACGATCGGCCTGATCTCTTAAGGCATAGCAATGGCCAACCGGGAGGCCGCCATGCGCGGGCAGATGCGGGAAGAGACGCGGATCAAGCTGGAGCGCGAATTCTGGCGTCGCCGCCTGATGTGGGGTCTGCTCGGGCTCGCTGGGGCGGTCCTCTTCGGCGGGGTATTCTACCTGACCAACCTCGATGCCACAGTCGACGAGAAGGAGCTTTCTGGAACGGTCGACGAAGTCGAGCGCTTCGTGCCTAGTAAGGGCGGCCCGGAAGGCTGGCGCGTCGGCGTCAAGCTCAGTGACGGCCGCCGCGTCAACATTCTGGCCGGCAAGGATAATGAGAAGCACGCCGGCGAACCGATCCAAGTGACCGAACACCACCACCACACCGGCCGCTCGACCTTCACTGCGAAATAGCAGGGCACTCCCGGCGACGCTCCTGACGGTTTGTTTCCGGATGCATCATCGGGGATGATGGAGCCAAGCGCGTTGACGGCGGGGCGCCGATAGCTATATTGCGCGCTCTTCAGTGGCCACGCCACCGAGCCCCTGTGGCGGAATTGGTAGACGCGACAGACTCAAAATCTGTTTTCCGCAAGGAAGTGCCCGTTCGAGTCGGGCCAGGGGCACCAATGACTTGGCCGATCGACTTTCGCGGTCCCTCAACCGCGCACAGCGCGAATTCTGGCAATGAGATCGGGGTGATCCCATTCGCGCCCGCCGACCGCGCTCAGTACCTTGCGGCCCTCTCCGTCCGTCACGTAGGTCGTCGGAAGTCCGATCGTCTTCCATTCCTTCGAGACCGCTGATGATCTGTCGATCAACACGGGAAATGTGACGTTGAACTCGGCAAGGAATTCCCAGATCCGATCGCCGCCGGCGCCGACGTGGATCGCCAGGAAAACGATCGAGTCGTCTCGCAATTGTTGCCATGCCCGCTCCATCGACGGGATTTCGGTTCGGCATGGCGGACACCATGTCGCCCAGAAATTGACAAGCACGACCCTGCCCCTGTGGTCGGAAAAGCGCACCTCGTTGCCGTCGAGATCGGGCAATGTGAA
Organism: Alphaproteobacteria bacterium BRH_c36; assembly: GCA_001516065.1. Lineage (GTDB taxonomy): Bacteria > Pseudomonadota > Alphaproteobacteria > Rhizobiales > Hyphomicrobiaceae > Filomicrobium. The sequence continues at coordinate 17,799 of LOEV01000112.1, forward strand.
ATCAGGGCCCTGTGGCTTGTTCGCGATGTCGTTCATCAGCATCGGGTTGGCCGCGAAGGCAGCCGGCGTTATCGCTTGAAGAGCCAGCGATGCTCCCGCCCCCGCAACGATCGCGCGGCGCGATACATGCAATGATGGTTTCACTGAGCGCATTGCAGTCCTTCGATTGTTGTCCTGTGCGCCGTGCCGTCCGTCCTCCAGACGATTCTCAGATCGAAGACCGTCCCGGGTGGCAGGCCGAACGTCAGGAACCCCCAATTGTAGTCGGTCGGCTTGAACGTCTGGTCGGTCGGAAACAATGCCCAGTAAAATGCGGTTGCTGCATCCTCGGGAATATCGGGCCGCTTCCACACCGTCTCCCAATCCTCCCGTACCTTGGGAGAATGGGGCTCTTTGCCTGCTGCCGCAACCTGCCATTCGGTCAGCGCCACACGCACCTCCGGCGCTTCCGCGATGGTAAAAGCGCTACCGATCGCGGACCGATGCAGACACGCCGTCTCGACAATCTGCTCAACCTGCTGCGCCGCAAATCCGCGAGCCAGGAAAAAGGCGCGGACCTGATCCTGGCTCAATGCGGCAAGCTCGAATTTAAGGCCGTCCCTCTCGATGCGTACTGGTTCGGCTCTCTGTGGAAGAGCAGCGCTGGTGGATCCGGCAATGCAGGTCAGCGCCAACGCCGACCGCAGGAGTACGCGCTCCCGGCGTCCTTCAGCGAGTCCGAAGAACGTGTTCCTCTTGGAGTCAATCAACGCCGCCACTTGCGCCCCTCTCGTTCCCATACACGAACGTAGCCGAGCAGAATTCTCATTGGCAAGAACCCCGGCAGAAAGACAGCCCCGCTTCACGACGCGGCAAAGCGGAGGGCGCGCGCAACGTCGGGGTGCGAAAAGCGCGCTTTCGCTGGCTGCCAATGTCCGCGCGGATGGAGATGGGGCGCCAGCCTCGGCCTGACCGGCTCATGCCGACTGGCGGGCGTCGTGTAGTCGAATCGCCGCCGCGACCTTCGCTGAGATCTCTATAAGGCGCTCGCCGACCTGTTTACGCAGCGCCGCGTTGAACCGTCGGATCGGCCCCGTCGTGCCGATACTGAAGGTGACGCCGATATTGCCGATGCGAACCGGTGCGGCAACACTCGATACGCCAAGCTCAAGTTCCTCGACGCATTCGGCATATCCCCGTAAACGGATAGCCGCGAACTCTCGGTCGACGGCTTTTTTCGATGTCTTTGTGTGCTCGGTGTAGGCGCGCATCGGACCGGCGAGAATTTCGTCTCGGAACGTTTTTTCCGCGAATGCAGCAATCACCTTCGAGCACGAGCAGGCGTGCATGGGCCGATCCCCCAGCCCTGGATGAATGAAAGACCTTGTCGGGTCGGCCGGGGTTTCCACGTGGATGATTTCCACGCTTTGCGCCCGGAACCGCGACAGGAAAACGGCTTCCCCAAGCTCGATCGCGGCAGCCTTCAATGTCGGTGCAGTCGCATTGCAGACGTCGATGTCTGACTGCCCAAGCAAGGCTATGCGAACAAGGCGTTCGCCAATCACGTAGCGTGACGCACCCTCCGGTTCGCCGAGGAGCCGGTGTTCGGCGAGGGTCTGCAGCAACCGGTAGCAGGTCGGACGCGGCAGGCCCGTGGCCGATTGCAGCTCACTTGCAGAAACCGGCCGACCAGCCACTGCAACCGTCTCAAGAACGTGGATCAGCCTCTCGATATGCACTTTTCTCCAGATTCCCACTTTACAGACATTTGTCTCATAACTTAAGACTGTTAATAAGGTGATCAATTGGCAGGCGCAAGGGCATTAATCGTCGCCGCCGGACATCCAAAAATCAGAAAAAAATTACACGACTCCGATCCAGCCGCTACAAAAATAAGAAGTCTGAGATCTCAAAACCGGGAGGGACGTTTTATGGTAAGATTATTGGGTCTGGCCTTGGTCGCGCTCGTGGGTGTCGGATCGCCGTCGCAGCAGGCTTTCGCGGCTGATCCCGTCAACATCACCTATGGCTACCATCCTTATTGGACTGGCGGCTGGAATGGCGTGATCATCAAGAGCAAGGGTCTCTGGAAGCAGCACCTCCCACCAGGAAGTACCGTCAATTTCGAGGCCCATCTGACGGGTCCGCCGATGGTCAACGCGCTTCTCGCAAACAAGATGCAGATCGGCACGATGGGCGACATGCCCTCGCTTGTCGCTACCACCAAGCGCTCAGTCGCCGACGTGCGGCTGGTCTCTGTGCCGATGTTCTCGAACGGTCAGAATTGCAACAAGATCCTGGTCCGCAAGGACGCGCCTGATTTCAAGACCCATCAGGAGGCGATGGCCTGGATTAGCGGCAAGGATTTCGCGGTTCATCGCGGTACATGTACAAACCGCTTTTCACTGGCAGTCATCGCAAAGGGCGGGTTCACTCCAAGCCAGGTCCTCAACATGCCGATCGAAGTGATCGCATCAAACTTTGAGGCCGGAAAACTCGATGCAGCCGCAATGTGGGAGCCGCATGCCCGCCGGGCCGTCGAGCTCGGTCATGCAAGGTATGCGTCAACGGGCGCTCCATGGAATGAAACCGACGCGGATTTCACCCTCATGCGCCAGGATTTCATCGAAAAGCACCCCGAGGCTGCAATCGGTTGGATGAAGGCGGAAATCGAAGCCGTCAAGTTCATGATCGAAAACCCGGAAGAAACCGCTCGCATCGTCGCAAGCGAAACGGTTGGATACACGCCGCAGACAGCATGGTCGGCGCTCTACGAGAAGAATGGAGAGCTCATCGGCGGAGATCCAATCAACTACGTCGGCAAAATGATCTTCGACGATGAGGTCATCGATATCATGACGAAGGGCTATGCCTTTCTTCATTCGGTGAAAGTTCTCAAATCGCCGGATGCGCCGGAGAATGCTTACAACGACATGCCGGTCACGGAAGCCCTGAAGCAAATGGGTTTGACGGCGCCGATCGGCGAGATCCCGGGTGTGCCCCGCAAGGAAGTCGAGTGATCCAAAGCTGACGCTGGCAGTGACCGCCTCGTTTCGGTCACTGCCCGATCACCCCCAGTCAATCGATCGACAGGTCGCTTCCCGATGAATGTTACAAGTCTGCCGGCAAGACGCGCTTCCAATCGGGCTGTGGAAAGGTACCTGCTCACGGCCACCGGCCTCGTTGGGTTCGTGGTCCTCTGGTATGCGAGCGTAAAGTGGCTGCCGATTGACGCGTTTAATCGACTGCCAGACCCGTTATCGGTTGTCGTGGAGTGGACGAGTCCGGACCCGGACTACGGAATTTCGATTTTCACGGCCGACTACTACACCCACATTTTCTACAGTACTTACCGTGCTTTGGCTGCGTTCTTCCTCGCGGTGATCCTTGGTGTGCCGCTGGGCATTATGATGGGCTGGAAAAAAAGCGTTCGCAGCTATGCCTCTTCGCTGCTCGGCCTGCTCCGCCCGGTGCCGCCGCTCGCCTGGGTTCCGATCGCCATTCTGATGTTCCCCGGCGTCGAACTCGCGGTCATCTTTGTGACGTTCCTGGTCGCGTTCTTCGCCACAACGATGAACACGCTGGTCGGCGTAAAGGCCATCCCCGAGGATTACTTCAGAGCCGCCTCCTGTTTTGGGGCTTCCGACCGGGATGTGCTGTGGGACATCGTCATTCCCGGTGCAATGCCGAGCATTTTCACAGGGCTGCAGATTGCCATGGGCGCCGCATGGTTTTCGCTCGCTGCGGGAGAAATGATCGCGGCCCAGTACGGTCTCGGATTCATCATCTGGGAGGCCTACAACCTGATCCAGTACCCCACGATCGTCATCGGCATGGCGACACTCGGCTTGGTTGGATACGTATCGAGCAGTATCGTGCGCTGGTTCGGCAAGCGCCTGATGGTGTGGCATGAGCAAAAACTCGGAATGGCGGGATAGGTGGAGGAATGACGAAAGCTTCGACGGCGTCTGACCGGACCCCATCGCCGACTCTCGCGGATCGCCCTGCGACCGGCAAGGTGAGCGTACGCAACGTCACGAAAGTATACGATCCCGAAGGCGCGCACGTCGTGGCACTCGATGGTTTCTCCATGGAAATGGAGGCAGGCGACTTTGTTGCGATTGTCGGGCCCTCCGGTTGCGGTAAGAGCACATTGATGAACATCCTGGCCGGCTTCGACACGCTCTCCACCGGAGAAGTCTATCTCGATGACCAGCTTTTGGCTGGCCCGGGAACGAAACCTCTGCCCGGTTCGGATCGTGTCGTCGTGTTTCAGCAAGGCGCGCTCTTTCCCTGGATGACGGTGCTCCAGAACGTTACGTATGGCCTTATGAAGAAGGGCGAGCTGACAAGGGAGGAGGCCGACGCGAAGGGTCTGGAGTTTCTCGAGCGTTCCGGAAACCTCGCGAAAATCGCCAGCTCATATCCAACCCAGTTGTCCTCGGGCATGCAGCGTCGCGTCGAGATCATTCGGGCCCTCATCAACGATCCGAAGATTCTACTGCTCGACGAGCCCTTCCGCGCAATGGACACGGTCAACAAGAACCGCATGCATCAGCATCTTCTCAGGATCTACCAGGCCACCCGCAAGACGATCATGTTCATCACCCACGATCTGGAAGAGGCCCTATTTCTTGCCGACCGGGTGATCGTGATGACGACGCGCCCGGGGACGATGAAGCTGGACATCGCCGTCGATCTTCCCAGGCCCCGCCATCATGCGCTGATGGCCAGCGACGCCTACCTCGCTATGAAGCAACAAGCAGTCCTTGCCGTGCGCGAGGAAGCAAAACGCGCGTTCGATCGCGGTGAGCGGGAGATGGCGTGATGAGCGATCCGATGTCGACAACGGTAAACGATACAGCAAACCCGCCCGTAAAGCGGCTTAGGAAGTCGCGGTGGACGATCTCGTCATGGAACTGGCGTGGATTTGTTTCCATCGTGATTTTCTTTCTTGCCTGGCAAGGTGCCGTATCGTTCGGACTTCCCGGGTTCACGAAAATTCCAGGCCCGAGCGAAGTCGTCCAAACGTTCGTCCGTGACTATCTCTTCTCACCCCACTACTGGCACTCCTGGCTAGTCAGCTTCGAACGCGTTTTCTGGGGTTTTGCGCTCGCCCAGATCATCGGGATTCCGTTCGGCTTGTTCCTTGGCACGAGTAGGGTTTTCAATAATCTCGTGTTCCCGGTCTTTGAGATGATGCGGCCGATTCCGCCGCTGGCCTGGGTGCCGCTATCCATCCTGTTCTGGCCGACGAACGAATCGAGCATCATCTTCATCACATTCATCGGCGCTTTCTTCATCATAACGATCAACATTTACGACGGAGTCCGCTCCATCAAGCAGGAGCACATCTGGCTGGCCCGCTCTCTTGGCGCCAGTCGCTCGCGCATCTTCCTCCGGATCATGCTTCCTGCCGTACTTCCGGCCATCGCGGTCGGAATGACGCTCGGGATTGCAGTGACTTGGAACGTCGTGATCGCCGCCGAGATGATCGCCAGCGATAGCGGCCTCGGCCGGTTGACTTGGGAAGGGTATGTCTCGAGCACGCCGCCCGTGGTCATCGTCGGCATGATCAGCATCGGCCTTGCGGGCTTTCTGTCGACGATTGTCGTGGACATGATCGAGCGACGCATGATGCCGTGGAAGTACAAGCGATGAAGTGCACGATGCCGTGGCTTACGGAGGAAGTAGATGAGAAGTGCGCAAGGAGCCCTCGTGGGCACCAATCTTGCCAAGACCTACCACGTGAAGGATCAACCTCCGGTCGAAGTCCTGAAGGATTGTTCGTTCGAGTTCGAGCCCGCAATGCTCAACGTGGTGATGGGGACTTCGGGCTGCGGCAAGTCGACGTTAGCTCACATGCTGGCCGGTTACGTCCGTCCTGACGAGGGAACGCTGACGATTGACGGCGTGCCGATCACGGATGCCGGGCCAGACCGTCTGATGGTGTTCCAGGAAACCGCTCTTTGGCCGTGGATGACCGTGGAAGAGAACGTCATTTTCGGCCCTCTTTCGCGCGGTGGCTCGCGCAGCAAAGCCGTTGCCGCGTCGAACGATCTTCTGCAACGGTTCGGACTTGGTGACTTCAAGGACAAGTACCCCGGCCAATTGTCGGGAGGCATGATGCGACGCGCAGAGCTCGCCCAGGCACTCGTCAACAGCCCCAAGGTCATGATCCTGGACGAACCCTTCCGCGGTCTCGACGTCATGACCCGGGAACTGATGCAGGAATATTATATCAAACTGTTCGAAGACACGCGCTTGTCGACCGTCTTCATTACGGCCGAACTCGAGGAGGCGTTGTTTCTCGCAGACCGCATCTATCTGATGTCGGACGCGCCGGGCAGGATTGTGAAGATCATCGACGTCGATCTGCCGCGCCCGCGTGAAATCTCATGCACCGCGACGAAGCGCTACGTCGAACTCGAGCAGGAGGCCTTGGCCGCACTGTATGCAGGTCAGGGCGAGGAAGCCAACGCGTAGATTGCGCACGCCCGGACGGGCGGAAATTCCCGTTTTCGGGGCAAATTCAGTAATGGCCGATATGGGAGTGGCAAACGAATGGCTGCAGAAACAGGATCCTCGAACGCGCCCGGCAAACCCGCTGCTGGACATACCTCCATTCCAGAATCCATCGCGAAACAGATGCCCGTGCGGATTGCGACCTTCAAAGCGGAGCCCGTCGAGGCAGGGACCGCGCCGCCGCCGACCGAGACCTGCGCCAATGGATCGACGACTGACCGCCCGACCTGTTGCGGTCCAGGCTATGCATCGCCGGCCGAGGCGATGAGAGCGCCGCGTGAGAAGCTTCTCTACACCGTCGCACTCTATATCGGCACCGGCATTCAGAAGCCCGACTACCTTGCAACCATCGACGCCGACCCCGTAAGTCCGACCTACAGTCAGGTCATCAGCCGGCTCGAGATGCCCGGTATCGGTGACGAGCTCCACCACATGGGATGGAATGCCTGCTCGTCTTGCCACGGCGATCCCACCAAGGAGCGGCGCTACCTCATCGTTCCAGGTGTGCGCTCCTCGAACCTGCACATCGTCGATTGCGCCACGGATCCACGCAATCCCCGGCTGCACAAAGTCATCAAGGGAGACGAAATCAAGGCGAAGACGGGTTTGTCGGCGCCGCACACCGTCCACTGCCTTGGCTCCGATATTATTATATCGATGCTCGGTGACGAGAAGGGCGAACCGCCCGGCGGGTTTCTTCACATCAACGAGGACTTCGAGATCGTCGGGCGCTGGGAGTCCGATCTCGGCAAGATGAAGTTCAACTACGACTTCTGGTACCAGCCGCGCCACAACGTCATGGTCTCCAGCGAATGGGCGGGTCCCAACACATTCATGCCGGGCTTCGATCTTGAGGAAGTCGGTCTGCTGAAATACGGCCGCGAACTGCATTTCTGGGATTTCGAGCAGAAGAAAGTCGAACACTCCGTTTATATGGGAGAGGATGGACTTGTCCCGCTCGAAGTGCGGTTCCATCACGATCCTGCATCAAGTCACGGCTTTGTCGGCGCGGCGATGTCATCGAACGTGCTGCACTGGTACAAACAGGGCAACGAGTGGATTGTCGAGAAGATCATCGACGTCGAAAACGAGCGTCATCCGGAATGGCCGATCCCCGTACCGGGTCTGATCACGGTTATTCTGCTCTCGATGGACGACCGGTTTCTCTATTTCTCGAACTGGTTGCACGGCGACCTTCGCCAGTATGACATCACCGATCCGTCGAACCCGAAGCTGACGGGGCAAGTCTGGATGGGCGGCCTGCTGGGCAAGGCGCCGACCGTCAATGGGCGTAAGATCACCGGCGGCCCGCAGATGATCCAACTTTCGCTCGACGGAAAACGGCTCTACGTCACAACCTCGCTGTTCTCCACCTGGGACAACCAGTTCTATCCCGAAATCCGTGAGAATGGCGGCTGCATGGTGATGGTCGATTGCAACACGGAGACAGGCGGAATGAAGATCAACGAGGACTTCTTCGTCGATTTCGGCAAGGAGCCGAATGGTCCTGCGCGTTGCCACGAGACTCGCTATCCCGGCGGCGACTGCACCTCTGACATCTGGCTCTAGCGCGATGCAAGATCACGTCACTATCACTTTGGCAAATAGGGAAGGGCGGACCTATTCGGTCGACCGGCGCCGCCCATTGCTTGCCACGCTTGAAGCACAGGGGGTCTCGCTCCCGTTTGGCTGCAAGTATGGCGGCTGCATTTCGTGCGCCGCCAAGCTGCTTGAGGGAGAGGTCGATCAGCGCGCCGCAGTTGCGTTGAACAACAAGCAGTTGAGCGACGGCTACGTCCTGCTTTGCGTCGCCCGCCCATTGGGCGATTGCACGCTCGATGTTGGTGTCGACAGCCATGACAAGCTTTACCGCAATCCGTTCGCACACCCGCTGGCGCCCCACGAGCTGAAACCGAATGTCGCAACACCGCTGGAGGACAAGCCATGACCGCTGCCACCTTCATGAATCACGACGATGAGTATCCGCAGGATTATCTGGCGGACATCCTCAAGTCCGTGAAGACGATTGCCATGGTCGGCGCCAACTCCGATCCGACGAAGTTCAGCTATGGCGTGCTCCGCGTCCTGCACGAGACGGGTTATGAAATGATACCCGTCAACCCGAATGAAGCGGGCGGAGAAATTCGCGGGCTCAAGGTATACGCCACGCTGAAGGATATCGATCGCCCCGTCGACATGGTGCAGGTCTTCAGAGCATCCCCTGCGCTTTACGGAATCGCGCAGGAAGCCATCGACATCGGGGCCAAGGTTCTGTGGGCGCAGATCGGGGTGCGTGACGATGAGGCCGCCAGACTTGCCGAATCCGCCGGTCTGAAGGTGGTCATGAATCGCTGCCCCAAGATCGAACTGTTCCGTCCATTCTGGAAGCCGCGTCTCAATCAGCAGATTTGAAGGTCGGATATCAGCACCTAACCGAGCCAGGAAGCCGCCGATGAAGCAGAAATCCTTCGCAGACCTTCACAAGCGCACCCAAGTCGCGCTCCAGGACGGCAGCGCGACCAACCCGCTGACGGTGACCGTCACCAGCGAAAACCAGGGTGGCTTCTGCAGCAAGATCAGCATGCGCAGCCATACGATCACGTCCGACCAGCCCTATGGATTCGAAGGCACCAACCAGGGGCCCAAGCCAAGCGAATTGCTCTTGGCCGCACTTGCTGCGTGCCAGGAAGTTACCTGGCGCCTCTATGCGGACAGCCTGGGCATCCCGATCAACGGGATTTCGATTGAGTTGCGCGGAACGCAGGACCTGCGCGGGTTCATGGGTGTCGATGACGCCGTGCCGGCAGGGTTCATAAAGATCGAAGGCGACGTGATGATCGACAGTCCCGCGACCGCCGAACAGCTGGCAATGCTGCAAAAGACGGTCGATGCGCATTGCCCGGTGCTCGACGATTTGATTCGTTCGGTTCCAGTCGACCTCCACCTCAAACTTGCAAAGTAGGCGTCCAGCAAGACGCCAAGACAGAAAGGGCAACCGTCATGAACCTCAGGCCTGATCCAAGTTTTTATGCAACCGCGAAATTGGCAATGGAAGGCCCGCCTGAAACGTTGGCCTTCGCATTGATGCTCAGTCCCGACGGTTCGCAGCCCGACGGGTTGGCGGTCGTCGACGTCGATCCTAAATCGAAGTCGTACGGGCAGATCGTGCATAGTCTCTTCATGCCAAACAAGGGCGACGAGTTTCATCATTTCGGCTGGAACGCCTGTTCGTCGGCCCTCTCGCCGCTGAGCGGCCATGCCTTCCTCGAAAGGCGCTACTTGATCATCCCGGGCATCCGCTCCTCACGCATCTATGTGATCGACGTGAAGGATCCTCTGAATGCGAAAATCCACAAGACGATCGAGCCGGAAGAGCTGATGCGGAAAACCGGCTACTCGCGTCCGCATACGATCCATTGCGGTCCTGAAGGCATCTATGTCTCGACGCTCGGAGGCGGCGGCAAGGACGGTACCGACGGCCCGCCTGGCATTTTCATCATGGACTGCGAGACCTTCGATATTCTCGGGCGCTACGAGATCGACCGCGGAACGCAGGACAAGCACTATGACTTCTGGTGGAATTTGCCGCGCGACTACATGGTCAGTTCCGAGTGGGGCCTGCCGCCGCAATTCGAAAATGGCCTCGTCCCAGAGGATCTGCTCAGCAACAAATACGGTCACTCGATTCATTTCTGGGACCTGCGCGCACGCAAGAATATCCAGACCATCGACCTGGGTGAGAACCACCAGATGGCGCTGGAAATCCGGCCTGCGCATGATCCTGCCAAACAATACGGGTTCTGCGGCGTCGTTGTCGATACGACCAATCTTGAAGGCGCAATCTTCACGTGGTGGCGCGACGACACCGGCAAGTTCCACGCAAAGAAGACCATTGCCATCCCACCTGTTCCTGCCGATCCTGCCGATCTCCCCGAACTCTTGAAGGGGTTCGGCGCGGTGCCGCCGCTCGTCACCGATATCGATCTCAGCCTTGACGACAGATACCTCTACGTCGCCTGCTGGGGAACGGGCCAGATGCAACAGTACGATGTGACCGATCCGATGAACCCCAAACTCACAGGCAAGGTTGAGATTGGCGGCATAGTCGCCAAGACCAAACATCCGAATGGAAAAGAGTTCGGTTACGGCCCACAGATGGTCGAGATCAGCCGCGACGGCAAACGCGTCTACTGGTCCAACTCTCTTTATTCGACATGGGACGATCAGTTCTATCCCGGCGAAAGGGGCGCGGCGATGGTGATGGCCGAAGTCGGCGACAATGGCGGCCTGACGCTCGATGAGAACTTCTGGGTCGAATTCCCAAAAGGCTATCGCAGCCATCAGATCCGCCTCGAAGGCGGGGATTGTTCGACAGATTCCTATTGCTACCCGTCGGTGTAGATGTGACTGAAGCTGATTGGACGACGGCCGCGCTGTGGCTGGCCGTCGTCGGCAGCGGAATTTATCACGGTCTTAACCCCGGCATGGGCTGGCCGCTGGCCGTATCCGCCGGCCTCATGGGCAATGGCCGTCGCGATCTCCTTGGCGCTCTCCTCCCGCTGGCGATCGGCCATTTTCTGGCTATGACCGGTATCCTGCTGCCATTCGCGGCGGTTTCGGCACTCGTCAGGTGGCAAACGGAGATCAGGATGGCCGCCGGGCTTCTTGTCATCGCGGTCGGATTTTATCTGCTCGTCAACCGGCGCCATCCCCGCTTCCTCGCCCGCATCGGTCCCACGCGTCTGACGCTGTGGTCCTTCGCCGTCGCATTGGCGCACGGAGCCGGCCTGATGCTGCTGCCGATCTATCTCAATTTATGCCGTGCCGAGGAACTCGACGCCGGGCACATTGCTGCCCGCAGCTTGATGGGCCGCAATTTGTTAACCGCCCTTGAGGTGGCTATCGTGCATGCGAGCGCCATGGTTGCAGCTGGCGGACTTATGGCGTTCGCTGTCTACGAATGGCTTGGACCGAAATTCATATCGAAGAGCTGGATTAATCTTGAAACCGTCTGGCCGTTGAGCCTGATCCTGGTTGGAGCAATCGCGCTGGTCGGCACTTAATGGATCGCGGGAACTGAGTGTGGCAACTCGGGTTCGATCGCATTCGACTGGTACGGCCAATTACTTAGCACTTCTCCTTTAAAGAGTTAATTGCCCTCCACCACCCCGCCCGATTACGGCGGGGCTGGATACACTAGTGTGATGATTCAGAAGTTCGCTACCACCTGCGGCTAGGTTCAGAGCGAACTTCTGAATCTGAATCACACTAGCAACTTTCTGATTCTAGTGTCCCTTTGTCTCCGAAGTTCGCTTTAGTGGTTGCCGGCACAGTGGAGGCGAACTTCGGAGACGGGACACTAGTGTTCTGGATCTAACGCTTGATTCCGGGCGAAGGTCGTCAAGCGTTAGTGAATCCAGAACGCAAGAGGTCGCGCATTTACTTTTTGTTAGAGAAAGTCCTGATCATGACCCTGTCGATTGAAGAGTACGTCGCCGACGACATCAAGAGACGGCTGCGCGAGAGCCAGAAGGAAAGGCTGGAGCGGGATTACGAATTGAACATCAAGCGGGCGGTTGAAGCGAAGGACGACATGGACCGGCAGCGCTTCACGGCATTTGCCGTCAACGCCCGCAAGGGACTGATCGCGATTGAAGAGCAGCCGAAGTAACGTCCTGCTCGTCGCCCTGCCGAACCGCCGATACCCCATTGGCCCTGCCACCTTGTCGCATCGCTCCTACCGCCACGGCGGGCGATCCGTCAAAGGGTGCTTATCTGCTAGTGTGATGATTCAGAAGTTCGCTACCACCTGCGGCT
>LOEV01000113.1 GCA_001516065.1 Alphaproteobacteria bacterium BRH_c36
ACATTTGCTTCCCGTTGCGGCCAAGTTCGGAGCAAATGTCAGAACCATGAGGAACACTAGCAACACTATGATTCTAGTGTAGCTTTTGCACCTGACGTTTGGTTTCGAGGGTACCCGCTTGCGGCTACCAAACGTCAGGTGCGCTACACTAGTTGACCCGAGGAGACCGGGATGAAGGTCCGTATCTTTTTGTACGTATTCAGTGCTGGTGTAATGACGGTTACGCTGCCGGTAGCGGGACCTTCCTTCCACCAGGCAGAGGCGGCCGTGCGGATCTGCAAGGCGCACGTAACCAGCAAGTTGACGTCGGCGGATTCCGAGCGTGATGCAAAGCGCGCCGCGATCATGGATTGGACCGAGAAGGCGAAAGCGGCTGGCTTAGCGCACCCGAGCTGGCGGATTGCCGGCTATAAAGTCGTGAAATGCGTTTCTCGAGCCGGCAGGTTCGAATGCGTGGCCCGTGCCGCCCCTTGCACGATCAAGCAGAAGGCTCCGCAGTGGCGCAAGGAACGCAAGCCGAAGTCTGACGGCAGCACGGAGATCTGACGTCCCGTTGTCTGTGCGAATCGCTCTCGTTTCGGGATAGGCTGGCGCGGTCATGGAATGGATCGACGAAGGCATCGTAATCGCGGTCAGGCCGCATGGTGAGACGTCCGCAATCGCGGAAGTTTTCACGCGCGGCCACGGGCGCGCATCCGGTCTGGTGCGGGGCGGGCGATCGCGGCAGATGCGGCCTGTTCTGCAGATCGGCAATCACGTCGAGGCGACGTGGAAGGCCCGGCTCTCGGAGCATCTGGGCAATTTTCGCTTGGAGCTTCAGCGCGGCTATGCGGCAAGCGCAATGAATGATGCCGCCAGGCTTGCTGCCCTATCGTCGATTTGCACGCTGCTGCGGCACCTGCCCGAGCGCGACGCACATGCCAATCTGTTTGAAATTACAATGTTCGTGCTGAGTTTTCTTGATGACGACAAGGTCTGGCCGGGACTGGTGGTCCGCTGGGAACTGGCGTTGCTGGAAGAATTGGGTTTCGGTCTCGATTTGAGCGAATGCGCTGCAACCGGCAGCAACGATCAACTCATCTACGTTTCGCCGAAAACGGGGCGGGCGGTTTCGGCATCTGCAGGGGAACCCTACAAGACGATTTTGTTGCCGCTGCCGGGGTTTCTCACCAAAGGCCCGCCGAGCGACTTGCGGCCTGGAGATGTGGAGGCGGGTTTTCGACTCGTGGGGTTCTTTTTGGAAAAGTATGTTCTCCTGCCGAAGGGTGAACGATTGCCGGATGTTCGTAGGAGGATGATTGAACTGGTTTGCAGGCTCAGTAATGCCGACTTAGGGTTGCAGGAATAGACACCCATCGCGATGGTGAATTTTTACCCGGATGTGGCGATGAAGCATTAAAAAATGTTCCGTTATCTCCGTTTTTGCGATTCTAATAGCGTCGAATGCAGACTTGTCATAAGATGTAACCAATGTGCATGTTTTAAATTGATCTGATCAATCCGCGTATCCGTTTGGGCGTGGCCGCGACGAGAAGCTTGAAGCGCGGGGGCCAGCCTTGCGTCGTCGTGTCGCATGAGAATCCAGGACGATCGTGGTCAGATTTGTTGTAGGCGACGCGGCTCCAGGCCGTGCTGTCGATTGAGGTAAAAGCCGAATGTGATATCGATAACAAGTCCAATTGCGGCCACTCTCATGACTCACGACCATTTGGGAAACCAATTTCTGGTCTCGACCTGATAACCGACCGGCGGTTCATTGCTGAAACCTTTCCGGTATTCGTCCGAGGACTAAATCCAATGTTTGTCTATCCCAACGAGCGCATTGCGCTTTTTATTGATGGTGCGAATCTTTACGCAACTTCGAAATCCCTGGGTTTCGACATCGATTACAAAAGGCTGTTAGAGCATTTCCGAAAGAAGGGACAGCTTGTGCGGGCGCTGTATTACACGGCGCTTGCTGAAGATCAGGAATACTCATCTATCCGTCCACTGATCGACTGGCTCGATTATAACGGGTATTCGATGGTCACGAAGCCAACGAAGGAATTTACCGACTCCGCCGGGCGACGCAAAGTCAAAGGCAACATGGACATCGAACTCACTGTCGACGCCATGCGGCTGGCCGACAGTCTCGATCATATCATCTTGTTCTCCGGCGATGGCGACTTCCGCTCGCTGGTAGCCGCCCTGCAGGAAAAAGGCCGCAGGGTCAGTGTCGTCTCGACGCTTCAGACGCAGCCGCCGATGGTTGCGGACGAATTGCGCAGGCAGGCTGACCAGTTCGTCGACCTGGCAGATCTTGAGGCGCAGATTGCCCGTGAAGGCGGTCGTCCGGCGCCTCAGCGCGAGCGGTTTTCGCGCGGTTCGAGCGGTGGTCAGCGGCCGATTGCCGAACCCGTGCCGTTCGACAACGCTGATGAATTTGAAGGCGAAGACGAACTGTGAGGCTGGAGTCCGCCTTCGATCCAGGCTAACGACGCCTTCATCGGGGTCGTTTCAGGCCGACAGACATTGCAGCCTTGTTCTCAGCTGCCGGGTCACGTTCATGCGCCGGAGGGAAAGGCGTCCCGGTGGGGCGGATCCGGATTGCAAGGCGTCCCTTTGCACCACTTGACAGGATGAGACGGGACCGGGAAATGGCATCGCCGATCTATGCTCCCGAACCGCCCGCCGACTGCAATCTTTGTCCGCGACTGGTTGCTTACCGTATTTCCAACCAGCAAGCGGAACCGTCCTGGTTCAACGGCGCCGTGCCCTCGGTCGGGCCGGTGGACTGCCGCCTGCTGATCGTCGGACTGGCGCCAGGGCGGACGGGAGCCAACCGCACGGGGCGGCCATTCACGGGCGACTTTGCCGGTGACCTGCTTTATCGGACCGTTTCGGAATTTGGCTTTGCGCGCGGGTCCTATGCTGCGCGGATCGACGACGGGTTTGAACTCGACGACTGCATGGTTTCGAACGCCGTCAGATGCGCTCCTCCCGAAAACAAGCCGACGACTGCGGAAATCAAGCTATGCCGCGGCTTTCTGTCGGCGCGGATCGCAGATCTTGCGAAACTCAGAGTAGTGCTGGCGCTCGGTCGTATTGCGCACGAGCAGACCTTGTCGGCGCTTGACCTGCCGCGGCCGGCGTTCCCTTTCGCCCATGCGGCCCGGCACGCGCTACCGGGCGGTCTCATTCTTTTCGACAGCTATCACTGTTCGCGCTACAATACGAATACCGGCCGTCTTACCGAAGAGATGTTCCGCGCTGTTTTCGCGGCGATTCGAGAAGAACTCGATGCGTGAATATTGATGTTGGCGGACTGGGGGACTACTTATTGCGAGTTGCGCCAAGATGCGCGCCCTTCAGGATACAGCAGATGCCGCTTGAGATTTCCCCTGAGAAGATTGCCCACATCATCATCCAGGCCCGTGAATTCGATGCGAAGGTCGCGGCGTGGGACAATACTCCCGAAGAGGGCGATGCCGATGAAGATCCGGCCTCGATTTTGGAGAGTTTCGCCGACGACACCGTGTTCCAGGAAGCGGCTTCCTTTATCGAGGCTCTGAATGAAGATGAGCAGGTGAGCCTTGTCGCTCTTGCGTGGATCGGGCGCGGCACCTTCGAATCCGACGAACTCGACGAGGCGATCGCAACGGCGCGTGATGAAGCCGTCAACAAAACGTCCGAATATCTGCTCGGCATGCCCCTGTTGTCTGATTATCTCGAAGAGGGTCTCGAGAAGCTCGGGTATACGGTGAGCGACATTGAGAACGACCTGCTTTAGACAGGGCTGCCCCTTCTCCCGACGTCAGCCCTTGTCGCGCAGCAGGCGTGCCTTCTGTCGGTTCCAGTCGCGCTTGGCTGCGTCTTCGCGCTTGTCGTGCAGCTTTTTGCCTTCGGCGAGGGCCAGCTTGACTTTGGCCAACCCGCGATCGTTGAAATAAAGCTGAAGGGGGACGATTGTCATGCCTTGGCGCTCTTTGGCGACGCCGATCTTGTGGATCTCGCGGGCGTGCAGAAGCAGCCTGCGCTTGCGGCGCGGATCGTGCTGGAAGAAGTTTCCGGCCCCTTTGTACTCAGGGATATAGGCGTTGATCAGCCAGAGGCCGCCGTCCTCAAGGGAGGCGTAGCTTTCGGCGATATTGGCCTGACCGGTGCGCAGGGATTTGACCTCGGTGCCGACAAGTACAATGCCGGCCTCGAAGGTGTCTCCGATCGAGAAGGAGTAGCGGGCCTTCCGGTTCTGCGCGACGAGCCGTCGGCCGCCATCTGTTTTGGCCGCCATGGATAGAGCCTTCACACAATGGGTTCGTGTTCGTTGCCGGGCGGTATTGCCCGAGGCGCAGACAGCTACTCGGCCGCCGCCGCCGTAATCAGCCCCGTCTTGATCATCGCAGCTTCCACGGCCTTCTTGGTCGTGTCCTGCAGCGGAACCAGAGGGAGCCTTGCTTCGGCCTCGCACAATCCGAGGCGCCACAATGCATATTTGGCAGGTGAGGGGTTCGTTTCAAGGAACAGAACATCGTGCAGCGGCATCAAGCGGTCCTGCAACTCCAGCGCCGTGGCAAAATCGCCGGCTAGGCAGGCGTTCTGGAATTCGGCACACAGGCGCGGCGCGACATTGGAAGTGACAGAGATGCAGCCCTGGCCGCCGTGAGCCATGAAGCCCAATGCGGTTGCGTCCTCGCCGGAGAGTTGGATGAAGTCTTGGCCCATGGCGGCGCGTTGCTGGGAGAGGCGGGCGAGATTTGCTGTCGCATCCTTGACGCCGACGATATTGTCGAGCGCAAAGAGGCGAGTCATCGTTTCGACCGACATGTCGACGATCGAACGGCCGGGAATATTATAGATGAAGATTGGAATGCCGACGGCGTCATTGACGGCCTTGAAGTGCTGATACAGGCCTTCCTGCATCGGCTTGTTGTAATAGGGCGTGACCACGAGCAAGCCATTGGCGCCGGCACTCTCGGCGTGCTTTGCAAAGTCAACGGCTTCGGAGGTGGCGTTAGAACCAGCGCCGGCGATGACGGGCGCGCGGCCGGCAGCCGTCTTGATCGTCAGTTCGACGACGCGCTTGTGTTCGTCATGGCTTAGTGTCGGGCTTTCGCCGGTGGTGCCGACGGGGACGAGCCCATGGGTGCCTTCGCTCAGCTGCCATTCGACGAAGCGCACGAAGGCATCTTCATCGACTGCGCCATTGCGAAACGGCGTTATCAACGCTGTGTAGGACCCCTTGAACATTCCGTCGCTTCCTTAATCCGTCCACACTTGCAGAGGAAGTGTGAAGCTTGTTTCGTCCACACTTCCTGAAGTCGTGTGAAGCTTGTTTCGTCCACACTTTATCAATTCTTGTTGGGCTGGTTGGAACTCACGGGGCCTTCGAGTTGCAACTCGAATGGTGCCGGCGGCTCCTTGCCCGCGACATACTTTGCGCGTCAACACTTCGCATGCGAGTGTTGAGCGGACTTTGCTCGTCAACACTTCGCATGCGAGTGTTGAGCAGGATTCATTGGTCAACGCTACGCAAGCGGGCGTTGAGCGGGGCCGACCTTGTTGCCGGCGCGTTGCGTTGTTACGTTCCCTGCGACTCTGCTGGAGGCGTGCGATACTCCGGGCCTTTGCAGCGCTAACTGGGGCGACTTTATTCTGTTGTGCCAAGGCCTGCAAGCGAAGCAATCTGAGATGTTCAACGGGTTTATATCGGCATGATCAAGGACTTTCGAAGCGCGTGCGCAGCCCGACTGGCGTTACTGGCGCCGGTCGTGGCGGCCGCATTTATCGGAGTGCTCGTAGCGTGGCTGCCCGGGGTTGCCGCAAAGGCGCCGCCTGCCCCGGGTGAAAACCCCCAGCGCGACGTCGAAGCGTTGAAAGCCGCACAGGCTAACGACGGTGTCCTGCGTTTGCCCGCGGTGGTCTCGGAGACCGAGGCCCGCCACAACGCAGCTTTCGACGAGTTCATCAAGCCGGTTCGCGAAACTCCGCTTTCGGTCGTCGATGCCGAGCGCATGCGGCAGGCTCAGAAAGCCGTCGACGAGGGACGTTTCCTGGATGCGCTCATCGTGCGGTCGGAACTCAAGGATCCAATTTCCGTGAAGCTCGTCGATTGGCTCGTCCTGCGCAAAGGCGAAGGGAGCATCGAAGCCTATCGGGCATTCCTCGATGCAAATCCGGGATGGCCGAACCGCTGGCTGCTGATCGAGCACCTGGAAGAAAAGCTCCTCAAGCTCGATAAACCCGCCGTGACGATCGCGACTTTCGAATCCATCGTCCCCGAAACCGCGGTCGGGAAGGTGGCCTTGGCATTGGCTCTGGCGAAATCAGGCAGGCTCGAAGAGGCGCGAAAGCTCGCAAGCCAAACGTGGCGCAACAGCGAAATCGCGTCTTCGAAAGAGGAGGATCTGAAGAGCCGGCTCGGCGATCTGATCGGTGAGAAGGATATCGCGGCGCGCGCTGAAAGAGATACGTCGAAGGCAGACGCCAAGTGGCGCAAGACACGCTCGAAAGCCTACGATTCCATGAAGGCGAAGAATTTCAGGACCGCCTACAAAATCGTCGGTTCGGCCAAGGGGCTGAGCGTTAATCCAGCGAAGGAACAGGCCTTCCTTTCGGGTTGGCTGGCGCTGCGCTATCTTGACGACATGGACGCGGCCAAGTCGCACTTCAAGGTGATGCGCAAGTATGCCGACGGACCGCTCAGCCGCTCAAAATCGGCATATTGGCTGGGACGCGCGCACGAGGCGGCGGGAGACGCCGGGGCGGCGGAGAAGCAATACCGGGATGCATTTTCAGAACAGATAGATACCTTTCATGCGCACCTTGCGCGCCAGCGCGTGAAGCCTGGCCCGCAGCAGATCGAGATCAAGCCGCCGCAGGTGCCGAGCGCGGATCAGATCAAGCGCTTCCAGACGCTCGATGCCGTCAAAGCGGCGGTTATTGCCGACAAGGCGGGCCTGGGGCGGACCATCACGCGGCCGTTCCTCGCCAATCTTGGAAATCTGTTCGAGACGGAGGCCGAAGTTGCGCTTGTTGCACACCTGACGCGCGAACTTGGCGATACGCAGCAATCGCTTCGCATCGCCAAGACGGGCATCGCAAGGGGCATGAACCTCGTCTACTACGCCTACCCGCTGCATGCGTTTCCCGACTACAAGCCGCTGCGCGAACCGCCCGAGCCGGCGTTCCTGTTGTCGGTTGCACGCCAGGAGAGCGAGTTCAACTCCTCGATCGTGTCGAGTGCGGGAGCGCGCGGCATCCTGCAGGTGATGCCGATCACCGCGCGACACGTCTGCAACGACTACAAGATCAAGTGCGAAATCGGTCGTCTTTTGACAGACGAATCCTACAACACAAAGCTTTCGTCGGCCTACATTGCAGACCGCATGGGTGAATTCGGCGGGT
The DNA here is from genome assembly GCA_001516065.1 of Alphaproteobacteria bacterium BRH_c36. Lineage (GTDB taxonomy): Bacteria > Pseudomonadota > Alphaproteobacteria > Rhizobiales > Hyphomicrobiaceae > Filomicrobium. Next base: position 7,384 of record LOEV01000113.1, read on the forward strand.
CCTATGTGCTCGGCCTTGCAGGTTATAACGCCGGGCCGGGGCGGGCGCGGCAGTGGATCCGCGAAATCGGCGATCCGCGCGATGCGCTGATCGACGAGGTCGACTGGATCGAGCGGATACCTTTCTGGGAGACACGCAATTATGTCGCCAAGGTACTTTCCAACATCCAGATGTACCGGGCGCGGCTTGGGGAAGCGGCGCCGTTGCGGCTTGAAGACGACCTGATGCGGGCCAAACAGCAAAAACGGGCGGAAAAACGCTTTGCTCCCGGATCGAACGGTCTGCAGGTCAGTTCTGGCAGGTAAACTCTAGTGTCCCGTCTCCGAAGTTCGCTACCACCTGCGGCTAGGTTCAGAGCGAGTGGTTGCCGCTGAGTGGAGGCGAACTTCGGAGACGGGACACTAGAGCGCGTTCACTTTCGCCGGTCTCGCAGCCGCGCTCTAGGTCTTCGTTTTATCGCATGTTCGAAGCGCAACCCTGGTGCTCGCCTTCCGCAAGACACCGCGTAAACTTTTGCTGAACATGCTCCAATGGTTCAGAATTGATTCGCCGCAGGTGCGCGGCCGGGGGCCTTGTGCCCTCGACGACAGAGGGCATGAGGCATGGGGACACCGGGTGGATTTCATGAGTTGAGCTTGCGCGTGCGCGACGGATTGCGCCTTTACGCGCGGCAGTACCCGGCGGCGCGCTCAGGTAAGACACCGGTCCTGTGTCTTGCCGGTCTGACGCGCAATAGCCGAGATTTTCACGATCTCGCAACTTACCTGTCGCACGGGCCGCAGGGACGGACTGTCTATACGCTCGATTACCGCGGCCGGGGAAAATCCGATTGGGACCGCAACTGGAAGAACTACGCGGTGCCAGTCGAGGCGCTCGACGTCATCGATTTCCTCACCTTCGCCGAACTGAAGGAAGTTGCAGTCGTCGGGACATCGCGCGGCGGCCTTGTCACCATGATCATGGCGGCCCTGCAGCCATCGACCATCAGTTCGGTCGTGCTCAACGATATCGGACCTGTGATCGAACGCGACGGGTTGATGCGGATTGCGAGCTACGTCGGGCGCGTGCCGCTGCCCCGGGACTGGCGCGAAGCCACCGAGGTCGTGCGTGACGTCAACAAGCGCAGCTTCACGGGATTTGACGACGGCTTCTGGGAAGAAGTCGCTCGTCAGTGGTTCAATGAAAAACGGGGTCATCCCTCGCCTGGATATGATCCGCAGCTGAAGAACGCGCTCTCGGTTCTCGACGGGCCGGTGCCCGAACTGTGGGGGCAGTTCGATGCGCTAGCGCGCGTTCCGGTGATGGTGATCAGGGGCGCCAACACCGATCTTTTGACCGAGGCGACCATTGATCGAATGGCTCACCGGCACCCCAGGCTGGAACGCTTTACGGTGCCGAACCAGGGCCACGCGCCGCTGCTGAAGGATCTGGCATCCCAGGAGGCAATCGCAGGTTTCTTTGAGCGGGCGGATGCACAGGGGCAGGCCCGCGCGGCAGCTTGAACTAATCCAGAGCCGGATTCTGGAGTTCCCGCCACACGGCGCGAGGTTCTCAGGAGCGTTTCCCAACCGCTTCTGCATCAGGTCAGGCGCTTGGAAAACTCCGTCTGGCCGCCTGATCCCAGGATGCGAGCCTGTTGCACCCAGCCTTCGCGCTCAATTCGGCCTTTGAAGTCGAGGGCGCTCGAAACACGCTCGATGTCGCCGGCCGACCAGTTGGCAATCTGCTCATAGGTGTAGATGCCCATGGCGTTCAACTTTTTTTCGATCAGGACGCCGATGCCGCGGATTTTCTTGAGATCGTCGATTTTTCCCGATGGCTTGTTGGGTTCACCCGCCAGGAGTTGTGAGCGCACCGAGCGCATGCCCGATACACCCGATGCAGAGCCGCTTGCCGCATTCTGGCGAATGGCATCGGCAA
>LOEV01000114.1 GCA_001516065.1 Alphaproteobacteria bacterium BRH_c36
ACGCGGGTATGCAACTGGCGCTGGCCGCCGCCGGGGCCTTGCACGCGGCCACCGCCGCCGCTTTTTTTCGTCATCTGGATCGTCGTCCTGTGAGGTTTCGGATTGCGCCGACTTACGGGAACCGCCGGCCCCATGCGGCAACCTGCCGGTACGCCGGGGTCGCGCAGCCTGCTTTGATCCGATAGGTTGTCTTGCGCGTTAGGCTTCAGCAGGATCAGGCAGAAAGCAAGGGCCGATGATGAATGAAATGACCCGGGCCAGTGGATTCAAGGCCGATAAATCGTCGTGGCCTGCCGACCACCCGGACGTCAAGCATGGCCGCATCGGAGTCTTGCTGCTCAACCTTGGCACGCCTGACGGCACATCGTATTGGCCGATGCGCCGGTACCTGCACGAATTTCTCTCCGACCGGCGCGTCATCGAAGTGCCGCGTTGGATCTGGTGGCCGCTCCTTAACCTTGTCATTCTGACAACGCGCCCCTCGCGCAAAGGCAAGGACTACGAAACGATCTGGAACAAGGAACTCGACGAAGGTCCCCTGAAGACGATCACCCGCAATCAGGCGAGTGCGCTCGCCGAGCGGCTGGCCAGCCACCCCGAAATCATGGTCGACTGGGCCATGCGCTACGCCAACCCCTCGACTGAAAGCCGCCTGAATTATCTCCAGGAACAGGGTTGCGAAAAGATCCTGCTGTTGCCGCTCTATCCCCAGTATGCCGCCGCCACTTCAGGGACAGCCTGCGACCAGGCGTTTCGCGCCCTGATGAAGTTGCGCTGGCAGCCGGCTGTCCGCGTCGCACCTCGCTATCATGACGATCCCGCCTACATAGATGCCATCGCCAGATCGATCGAACGCCATCTCGCCAGTCTCGACTTCAAGCCCGAGAAGCTGATCGCGACTTTCCACGGCATGCCGCAGGAATATCTAGACAAGGGCGATCCCTACCATTGTCAGTGCCAGAAGACCTCGCGACTTGTCCGCGAACGCCTCGGTTATCCGAAGGAAGACTGGCTGACGACGTTCCAGTCGCGTTTTGGCAACGATCCCTGGCTGAAGCCTTACACAGACCACACGGTCGAGCGTCTCGCCAAGGAAGGTGTCAAGAAGCTGACGCTCGTCGCTCCCGGCTTTTCAGCCGATTGTCTCGAGACGCTTGAGGAACTCGAGGGCGAGAACCGGGAGATCTTCGAGCATAACGGCGGCGAGAAATTCTCCTACGTTCCCGCCCTCAACGACAGCGATCTTGGCATCGAGGTCATCGAGGCGATCGTCCGCCGCGAATTGATGGGCTGGATTTGAGCAGTCCAAACAACTCGTGATCTGACAGAGCCGGCGGTCCATGGTTTATCTGAAGCGGTGAACTACGGAGATACCGATGCCCGTGCCGGGAACGTTGCTGCGATGCCCCCGCCTGGCCCTCCTCGCCATGACGGTTGTGTTGCCGGCGGCGAACGGGCCAGCCCTTGCCGATGCCGATTGCGGCAGCCCGGACGCGCCCTGCACAATTGCGAACGGCGAGTACTATTTCGCCGCCCCAGCCACCCCGCCCGGTTCGCGTGGCTTTCCCGTGGTCATCATGCTGCACGGATGGGCGAGTTCGGGAAAAGCCGCACTGCAGGATGCCAAATCAGTCGCACCTGTCACTGCCCGTGGGTATTTGTTTGTAGCCCCGAACGCATTGCCTGCGAATACTGGAAAACGCGACTGGTCGGTGCGCGATGGGCAGCCCCCCCGGCGCGACGAACGGGCGTTCCTGAACGACGTACTGGCTGATCTCGAAGGGCGCTTGCCGCTGGATCGCGGCAGGGTGCTACTGACGGGGTTCTCGCGCGGTGGCTCGATGGTCTGGAACATCGCCTGCGAAGATCCGGAGGCATTCGCTGCCTACGCCCCCGTCGCCGGTGGCTTCTGGGATCCGTTGCCGGGTTCGTGCAAAGGGCCCGTCCGGCTGTTCCACACGCACGGCTGGGGCGATGCGACGGTCCCGCTGGAAGGCCGGCCGCTAGGCAACAGCGGCCTCGTCCAGGGTAACATCTTCGCCGGACTCGGCATCTGGCGAAAAGCGAACCTGTGCGCCTCCCGGCCCGCAGAGGCGAGACTGACCAACGGCGACCGCTGGCTGCGCGCATGGGAAACCTGCGCGCCCGACTCCGAGCTGCGCCTGATCCTGCATCCCGGCGGCCATTCGATCCCCCCCGATTGGGCCGATAGCGCCCTCGACTGGTTCGAAGCCGGTGCGCGTATGCCCGGCCAGATCGCGGGGCAGCGATAAATCGAACGAGGTTGCGGCTATGATGCGATTTAGGCGCGACGGGGCAGTAGAATTAGAAAGTTGCTAGTGTGATGATTCAGAAGTTCGCTCTGAACCTAGCCGCAGGTGGTAGCGAACTTCTGAATCATCACACTAGGAAGTCCCTTTCACTGCCTGCTCGCGATAGAATAGGTAGATCCCCGAGGCGACGATGACCGTCGAGCCGATGGCTGTCCAGATGTCGGGAATGTCGCCGAAGATCACGTAACCGAGCGCCGACATGCTGACGATCTGCAGGTAGATGAACGGCGTGATGATGCCTGCCGGCGCCAGTCGGTAAGCCAGAATGAAAAGGTAGTGTCCGGTTCCCCCGAGGATGCCGAGGGTCAGTAGCATGCCCCATACCGGAACCCCGAAGTCCCATTGCCACGTCGCCGCCGCGAAGGGGAATCCCAAAAGCACACCCGCGAACATTGAGAAGAACAGCGTCACCAGCGGCGGGTCGAACGATGCAATATGCCGTGTGATCAGCGCGAACGCGACATAGGCAGCCATGGCCGCGAAAGAATAGAGAATGGCCGGATGCACGGCGGCAAAGCCCGGCCGGACGACGATGAGGATCCCGGCAAACCCGATAAGGATGGCGACGAGCCGGCGCATGCCGACCCATTCTCCGAGCAGCGGCCCGGCCGCCAGCGCCACGATCAGCGGCGTCAGGAACATGACGGTAATGGTCTGGTCGAGCCGCAGGTATTGCAGGGCGAGGAAGTTGAAAGCCGTCGTCAAAGCCATCATCGCCGAGCGGACCAGCTGCCAGCCGAGCTTCTTGGTGCGAAACATCGATTTCAGGCTCAGCACGCCGAGTGCAGGCACCATCACCATCAGCAGCACGAACTGCACGATGAAGCGAACCCAGATCACTTGGGCGACAGGCACTTCCGCGCGCGTCGCCAGGTATTTGGCCGCCGCATCGAGGCACGAGAACAGCAGCACCGCCAGGATCATAAGGCCGATGGCCTTGGCGGCGTCACCCGTTTGCGGGAGCGGCGTCGGCGGACTGGGGAAAGCGTCTGGCGGTTGGGTCATAAGGTTCCACGCTCAGGCCAGGACCCGAAACTTCGGGTCCGGCGGAAGGGCTCAAAACGCGTTCAAGTCGGTACGGCGAAAGGGTACGCCAAGCGCATGCGCGGCGTGGTCGGAGATGACTTGGCCGTAGCGATAATTCGCAACCGGGCCGGATGCGTTAGCTAACCTGAAGCTGCCTCGAGATAAAGTGGCAACGCGCCTTGCCCTCGGCGGCAGACCGCGCTAGAAGTCCGCTCCGCCGCGCTCCCAAAAGCGTGTCGGTCGGCCATTTGCGGCCGTGTGGGCGGGTAGCTCAGTGGTAGAGCATCTGACTTTTAATCAGAGGGTCGCGGGTTCGATACCCGCCCCGCCTACCAAATTTCCCCAAATTGGATGTGTGCTGAGCGCGACACGGGCTGTGAAGCCGTGACTTGAAATACAGGAAGCCGGCGCGCAAGGCAGCCCGGGTTCGCCGATCTAGCACGCCCCGAGCGCAAAACCCTCCACCGTCATCCCGGGGCTTGTCCCCGGAACCCATGGTTCGGCAGGGGCGCCGTTAAATGGTGATTGCGGGGCTGGCAACCATCACCACTCTGTGCAGCACTCGCTGATGGTTGGGTCCTAGAGACGAGCCCGAGGATGACAAGTGGTGAAAACCCCTCACGTCTTCCTGAAATGCAAAAAGCCCCACGCAAGGCAGCCCTTTTCGCCCGCTGTCACCCAGTTGCCAAGGCCGGTCAGCATGCGCTCGATATAGTCCTCGCTGACCTTGCCCTTGAGGTTCGCGCGCTGGGCCGAAAGCTCTTCGCGAACGTGGCGGTAATGGCGGATGAGCTGCGGCGTCTTCTCCTCCCACGCCACGAGTTCAAGGCCGTTGGCGTGCGCGGTGCGATGGTAGAACTCCGGCGAGCCAAGCGACTCGAGGTGAATCCGTTCCAGCACCGGCATGAGGTCGGCGCGTCCGCAGTTGCCGCTTTCCATCGGATCGGTGAACACGAAGTCGCCGCCCGGCTTCAGCACCCTGGCCACTTCCGCTATGACCTGTTCGCGTCGGCCCGAGTGCAGGATCGCATCTTGCGACCAGACTGCATCGACGGATGCGTCTTCGAGAGGAATCTGTTCGAATGATCCATCGACGACCTCGACGAGGTGGGTAAGGCCGGCAACCGCGCAGAGTTCGCGGTTCCGCGTATTTTCCTTTTCGGCAAGATTGAGCGCCACGACGTTGCAGCCGAACCGATTGGCGAGATAGCGCGCTGCCCCGCCATATCCCGATCCGATGTCGAGTACGCGCGAACCCTCCGTCAGCTTGGGCAGCCGGTCCGCCAGCTTCTCGACCGTGCGCCGGCTGGCGGTTGCGATATCTTCGCGCTCACTGGCATAGAGGCCGATGTGAATGTCCTCTCCACCCCAGATCTGGAGGTAGAAATTATCGGCATCATCACTGTTGTAGTAGTCGCGCGCGGTCTGCACGACGTCCGAATAGGGCTCGCTCAAGACGCCTCGTCCTCTTGTTCGACATACGATTTTTCCGCGACGTGGATGAAGAAATCCGGCTCTTTGTCGCGGAACGTTTCCTGGAAGTCCCCGTACGTCGTCACCTTCTGGAATCCGACTTCCCTCATGAGCCGCGTCACATAGGCTTTGCGCAGCGGATACATGTTGAGATGGAACTGCGCGCCGTCCGCGAACTCGTAGCAAAAGCGCGCCAGCGAATCGTCGATGTGCTCCGGGAACGCCCTCACATCTTCTCCGCAATAGTAGAAATTGTGCGTCGGTTCGACCTGATGATCGAGCAGCGCATCATAGTTGCGCTGGTCGAGAATCAGGATGCCGTCATGGCGCAGAGTTGCGTAAAACTCGGCCAGCGACTTGCGCCGGTCGTTTTCGTTGTGCAGGTGGGTAAAGGAATTACCCAGGCAGATGACCGCGTCGTACAGGTCGTGTACGTGCCGATTGAGCCACCGCCAGTCCGAGTGGATGGTGCGAAGCATGTGGCCGCGCCTGTTTGCATTCTCGAACGCCTTGGTGAGCATCTCCGTGCTTCCGTCGACGCTCGTCACTTCGAAGCCGGCTTTCGCCAGCATGACGGAGTGAAAGCCGGTGCCGGTCGCAACGTCGAGCACCTTCTTGGCACCGTGCTGGCGCAGGGTTTCGATAAAGAACTCCCCTTCGGACTTGGCGCGGCGCTCCCAGTCGATCAGCGCGTCCCACTTGTCGACGAACGACTCGATGTATTCCTTCTGGTAGTGGCTGGTTTCCCTCACGGCGAGCGGGTCGTCGCCATAGTCTTGTCGGGGTCTTTTAAGCATTGCGTTGGTCATCTTCTGCTCCGGTAAATCGGCGCATCGGCAAAAGTATTAAGCGATCATAAGCGCTCGATACTTGCCCAAGCGAACAATTATCGATAAGTATACATCAGGATACTTGGAAGCATTCGTGATGCATTCTGTCGCGTCGGTCAGGGGTCATGGCTGTGAAAGAACGCGCTAGGATCGAGCGCATCACACTCATGACTTGGATCTGGAGTTGGTGTCTTATACCTCAATTGCAAAAAATCTCAACCGCTGCCTGTGAGATCTATGACGATGCCGCACCGATGCGATCGAGGATCGCGTTGCGGCAGTTCGACGGCGGCGCTTACCCGGCATGGCTGGATCGCCCAATAATCTCAACAATCATCCGCCTCCGACGACGTCCAAACGCCCGTAGGTGCGGCCGGGACGTTGACAATTGTTCTCATGGCGTAGGCCGAAGTGATCGGGTCCAGTGCCTTGCGCCTGCCGCGGAATTCTTTGAATTAGTGTCAGAACTATCCGAGCAGTCGGTTCTCGCACTCGCCGCGCCGGCTCCCCGCACATCTGCAACGGTCTTGCGATCGAGCCCGTCCTGACGTGTGAATGCAAAAACCAGAACAGGTCCGATGACACGCCCGCTTTATGATGACCGAGATTGCCAGGGAAACACGCGGGCCTTGCGCAACATGCGCGTGCCGCTCGATTCGATCCTCGGCGAGGCAGCATGATGCGGAACAATAGCCACGACGATAAGCTTGGAAGCTCCTCGCGCTGGGCAGAACTGGACCTGTGCACAGGGATGCGCCGCTTCATTGCAGAGGTCGAAGCCGTCTATGCCGGCCTCCCGGAGGGGCGGCCGATAGCCGACCGGCGCCGCACCTACGATGAATTGGCGCGCCGTTATTCCCGTCACCGCCCGTCCGGGTTGCGAGTACGCGACGCGTCGCTGCCGGCGGGTGCTGCAAACCCAGTTCGCGTGCGCATCTACGAGCCCGTCGAACGGACCGACGAACCCGCCCCCGCGCTGATCTACTACCACGGCGGCGGCTTCGCCCTGGGGTCTATCGAAAGCCACGACTGCGTAGTGGCGGAACTGGCGCTGGCAAGCACGGCGGTGGCGATCAGTGTCGACTACCGCCTCGCTCCCGAGCACCCGTTCCCGGCCGCCTTCGAGGACGCCTTTGGCGTGTGGGCGCACGTCATCCAGACGTCTGGAGCGCTGGGAATTGACCCGCACCGCACCATTCTGGCGGGCGACAGCGCCGGAGCTGCCCTCACTGTCGCAGTATGCCAGGAGGCCCGCCGCAAGCGCATGCGGATGCCGGCCGGTCAGCTTCTCATCTACCCCGCGCTGACCGCCACCGCCGACCTCCCCTCATATGTCGAGCAGGCCGACGCGCCGATGCTGACAGCCGCCAGCCTGGCGTATTTCTGGCGCCTTTATACCGGCGACGGCCCCACAGCCGGCGATCCGCGCGCCGCGCCGCTCGAAGCTGATGACTTTGCTGGACTTCCGCCGGCGTTTATCGCCACTGCAAACTATGATCCCTGCCGCGACGATGGCGCAGTTTATGCCGAACGACTGCGAGCTGCCGGCGTCCGCGCCGAATACCGTTGCGCGCAAAAACTCGCCCACGGGTATTTGAGGGCTCGCGCCCTCAGTCCGGCCGCGGCCGCTGAATTTGCAGCGATAAGCGAGGGTGCGCGGGCCCTTCTGCGTGGAGCTGGAACAATCGCGGCCCCCCGCGATGCGGCTTGAAACGAGACACACGCAACAGCATCTGGATTGACAGACCGAAGCGCTGGAAGCACTCTCGCCCTGGAGGAGGCACGCCATGAGTTGGCAGCCGTGCGATAATCCCAAAGAGGTTGTTCCCGACGATCCAACGTTCGGCGACGCTACGTCGGTCGATCTGATCGAGGAGGTCATAGTACCCAGAGCACGCGATCTTGGCGGCTTTGAAGTCCGCCGGGCGCTTCCGGCAGCGGGCCGCCAGATGGTGGGGCCTTTCATCTTTTTCGATCAAATGGGCCCATCCGAGTTTCTGCTGGGTGAAGGCATCGACGTACGTCCGCACCCGCATATCGGGCTCGCCACTCTCACATACCTATTCGATGGCGAAATCATGCACCGCGACAGCCTGGGCACAGAGCAGGCCATCCGTCCAGGCGAACTCAACTTGATGAGTGCGGGCAGCGGCATCGTCCATTCGGAACGGACCGGCGAGACGGAGCGACAACGCCAAAGCCGCCTGTTCGGTATCCAGACCTGGGCGGCCTTGCCCAAGTCCCATGAAGAGACCAGCGCCAGTTTCGCCCACTACAAGACCGACGACCTTCCCCGTATCGAAGGTGAGGGCAAGAGGGTCCGGCTCGTACTTGGGGACATGTTCGGCCGTTCGTCGCCGGCATCATTTCCGCATCCTTCATTCTATGCGGAAGCAGTACTGGCCCCCGGCGCCGTGCTGCCCCTTGAGTCCGATTACGAGGAGCGCGCTGTCTATGTCGCCTCGGGTCAGATCGATATTGCAGGCGACACCTACGACAGCGGCCGGCTGCTGATCTTCAAGCCTGGTGACCGTATTTCAATCCTTGCCAACTCCAATACGCGCCTCATCGTGCTGGGTGGTGAGCCGATGGACGGGCCCCGTCATATCTGGTGGAATTTCGTCTCTTCCTCCAGGGACCGGATCGCGGCCGCCAAGGAGGACTGGCGACAGGGCCGCTTCGATACGGTGCCTGGGGATGGCGAGGAATTTATCCCTCTGCCGGAGTGACCTGGTGTTCCGGTTCTGACATTTGCTACCCTGTCCGGCTACGTTCCGAGCAAATGTCAGAACCATAAGGAACACGAGCAACTCTTTGTTTCTAGTGTAGCTTTTGCACTTGACATTTTGTTTTGAGGGGTAGCTGCAAGCCGGTACCAAACGTGGGTGCGCTACACTAGTAAACACGACGTCGCCCGTCGGTAACGTGGAGCTACAAGTCGAAAGCTCCCGGCTGCGCTCACCGAACTCTTCCGTGCCGCCTCACAACAATTTTCTCGGCCTTGTTGCCGTTGCGCTATTTTCATACGGCCGATCGCGACCTAACTGATTTGGCAAGCCGCACAACCGCTGCTGTCAACAGGGCTACAGGGCCTCCACCAAGTATGCGAGAACTCAGCTATGTAACGCCTACGGACCCTGCGTGGAAGAGGTGGCTGATCGGCACCATCGAAGACATATCCGGCCGCCGCAAGATCCTGCCTTTTTATCAGCAATGGCGACGCGATTTCGTCGGCAAGTCGCCGAGTATGATGCGCGATGGCCTCGACCTTATCGACGTCAACCTCGACATCCGCGCAAACGGCGCTTGGCCGCCGAAGCTTCCCGCCGGCCACCCTCTCGTCATGATTGCCAATCACCCCTTCGGCATTGGCGACGGCGTTGCAGCTTTGTCGCTCGCCGAAGAATTGGGCCGGCCTTACCGCGTGCTCATAAACAACGACCTCCTGCGCGTCCCCGAAGTGCGGCCCTACGCCCTGCCGATCGACTTTTCCGAAAGCCGTGAAGCGGTGGAGATGAACCTTCGGTCCCGGGCGGAGGCCCGCCGCCTGTTGAAGGAAGGCGTCACGATAATCGTCTTCCCTGCCGGTGGGGTTGCGACGGCTCACAACCCGTTCGGCAAGGCCGAGGAGTTGCCCTGGAAGACGTTCACCGCGCGCTTGGTGCAGCTGGCCGAGGCTTCCGTCCTGCCTGTGTTCTTCGAGGGCCAGAACAGCGCGCTCTTCCACGCGGTCAGCCGGTTGTCGCTGACCCTGCGCTTGTCGCTGCTGGTTTCGGAATTCCGCAACATGCCGGGATCGACGTTCAAAGTGCATGTCGGAGAGGTGACGCCGTTCAGCGTGATTCCTAACCGAGCCAATCGCATGGAACTGACCCGTGAATTATACCTCCTGGTGCGGCGTCTCGATCCGGCTGCCGCCGGTAAGTCCGATGAGGAATTGGAGCCGACGCCGCCCGACAAGCGACCGGCCTACCCTTGGGAATGATGCCGGACAACGGGGCCCGGCAAGACTCTTTTCACTTGCAAATCCCCTGGCGGCGGTTGTCGCAGTAGCGCGGCTCAACCTTGCTGGTAAGGCAGGCCTAGATCCGCGCGTCCCCACTCCGCCCAGCTGCCATCATAGACGCTTGTGTCCGGGCGACCGATCGAGGCGAGCGCCAGCGCCACGATTGCTGCCGTGACGCCCGAGCCGCAGGTGTTGGCTATCGGGGCGCCGATGTCGATCCCTGCCGCCGCCGCCGCCGCCTTGATCTCCTCCGCCGACCTGAGCGTGCCGTCGCGATTGACTAGGCGCGAATAGGGCAGGTTCTTCGCCCCGGGCATATGGCCCATCACGAGCCCGGCTCTAGGTTCGGCTTCGTCGCCGATAAAGCGCGGTGCAGGTCGAGCATCGACGATCTGCACTCCGCCGTGTTCGATATAGCTCGCGATGTCGTCGCGATCGGCTACGAGCGCCGCGTTCACGCGCGGCGTGAAGTGAAGCTTCGCCCTTGCGCGGGCGGGTCCGTCTTCGAGCGGCCGGCCCTCGGCCCTCCATTTGGGCAACCCGCCGTTGAGAACAGCGACGTCTTCATGGCCCATGACGCGGAACGTCCACCAGCAGCGAGCTGCCGAATAGATGCCCATCGAATCGTATACGACGAGCCGCACGCCATCGCCGATCCCCATCTCCTTCATGCGGCTGGCGAATTTGACCGTGGAGGGCAGCATGTGCGGCAGATCGCTCTTTTCGTCGGAGAGTTCGTCGAGATCGAAGAACTGCGCACCTGGGATGTGCTCGGCCAGGAACTCCTTGCGGCCGGAGCGGTTTTGCGTCGGCAAATGCCAGGAGGCATCGAGAACGACGAGGTCGGGAGCCGAGAGATGTTCGGCAAGCCATTCAGTCTCGACGAGCACTTCGCGGCCGGGCGTTGTCAAGATGAAAGTCCTCCGGGGCTGTTTTTATCAGGCGTGTAGGATCAATTGATCAGCTGGCCTCGGCAAAGACCGTTGGCACACTAGGCTGCGGCCCATCGAGCCAAGCCGGTGTCGGCAGCCCCTTTTCGCGCAGGAAGTCGGGGCTGAACAACTTCGATTGATACCGCGTACCGTAGTCGCAAAGGATCGTCACGACGGTCTTGCCGGGTCCAAGCTCCTTGGCGAGGCGAACGGCTCCTTCGACGTTCACCCCCGAGGATGGTCCCATGCACAGGCCTTCCTCGCTCAACATCTGGAAAGCGCGGGCCACCGCGTCGGCGTCCTCGATCCGGTAGGCCTTGTCGACGACGACGCCTTCGAGGTTCGCGGTGATGCGGCCCTGCCCGATGCCCTCGGTGATGGACGAACCCTCGGCCTTCAGTTCGCCGGTGGTATAGTAGCTGTAGAGCGCCGCCCCAGGAGGATCCGCGATGCCGATGGTGATGGCGGCGTTCTTGGACTTGAGGCCCATCGAGACGCCGCCGAGCGTCCCGCCCGAACCGACAGCGCAGATGAACGCATCGACCTTGCCATCGGTATCCGCCCAGATCTCTTCCGCCGTCGTCTCTATGTGCGCCTGCCGGTTGGCGACGTTGTCGAACTGGTTGGCCCAGATCGCCCCCGCAGGCTCAGTCTGGTTCATCGCTTCCGCGAGGCGGGCGGAGTATTTCACGTAATTGTTCGGGTTGCGGTAGGGGACGGCGGGGACCTCGACGAGTTCCGCGCCGAGCAGCCGCAGAGTGTCCTTCTTTTCCTGGCTCTGCGTCTCGGGGATGACGATGACCGAGCGGTAGCCAAGGGCGTTGGCGATGACGGTCAGGCCGATGCCGGTATTTCCTGCAGTCCCTTCGACGATGGTGCCGCCGGGCTTGAGCCGGCCGCTTCTGACGGCGTCGTTGATGATGAAGAGCGCGGCACGGTCTTTGACCGACTGCCCCGGGTTCATGAACTCGGCCTTGCCGAGGATCGTACAGCCGGTCTCTTCGGAGGCACGCTTGAGCTTGATGAGCGGTGTCCGGCCGACGGCATCGACCACGCTGTTCTTGATTTGCACGAGTTGCCTCTCGATTGGGGGTGCCGGTGTCGCGACCGGGCGAGTTGGAGACCGACAACCTAAATGCTGGGGAGACGCCCTGCAATATCGGCGGGCCGCCAGATGGCGGGCACGCCGCCAATCACCTTATGTGGCCATTGAGTCACGGCTTGCATCCTGCTCGGCGACCGCGTGTCCCGTTGCGGAACGCCGTTTAACCGGCCCTTAACCCAACGCTTCTACCCTTCAGGGGGCAAACCAAGGGTCTGCAGGTCTCCCGAGAAGCGAGCGCCTGTCTGAGAGGGATTATAAGGCTATGACCAACGTATTGAAGTCCGGGCTCGCGTCAGCGGCTGTCGCACTCGCTGCAGCTCTTGTCACACCGGCAATGGCAGCCGACCTCGGCGGCTCGTTGAAGGATACCTACCAGCCACTGCCGCGTGTCCACGCTGGCGCCGGCCCGTGCTATATCCGCGGCGACGTCGGTGGTTCGGTATCGCGCAATCCCAGCATGAACTGGCCGGTCCACAATGAAGTCTTCGAGGACGACTGGAACAGAAATGGCATCGTCGACTACGATGAAGTCTGGTACCGGTCTGCTGGAAGCGAAGTCCAGGAAGTCTCGATGGACAACACATGGCTTGCTGAAGTCGGTGCCGGTTGCGGCTCGGGTTCGCGGGGCCTGCGCGGCGAAGTCATGTTCGGTTTCCGCGGCGATCGTGACGTCTGGGGCGTGCCGCCGATCTATACCGGCACAATCGTTGGTGGCCCTCCTCCGGGCACCCCTCCGGATGTCGACGACCCGATCCACACCTCGATCAAGAGCTACACGCTCATGGTCAACGCCTACTACGACCTCGGCCAGTTCCGTGGCTTCGTGCCTTACGTCGGCGCTGGTGTCGGTGCCGCCTATCACATGGTCGACGAAGTTTACTTCACCGAAAACCCTTACCTGACCAACCGCATCGAGGGCGACAAGACCCTCTCGTTCGCCTGGTCGCTGATGGCCGGCGTCGCCTATCAGGTCTCTGACCGCGCCATCCTCGATTTCGGATATAAGTACATCGACATGGGCAGCGCCCATTCGGGCCGCGTCGACAACGCCGGGTATCTTAACCCGCAGGTCGATATCGACGACATCGCCGCTCACGAGTTCAAGATCGGTCTGCGCTACCACTTCGGCTCTTCCTCGAACTGCTGTGAATACGCTTCCCTGAAGTAACCGGCCCCGCAGGGCCTGACTCCAAGACCAGGACGGCCGGGATCGCCAATCAGCGATTCCGGCCGTTTACGTTCTCGAAGTCTTACGCTCGCTCCCCATTGATCTTACCCCGCACGCCCCGATATATGGGGCGCGCAACGCGCCGTTGCGCTGCGTTACCCGACTCCGCCGCCCTTTGCCGACTGGGCCTGATAAGATGGGTGCGCTGGGAGAAACATCGTGATAAGCACGCCGCTTCGGATATGAGGCGGATCGGATTACCGCCGGGTTGCGGGCGTGGTGGAATTGGTAGACACGCCAGATTTAGGTTCTGGTGGCCTTGGCCGTGGGGGTTCAAGTCCCTCCGCCCGCACCATTTTTGCCGATCCGAAGGCCCACTGCGCCGCCCGTCGCGCGCACACTGGCCGAGGCAGACCGACAGATGCACCGTTTCGCACAGACGCGAGTTCGGAATGAAACGAACAGATAGAGTAGGTTGAGGCTTATGCAGATCAAGGAAGTGACGTCGGAGGGCCTGAAGCGCGAACTCGAAGTGGTGGTTGCCACCGTCGAGTTGAACGAGCGGTTCCAGGACCGGCTGAACCAGATTAAGGACACCGTTCAGCTCAAAGGCTTCCGCAAGGGTAAGGTGCCCGTTGATCACTTGAAGAAGGTGTATGGCAAGTCGGTCATGCTGGAGATCCTCAACGACGCCGTCAAGGAGACGAGTGCCAAGGCGATTCAAGAGCGCGAGGAGCGTCCTGCCTTCCAGCCCGATATCGCGTTGCCTGAGGATCCCGCCAAGATCGAGCGGATCTTGAGCGGCGAGGACGACCTGTCCTATTCGATGTCCTTCGAAGTGCTGCCGAAGATCGACCTTGTCGACTTTTCGACCCTGAGCCTTGAGCGCCTGTCCGTCGACGTCGAGGACAAGGATCGCGATGACGCGATCGACAAGCTCATCGACAACAACATCGGCTATGAAGCCGAGGCAGACCGCGCCGCCGAAGACAAGGACCAGCTGACCATCGACTTCGTCGGCAAAATCGACGGCGAAGCCTTCGAAGGAGGATCGGCCGAGGGGATCGACATCGTGCTCGGCCAGGGCCACTTCATACCCGGCTTCGAGGAGCAGCTGATTGGCGCCAAGGCCGGCGACGAGCGCCTTGTGGAAGTGACCTTCCCAGAAGACTACGGTGCCGAACATCTGCGCGGCAAGGCTGCAAGCTTCGAAACCAAGGTTCAGGCTGTCGCCAAGCCGAAACGCCCGGAGCCTGACGATGAATTTGCCAAGTCGCTTGGGCTTGAAGGCATCGACAAGTTGAAGGAACTGATGAGTGGTCGCATAGCCGACGAATTCGGCCAGGCCGCCCGCACGAAGCTGAAGCGCGATCTGCTCGATGCGCTTGAAAAGACGCATGATTTCGATCTGCCGCCGTCGCTCGTCGAACGTGAATTCGAAGGCCTTTGGGCACAGCTCACCAAGACCATGGAGCGTGAGGGGAAGTCCTGGGAAGACGAAGGCCGGACCGAGGATGAGGCGAAGAATGAATATCGCGCCATTGCCGAACGCCGGGTCCGTCTCGGCCTCGTCATTGGCGAGATCGGCGAAAGAAACAAGATCGAAGTCGGCGAGGAGGAGTTGCGCAAGGCCCTCATCGAGCAGGTGCGCCAGTTCCCCGGGCAAGAAAAAGCCGTTTACGAGTACTATCAGAAGAATCCGAACGCACTCGCCGAGCTGCGCGCACCGATCTTCGAAGACAAGGTAATCGACTTCATTGTCGAACTGGCCAAGCCGACGGAGCGAAAGGTAACAAAGGAAGAACTGCAGAAGGCGTTGGAGGCGCAGGCCGAAAGCGCATAGCCGTCAGGCTTGCGCCAGTCCGATTCCGCAAGTATTGCCGGATCCGATTGCCGAATCTGATGTAAGGGCAGTCGCCTGAGCACCGCAACCCGTCTACCAGCCTTCGTGCTGCGGGTGCTGCGTAACGATTGATGCCGCCGCCAAAAGGATTGGCGGTCACTGACCTGGAGAAATCTGACCGATGCACGATCAAAAGTTCGCCACGACCGCATCCTTCTGGCCGATGGTCGTGGAGCAGACCAACCGCGGCGAGCGCGGCTACGATCTGCCCTCCCGGCTGCTCAAGGAGCGCATCATCTTCGTGACCGGTCCGATCGAGGATCACATGGCTGCGTCGATCTGCATGCAGCTTCTCTACTGCGAGGCCGAAAATCCCGACAAGGAGGTCTCGATGTACATCAACTCGCCCGGCGGTGTTGTGACGGCCGGCATGGCGATCTACGACACCATGCAGTTCATCAAGCCGAAGATCGCGACACTGTGCATTGGCCAGGCCGCTTCGATGGGTTCGCTGCTGTTGTGCGCCGGCGATAAAGGCATGCGCTATGCGCTACCCAACGCCCGCATCATGGTGCACCAGCCCTCCGGTGGTTTCTCAGGACAGGCCTCCGACATCGAACGCCACGCCGAAGACATCATCAAGATGAAACGGCGCCTGAACGAGGTCTACGTGACGCATACCAGTCAGGACTATGACACGATTGAACGGACGCTTGATCGTGACTACTTCATGACAGCGGAGCAGTCCAAAGAGTTCGGCCTCATTGATCGGGTGATCTACAAACGCACCGATGCCGATATCGGCCCCGACACGCTCAAGAAGTCGGACGATTGATCTCCCCGCGCATGGGCTTCTCGGCAACAGTCCCGGGACGGAACGTTCCGCCCCGTTTTTATGGTTCCTGGATAGCCTGCATCGCCACTTAATATTTGGTGGGTTCGGTGGAAATTAGCCGTTTCGCCATAGCCACTTGGGGCGAACTCTAGGTATGCCCGGAAATTAACCCGCGAAGGGAATTCCGGTCTGACAATTGACGCAAATCGGTTACACTAGGTCAAATCGGTAACACGCCTCTGCGTAACCAAGCCGCAAATGGCAGAGGTTTGGGGCCTTGGCTTAATCCAATCTTGATCTGAAGTGCCCTAGCGTGTTGAGATTGATGTAATCAGAAGAGCCGATGGGTGAATCTTCTCTGTGAACGCAGCAGGGTGCCGTCGGCAAACAGGAACCGTTTTCCGCACCGCAGAGAACTCCGACAACGGGTGAGATCACTAAATGGCGAACGAAAAAAACACTCTGTACTGCTCCTTCTGCGGAAAGAGCCAGCACGAGGTTCGCAAACTGATTGCAGGGCCAACCGTATTCATCTGCGATGAATGCGTTGAGCTTTGCATGGATATCATCCGTGAGGAAAACAAGAATACGCTCGTCAAGTCGCGCGACGGCGTTCCCACGCCCGATGAGATCTGCAAGGTCCTGGACGGCTACGTGATCGGCCAGATGCACGCCAAGCGCGTTCTCTCGGTTGCGGTTCACAACCACTACAAGCGCCTGAACCACGCTTCGAAGTCGAACGACGTCGAATTGGCCAAATCGAACATCCTGCTGGTCGGTCCGACCGGTTGCGGCAAGACGTTGCTGGCCCAGACGCTGGCGCGCATTCTCGATGTACCCTTCACGATGGCCGACGCAACGACCCTGACCGAAGCCGGCTACGTCGGCGAGGACGTGGAAAACATTATTTTGAAGCTGTTGCAGAACGCCGACTATAACGTCGAGCGGGCGCAGCGCGGCATCGTCTATATCGACGAGGTCGACAAGATCTCGCGCAAGTCCGACAACCCCTCAATCACCCGGGACGTGTCCGGAGAAGGCGTCCAGCAGGCGCTGCTCAAGATCATGGAAGGCACTGTCGCCTCCGTCCCTCCGCAAGGCGGGCGCAAGCATCCCCAGCAGGAGTTCCTGCAGGTCGACACGACCAACATCCTGTTCATCTGCGGCGGAGCGTTTGCCGGCCTTGACAAGCTGATCTCAAGCCGGGGCAAAGGTAGCTCGATCGGTTTCGGCGCCAACGTGCGCGGTCCCGAAGAGCGCCGCGTCGGCGAAGTGCTGCGCGAGGTCGAGCCGGAAGATCTGTTGAAGTTCGGGCTCATCCCAGAGTTCATCGGCCGCCTGCCGGTCATCGCGACGCTTGAAGATCTCGACGAAGTTGCGCTGGTGCGCATCCTGTCGGAACCCAAGAACGCACTCGTCAAGCAGTACCAGCGCCTGTTCGAGATGGAAGACGTCAAGCTGACGATCACCAGCGATGCGCTGCGCGCGATTGCCCGCAAGGCGATTGAGCGCAAGACCGGCGCCCGCGGCCTGCGTTCCATCATGGAAGGCATTCTGCTCGACACGATGTTCGATCTACCCAGCCTCAAAGGTGTGGAAGAAGTCGTCATCGGACCGGAAGTCGTCGAAGGCGGCGCCCGCCCCCTGCGCATCTACACCGAGCGCGAAGAGACCGGATCAACCGCCTCCTGAGCCCGTATGGACGCAAGTTCGCGGATTCTGACAGTGCGGCCTCCTGCCGTGAGTGGTAGCCGTTGATGTTGCCGAAACGCACCCTATTTAATGGGGCTGCACTTGTTGCTTTGCGTTTCGCCATACTTGAAGCGTACATATAGGCCACAGCGTGCCCTTTGGATGCATGTGCAGACATCCATTCGGCGCCATGAACTCGTACGTTCAAGCGTGTAACCTGCAAAGTGACAAAGCGAATGCGTTCTGATCCGGACGTGCCGGGACCGCCTCTACGAGGGGTTGCCGCCGCGGTCACAGCCAACGATCAGTTCGAGAAACCAGGGTACGGCTGCAAATGCGCCGGCCCAATGAAGGATGGGTGACTATGAGCACGAAGCTTGAGAAGAAGGACGAAACGGGCGGTCCGGAGCTGTATCCAGTCCTGCCGCTGCGCGACATCGTCGTCTTCCCCTACATGATCGTTCCCCTCTTTGTCGGCCGCGAGAAATCGATTAACGCTCTCGAAGAGGTGATGCGTACCGACAAGCAGATCCTGCTGGCGGCGCAAAAGAACGCCGGCGACGATGATCCCGATGAAGATGCAATTTACACCGTTGGCACGCTTGCCTCGGTGCTGCAGCTGCTGAAGCTGCCCGACGGCACCGTGAAGGTTCTGGTCGAAGGTACCGCCCGCGCGCGCATCGCATCGTTCTCCGAGAACGCGGAATATTACGAAGCCCACGTTGAGCGGATAGAAGAGGAAATCGGAGCCGAAGACGAGATTGAGGCTCTGGCCCGCTCGGCGGTGTCCCAGTTCGAGCAGTACGTGAAGCTCAACAAGAAGATTTCTCCCGAGGTGCTGGGTACGATTTCGCAGATCGAGGACTATTCCAAGCTCGCCGACACCATCGCCTCGCACCTGGCGATCAAGATCGCCGACAAGCAGGAAGTGCTCGAGGTCATGACGATCTCGGACCGGCTTGAGCGCGTCTATACCCTGATGGAAAGCGAAATCTCCGTCCTTCAGGTCGAGAAGAAGATCCGCTCGCGCGTCAAGCGCCAGATGGAGAAGACCCAGCGCGAGTACTACCTGAATGAGCAGATGAAGGCCATTCAGAAGGAACTCGGTGACACTGACGAACGCGACGACATTGTCGAGTTCGAGGAAAAAATCGAGTCGACGAAACTGTCGAAGGAAGCCCGCGACAAGGCCCTTGCCGAGTTGAAGAAACTCAAGCAAATGAGCCCGATGTCGGCTGAGGCGACGGTGGTACGCAATTATCTCGACTGGATCCTGTCGATCCCGTGGGGTGTCAAAGGCAAGGTCAAGAAGGACCTCGCCGAGGCCGAGAAAATTCTCGATGACGAGCACTACGGCCTAGAAAAGGTCAAGGAGCGCATCCTCGAGTACCTCGCCGTTCAGAACCGGACAAACAAGCTTAAGGGGCCGATCCTCTGCCTTGTCGGACCTCCGGGCGTCGGCAAGACCTCGCTTGGCAAGTCGATCGCCAACGCCACCGGACGCGAATTCGTCCGCATGAGCCTTGGCGGCGTGCGTGACGAAGCCGAGATCCGCGGCCACCGCCGCACCTACATCGGCTCGATGCCCGGCAAGGTCATTCAGTCGATGCGCAAGGGGAAGAAAAACAACCCACTGTTCCTTCTCGACGAGATCGACAAGATGGGCTCTGACTTCCGTGGAGATCCCGCTGCGGCTCTGCTTGAAGTGCTCGATCCCGAGCAGAACTCAACGTTCAACGACCATTACCTCGAAGTCGACTACGACCTTTCGAACGTGATGTTCGTGACGACTGCGAACTCGCTCAACATTCCGCCGGCCCTTCTGGACCGCATGGAGCTCATTCGCATCGCCGGCTACACCGAAGACGAAAAGCTCCAGATCGCCAAACGCCACCTTATTCCCGTGCAGCGTCAGTCGCACGGGCTCGAGGACAGCGAATGGCAAGTCGAGGACGGTGCGATAACGGAGCTGATCCGCCGCTATACGCGCGAAGCCGGCGTCCGCTCGCTCGAACGCGAACTGGCCAAGCTTGCCCGTAAGGCGGTCAAGGAGATCCTGACCTCTTCGAAGACGTCGATCACGGTGACGAAGGATAATGTCGGCGACTATCTCGGTGTCTGGAAGTACCGCTATGGAGAAGCCGAAGACGAAGACCAGATTGGCATCGTCACGGGCCTTGCCTGGACCGAAGTCGGCGGCGAACTCCTGACCATCGAAGGCATCAAGATGCCGGGTAAGGGCCGCATGTCTGTGACGGGCAACCTCCGCGACGTGATGAAGGAATCGATTCAGGCTGCCAACGCCTACGTGCGTTCGCGCTCGATTGATTTCGGAATCAAGCCGCCGGTGTTCGAGAAGACGGACATCCACGTCCACGTTCCCGAAGGCGCAACGCCCAAGGATGGCCCGTCGGCGGGTGTCGCGATGGTCACGGCAATCGTCTCGGTTCTGACCCAGATCCCGGTCCGCAAGGATGTCGCCATGACCGGCGAGATAACGCTGCGCGGCCGCGTTCTGCCGATCGGCGGTCTTAAGGAGAAGCTTCTTGCCGCCCTGCGCGGTGGCATGAAGACGGTGCTGATCCCCGACGAAAACGTGAAGGATCTGGCCGAGATCTCTGACGAGGTCAAAGAGAAGCTGGAAATCATTCCGGTGGCCCGGGTCGACGAGGTTCTGAAAAACGCGCTCGTCCGCATGCCGGAGCGTATTGAGTGGGATGAGGCTGCGGAAGCTGCAGCTGCTGCAACCGCCACCAACACCGAGCCATCCGACGACGACCGGCCACTGGCCCACTGATTCGCCTGTATTCGGCATCCACGGTAGGGTGGCGAGAACCGCCACTTCGACACTCCAGGCCCCCGCGAGCAACTCGCGGGGGCCTAATTTTTATGCAATGGAGCCCTCTGTCCCCCGATTCTCCAGTGTTTTCGGGCTTTATCGCGGATTTTCCCCCTTGACGCCCCCAAATTCTAGGGTTTCAGTCGGGGCGCCAAAGACAGCAAAGGCCCCACCCACTTGAAACGCCCGTGTCACGGGCGTGAGATCGGGTAGGCAAGGTCAAAGGACAGGACAAAAATGAGCAAAAAAGATTTGGTCGATGCCATCGCCAAAGAGTGCGACATGACGAAGGAAAAGGCGAACACGGCGGTCGACGCAATGCTCGCCCACATCAAGTCGACCATGAAGAAGGGCGAAGAGGTCCGTCTTCCGGATTTCGGAACCTTCAAGGTCACCAAGCGCGCCGCTCGCGAAGGCCGCAACCCGCTGACCGGCGAAACCATCAAGATCAAGGCTGCCAAGGTTGCCAAGTTCACGCCCGCCAAGGGCTTGAAAGAGCTGCTGAACTGAAGTCAGCCAGCGCCATCCCTGGAAGGGGATGGCGCGACGCCCTATCGCCTCAGGGCGAGACGTGGCGGAAACAGACTGTGAAAATTCGCGTTCGTGCGTAGGCAGCAAAAGTGAGTCTGCTTCGTATCGCTTTGGTTGCCCAATCATCAAATCAACGATCAACGGACCGAGACCATGGCCAAAGACGAAAAGACATCTGCAGCGGTCGCTTCGATCGCCAGCAAGGCAATGAAAGACCCCTCTTCTGTGTCGCCCGCAGAGATCAAGAAGCTTGCGGCTTCGGCGCTGACGCAGGCGGTCGACAAGCCAAAAGCCGCAGCCAAGGCACCCGCCAAGAAGGCTGCCGCCAAGCCGGCTGCCAAGAAAGCCCCCGCCAAGAAGGCCAAGAAGGCATGAGCCGGCGACAGCCTGATTTGCCGCGAGATCGGCGATCACGGCGAGAAGAACGAGAGGGGCCGCGCGCCCCTCTATTTTGTTTCTGCAGTCAGATGCCGCTTGCCGGGATCTTCCGCAAAGACGCAAGTTCAATTCTCAAGCTTGCGTCCAGCCCCGCACACGACTAGAAGAACTTTTCCCTGACCGGGCGGTTAGCTCAGTGGTAGAGCGCCTCGTTTACACCGAGGATGTCGGGAGTTCGACCCTCTCACCGCCCACCATTTACTTTGGCGCTTCAGATGCCCACCGCTCCCGTTGGTCGCGGCATCCTCGCACTGACGCCTCCGCCTGGGCGGCGCGCGTTTCTTTCGACCCTCGGACAAGTCGGTGTTGGAGATGCGCCGTGTTGCCGCCCTCACATACAGCTTCCGGACAAAAGAACTCCCGGCAGCACGGCTGCGACCGTAGCCCCGGCCGAACAGGCCCCCCTGTTCCCTGTGGCACTTCTCCCACGCAACGAATCGGTTCAGGCTGCGTTCAAGTGGTTTCCACCAGAAATGAACAACCAGTGGAAAAGGCTTGATTGCCACTCCGGCGCGCCAGCGCGTTTCGCGCAGTATGCGGCCACGGCGGAGGTAACTGCGGAGTAGATCAGCATGACGGACGTGAAGGACACCTCAAGAGACACGAGCGAAGTGATCGCAGCGGCGGGCGCTACCGACCTACCAGCGCTCGACGGCAGCGTCGACGCGCTTGTGGCCAACCTCCGCGCCGCCAAGGAACAGCTTGCCGCGCTGCTGCGCGCTACCGATCACACGCCCTCAAAGGCCGTCGACGACGCTGCCGAATCGGATCGTTCGGCAGCCTAGTTCGGCTTCATCTATCTCCTTGACTTGCCCTCCGATACCACGTAGATCGGACGGCCTGAACAGCGCGCCGCCTGCGGCGCGCATTTCGATTGCGGGCGTAGCTCAGTTGGTTAGAGCGCCGGCCTGTCACGCCGGAGGCCGCGGGTTCAAGTCCCGTCGCTCGCGCCAGTCGTCCAGACTGGCCGTGACCTGCAATTTCCTTCAAAAATGCCAGGCTTTCGACGGTTGCCGCCCCTTAGTGGAGCGACATGCTGGACGGTTTACGTAAGCCCAATTGCGTGTTCTTTTCGAACCCTGTAGAGGCTTGGGAGGATTGCGAGCGCCGCCGCGCAGCAGTGATGTGTGGCGGATCTGGAGTGCGAGCCGGAGCGAAACCTGAAATGAACCAATTGCTTCTCGATTATCTGCCGATCGTCGTCTTTCTGGGGATCGCCCTGGTCATTGCCGGCGCTCTCGTTATCGCGCCTTTTCTGATCGCGATCCGCAATCCCGATCCAGAGAAGGTATCTGCCTACGAGTGCGGATTTGCCGCCTTCGACGACGCCCGCATGAAGTTCGACGTGCGCTTTTATCTCGTCTGCCTGCTGTTCATCATCTTCGACCTCGAAATCGCATTCCTGTTTCCCTGGGCAGCGGCCTTCCGCGACATCGGTCTGTTCGGGTTCTGGTCGATGATGGTGTTCCTGGTGGTTCTGACTATCGGCTTCATCTATGAATGGAAAAAGGGTGCTCTCGAATGGGATTGATCCTGCCGCCTCAAGTCCAGTTCGATAAGGCCCGCGAAGGCGCGGGCGGCGGTGACGTTCGCCCTGACCCATACTTCACCCAGATCAACAACGAACTGGCCGACAAGGGTTTCCTCGTCACCACGACCGACGACCTCATCAACTGGGCGCGAACCGGCTCCTTGATGTGGATGACGTTCGGTCTGGCCTGTTGCGCCGTGGAGATGATGCAGGCCTCGATGCCGCGCTACGATCTCGAGCGCTTTGGCTTTGCCCCGCGCGCCTCCCCGCGCCAGTCCGACGTGATGATCGTCGCCGGCACGTTGACCAACAAGATGGCGCCAGCCCTGCGCAAGGTCTACGACCAGATGCCGGAACCGCGCTACGTCATCTCCATGGGATCGTGCGCTAACGGCGGCGGCTATTACCACTATTCCTATTCGGTGGTGCGTGGCTGCGACCGCATCGTGCCGGTCGATATCTATGTACCGGGCTGCCCGCCGACCGCCGAGGCGCTGCTCTACGGCGTGCTGCTGCTGCAACGCAAGATCCGCCGTACTGGTACCATCGCCCGCTGAGTCCGGGTCTGCAAAGAGAAGATTAGGCGAGGAGTTAAAGCCGCGATGGCGCAAACCATTGACGACACGCTGGTGGATCTCGCTGAAACCCACCTGCCAAACAAGATGGCGACGGCTTTTCTGGGGGCCAGCATCCGCCACGGCGAACTGACCATAAACGTCGCCCGCGAGCACATAACACAGGTGCTGAAATTTCTTCGCGACGACAGCCGCTGCCGCTGTGAAGTTCTGATCGATATCTGCGGCGTTGACTGGCCGGCCCGCGAGAACCGGTTTGACGTCGTTTATCACCTGCTTAGCCCGCGCAATAACATGCGCATCCGCGTCAAACTTCAGACCAACGAGAACGCCCCGGTGCCGAGTGCGGTCGACGTGTTCCCGGCCGCCAACTGGTTCGAGCGCGAAGCCTACGACATGTACGGCATTTTGTTCTCCGGCCATCCCGACCTGCGTCGGTTGCTGACCGACTATGGCTTCCAGGGCTATCCCCTGCGCAAGGACTTCCCGCTGACGGGCTACGTCGAGGTCCGCTACGACGATGAGAAGAAGCGGGTTGTCTACGAACCAGTCAAACTCACCCAAGAATTCCGTTCCTTCGATTTCGAAAGCCCATGGGAGGGAGCCGACTATCAACTCCCCGGCGATGAAAAAGCGAGCGGCGGAGCAGGCAAAGGTTGAAGATGAAGCCAACGCTGCAGCCAGGTATGCGTGCAGAATTCCGGTTTGCGGTACCGGCGACCAAAACGGTCCCTGCGCTCTATCCGGAGGCTCCTGAGTTCCAGGACATGCCGGCGGTGTTCGCGACAGGTTTCCACGTCGGCCTGATGGAATGGGCTGCCCTCAAGGTGCTGGCCCCGCACATGGACGAAGGCGAAGGCTCGCTTGGTATCCACGTCGACGTCTCGCATTCGGCTGCAACGCTACCCGGACAGACGATTACGGTCAGTGCCGAATGCACGAAGATCGAGGGTCGCCGCATTTCATTTGCGGTGAAGGCCCACGACGGTATCGACACAATAGGCGAGGGCACCCACCAGCGCATGGTGGTGCCGTGGGACAGGTTCAAGGCGCGTGTCAATCAGAAGGCCGCGGCGGCGGGAGTTGCGGGGTTCGAGTGAGCCTGCAGAGCGAGAGAGAAAATGGCCGAAACAGATATCCGCCAGTTCAACATCAACTTCGGGCCGCAGCACCCGGCAGCCCATGGCGTGCTGCGCCTCGTGCTCGAACTTGACGGCGAGGTTGTTGAGCGCGTCGACCCGCATGTCGGGCTCCTGCATCGCGGCACCGAAAAGCTGATCGAGTATAAGACCTACCTGCAGGCGATCGGCTATTTCGACCGCCTCGATTACGTCGCGCCGATGAACCAGGAGCACGCCTTCTGCATGGCCGCCGAAAGGCTGCTCGGCCTCGAGATTCCTGCTCGCGGTTCCTACATCCGCGTTCTTTATTCCGAGATCGGCCGCATTCTTTCTCACCTGCTCAACGTCACGACGCAGGCCATGGACGTCGGCGCACTGACACCGCCGCTCTGGGGCTTCGAAGAACGCGAAAAGCTGATGGTGTTCTATGAGCGGGCATCGGGCTCGCGCATGCACGCGAAGTATTTCCGCATCGGCGGTGTTCACCAGGATCTGCCGCCCGAATTGATCGACGACATCTACGACTGGTGCGATCCGTTCCTGAAAGTCTGCGACGATATAGAGGGGCTTCTCACAAACAACCGCATCTTCAAGCAGCGCAACGTTGACATCGGTGTTGTCTCGCTGAAGGAAGCCTTCGACCTCGGTTTCTCCGGCGTCATGGTGCGCGGCTCGGGCGCGGCCTGGGACCTGCGAAAGTCACAGCCCTACGAACGCTACGATGAGTTCGACTTCGATATTCCGATCGGCAAGAACGGCGACTGTTACGACCGCTATCTGATCCGCATGGAAGAGATGCGCCAGTCGGTCCGCATCATGAAGGCGGCATGCGATAAGCTCCGGTCCATCAGCGGTGACGGACCCTTTTCGACCGAGGACAAGAAGGTCGTGCCGCCCAAGCGCGGCGAAATGAAACGCTCGATGGAAGCGCTCATACATCACTTCAAGCTCTACACCGAGGGCGTTCATGTCCCCGAGGGCGAGGTTTACGCCTGCGTCGAAGCCCCCAAGGGCGAATTCGGCGTCTATCTCGTTTCGGACGGTTCGAACAAACCCTACCGCTGCAAGATCCGCGCGCCCGGGTTCCCGCATCTGGCCGCAATGGACCACATGAACCGCGGCCATATGCTGGCCGACGTCTCCGCCATCCTCGGTTCACTGGATATCGTGTTCGGTGAGATCGACAGGTAGGCGGTCGACCCGAGTGGCGGCCGCGAAGTACGCGACCCGGCGGTGCAAGTGCACACGCGTTCTTTTGCGCGCGCAAAACGGTCTCAGCTGACAATCACGATCACGACGCCGACTGCTAGCATGAGCGCCCAACCCAGACGTTGGCGAAATCGCGGCTCCCCCAGCACTATTGCCGCAAGGATGACGGATACAGGGATTGAGATCTGACGGACCGCTACAACGAGCGCCGGATCGCCCTTCATCTGGAACGCCTTCAGGATCAGGTAGTAGGAGCCGTAGGAGACGATGCTGGCCGTAGCAATACGCCAGGGCGCTGTCAGCCAGCTGCGGTAGATGGCACGAAGCGATTGGCTGTTGCGGTCGCGTCCGGTCAGCGCCAGCCCCAGCATCAATGCCGACACCAAGACATACACCCAGAAGACGAAGGGTGCAGGCTCCGCAATCTGCATGGCTGCGGCGTCGGCAAGCGCATAGACGGCCGAGGCGATCATCGCAGCCAGGGCCAAGAGCAGCGACCGGACGTTCTCGAACAGCCCACCTCCGGATTGTTGCAGCAGGATTCCTGACGCGACGATGAGTAGAATTCCAAACAGCACCGACGTCGAATAGCTTTGGCCGAACAGTCCCCAGTTCACTGCGACGATGGCCAATGGCGAAGAACGAATGATCGGGTAGTAAACCGAAAGATGCCCGCCCTGAAGCGCTTCCAAGGTCCCGAAGTAATAGACCGCGAGTCCGGCAGCGGAAACGGCGGCCAGTCCCCAGGCCTCATGTGTCAAAGTGAGCCCCGTTCCGGTGGACAGGGACTGCGCAAAGGCCAAAACGCACCACCCAAGACATACACCCAGATAGGCGGGCAGTGGCTCCTCGACGCCCTTTAGGACGAGATCCCGGCAAGGGTGAAGTATGGCGGACAGAACGACGAGGGAAACGACGATGTGGTCGATATCACTTGTCCTTCTACCAACGCTAGAGTCAGGGCATGTTCAGCAAAAACGTAGCGGGTTCTTGCCGAAGGCGAGCTTCAAAGATGCAGTTCGCACATGTGGCAATACAAATCCTTCAGAAGCGCGGCCGCGAGTCCACTCCGCGATGCTTTTTACCGACGGCGAATATGCAGCCGGCGATCGACATGCCAAGCCTTACATATTGGCGCGGATCAGCTGGTAGAGGATCGCCGACAGGGCGCCGGCCGCAGGCACCGTTATAAGCCAGGCGGCGACGACGACCGTGAAATGTTGACGCCTCACAAGTTTGCGCCGAATGAGTTCTGGGGCATCTCGCTTGACCTCAAGATCCTTGGCCGGAGGCACCCCCTTGCGTTCAAGATATTCGCGCCGGACCCTGCTGTGGGTGATGTAGTACTCTCGAAAGAAACCGACTCCGAATACTGCGCCGACGGCAATGTGAGTCGAACTGACAGGAAGACCAAGAGCCGAGGCGATGATCACGGTAATGGCCGCCGAAAGAGCCACGCAGTATGCCCTGATGGGGTTCATCCGGGTGATGTTTTCCCCCACCATGCGGATGAGCTTGGGCCCGAACAGGAACAGGCCGATGCTGATCCCGAGTGCTCCAATCAGCA
Source organism: Alphaproteobacteria bacterium BRH_c36 (assembly GCA_001516065.1). GTDB lineage: Bacteria > Pseudomonadota > Alphaproteobacteria > Rhizobiales > Hyphomicrobiaceae > Filomicrobium. The sequence goes on from LOEV01000114.1 coordinate 27,055, forward strand.
TGACCCAGAACGGGATTTTTACATTGCCGGCAATGTTGCCCGTCTCGAGCGCATGCAGAATGCCGGCAAGCGGACCGATGGCATTGGCAACATCGTTGGCGCCGTGCGCAAATGACAAGAGCGCCGCTGAAAAGATCAACGGGATGTGAAACAGTTTACGCAGCGACTGATTGCGGTTTTCCATGCCCTCGGACTGTCGCGCAATGACTGGATTCAGAACGAGGTACGCTGCGACGAATACCCCGAACGAAGTCGCGACGACCATTCCGGCCGATGGTATCCAGATTTGTTTGAAACCCTTTATCATAAGATAGGCGCCGAACGCCGAGCACATGCTGGCTATCAATGCTGGCACCCACAGCCGGGCGGCGGCAATCTTATCGTCGCGGTATATGATATTGGCCTTGATGAACGCGAGGAACAACGCTGCGATGATCCCGCCCAGAATTGGTGAAATCACCCAACTCAACGCGATGGCAGCCATCACTCCCCAATCGACGACGCCAAATCCGACCGCGGAAACGCCCGCTCCAACGACGCCTCCAACCACGGCGTGCGTCGTCGAGACCGGTGCTCCAACGTACGTGGCAATATTGACCCATACCGCCGAGGCGCACAGCGCCGCCAACATGGCTGCGATGAAATCCTGACTGTTGGCGACTTGGGCTGGATCAATGATGCCTTTGGAGATCGTCTTGACGACGTCGCCGCCCGCGATCAGCGCACCCGCGCTTTCGCAGACGGCGGCAATAATGAGCGCCCCCATCATAGTCAACGCTCGCGATCCCACTGCGGGCCCGACATTGTTGGCGACATCATTGGCGCCGATGTTGAGCGCCATGTAGCCGGCAAGGACGGCGGCAACCACCAGAATCACCGCCCCTGGTTGCGACCCGAAATAGAAGGCGGCAAAAGCGGCGATCACACACAGAAAAACGACCGCCATCCCGATCGAGAACTGGTCTTTGCCGATCGCGCGGGTTGCGACCTCGATCCGCTCAAGCTTGCGCAAATCCTTGTCGATGGTCGATTTGCGCAAGCGGCCGACGCCATGGTCAAAATTGTCGCCGGTGGTCATAGCGTTTCCGTTTTCTGCTGACTTTTGGGGAGACTTATGACAGCTTGTGTGGGCTGAACTCAAATGCTGCCGTGTATTTATACACTCCGATGACGTTATTGTTCCGCCAAGCGGTTGACGCCCAAGGCTCAGATCACCCTGAACGGCGGCTGACAATGCCGTTCAGGCTCCGTTCAAGGCAGTCCCGCCATTTTCCGAAACAAGCCGCTGGGGCGGCGAACACTACCTTCCGAGGTACTCGTCGGGTCGGGAACCGGACTTCCGATTTCCACGCTTCGTTTATGGAGACTGCAAAATGTTGAAACTCATACTGGCTGCCGCGACCGCTGGCGTTCTGCTCGCTTCGTCCTACCTTCCGGCCGCCGCCCACGACGACGGCACGATCGATGCCCGCCAGGAACGCCAGGCAGCAGCAATCGAACGCGGCCGCAAGAGTGGGGAGATAACCTGGCGCGAAGGCCTCAAGCTGCGCGCAGAGCAGCGCCGGATCGCCGCCCTCGAAGTTCACCTGCGCGCCAGCGGCGGGCACCTGACCTATCAGGAAGTCGAACGCCTCAATGCGGAACTCTACGAGGCACGCCGCAAGATCCGCGCCGAAAAGCGCGACGGCTACCGCCGCTGGTCGGCTCTGCCGCGCGTTGGGCGCTGATACACGTTTCACGTGAATCCGTGACCGGACTTGAAAAAGCATGAGTTGCGGAGGGAGAGTGCGGGGTTCAGCCAAAAGTGCCGGACCCCGCATGCTTTTCATTCCCGCCAGTAGTCGGCGATCCAGCGGGCGGGCCCGAAACGTCGGCGCGTCGGTCGCAGATGCAGCCCGCCGGCGACGCGCTTGTTGCGCTGATGTTCGCCGCGCAGCGCGCTTTCGGGCGTGATTGATCCGTAGAACACGACGATTTTCCCGGTGACGGGTTTTTTCGGCGTCGTGAAGAACCGTATGACGCGATTGCTCGGCAGGCAGGCGATCGAGAAGGGAACGACCCACTCCTCCGGCCAGAACGAGGCTTCATCGACGGCCTTGGTGAGGAAGTTCTGCTCCTTTGAATCGTAGGTCTCGACGATCACCTCGGGCGGCGTCGCGTAGAATTTGTCGAGCACATTTGATTCCTGGCCGATGAAATAGCGAACGATGGAGCTGTTGCCGTAGCCGAGTTGGGGGTCCTTCCATTCCCGGATGATGAGGAAGCGTCCCGGATGCGTGAAGAATGCGTCGATGTTGTCGATGATGACGACGTCGAGATCGAGAAACAGCGTCATGCCGTCGAGCCCGCCGAGCCCTTCGGCCATTAGCCCGAGCTTCGGCCAGTACTTGCCGAGCTTCTTGTCGAACGTCACCTCCGGCAGCGGCTGGCACTCGACTTCCGGCCGGATGCCGTCGGCGTGGTCCGTGAAGCAGACGAAGCGGACATTCCAGGTCGTATTGCGCTTGACCATCCCGAAAAGCCGGTTGACCCAGAACGCACCGTAGCGGTCGCCCCATTTCATGCAGACGACGTTGACGGCGCGTGCCACCTGTGCCGCTTCGAACTGGCCTTGCCAGCCCTTAACCGCCGTCCCCTGCGCTGCCATTATTGCGATGCCTTCAGTTGCTGAATTGCCGATGGCCGGCAATTTGCGCGGCCAAGTCCGCTGCGGCAATCGGTTTTGCCAATCGATTTTGCTCTGCGCGCGTCGAATTCCCAATCAACCATGCTTCAAGCCGCCACGTCTATTAGCGGTTTGGTAAGCATCCGGCGGTTTTACTGGATCCGAAGCGAACCCGTGAGTGGATGAATGAGGCGGTCCCATGAGCGCACTGCAAAGCTTTCCCTTCGACCTGATCGCCGAGCGCGGCAGCATCCGCGAGGCCGATGCCGCCGAACTGCGGCGCGCGGTCTACGAAGATGGCGGCATATCGCAGGAGGAAGCCGAACGTCTGATCGAGCTCAACGCGGACTGCCCGGTCCAGGCGGCAGAATGGTCAGATCTCTTCCGCGAGGCGCTGACCGACTTCATTGTCAACCAGTCCGAGCCGGAAGGCTATGTCACGCAGGAGAACGCTGACTGGCTGATCTCCCGCATCGCTCCAGACGGCCTGGTCAGGTCGCGCAAGGAGCTCGACCTTATCGTCCACATCATCGATCACGCACGCTGGTCGCCGGAAATCCTCGTCGCATTTGCCCTGGCGCAGGTCAGCCATGCTGTCAGAACCGGCGAAGGTCCACTGCGTTCCCATCACGAGGTCGCGACGATCGACGATGACGAAGTCGAATTGGTCCGCCGCATCATTTATGCTTTCGGCGGCGACGGCAACATCGCCGTCACGCATACCGAAGCCGAAATGCTGTGCGACATCAACGACAGCCTCAAGACCGATACAGTCAACTCCGCCTGGGCGGAGCTTTATGTCAAGGCGATGGCTAACTGCCTACTGGCGAATTCCGGTTATTCCGTCCCTAGCCGGGAGGAAGCCTTGCGCAGCGAAGCCTGGCTCGATGAGGCGGCCGATCTGTCACCCATCGACATCATCAGATCGATCACCCGCCTGAGCCTCGACGATGTCATCGGCGGATACCGCAAGCAGAGCCGAGAGGAGTGCACGCTGACGCGCCTCGACCGCGAGTACCGCGAGCTTGTGACGGGCGAATCCCTTGACGCGAACGAAGCCGATTGGCTGGCCGCCCGGCTCGCCCGCGATGGCCAGCTGAGCCCCGCCGAAACCGCACTTATAGCCTACCTGAAGGAAGCGGACACCGAGATCGGCCCCCGCCTCGACGAAATCGTGGAGCGCCGGCTCAACGCCGCCTGATCTGCCGAAAACGACCAAGCGACTGAGTGGGCGGCTTTTGGCGGAGCCGCCTTTTCGTGTTGATCGCACTTCATAAATTCCACGCGCCTGCGGAATATTGTCTTTGTAAGGACACACGTGCATGGTCTGCCGCAGGAACCTGCGCGGCCAACCCTGTTCAAGAGCCGCCGGGGGGTTGAGGGTGGGCGCGGCATAAGGAACTTTTGGATGGCAGAGACACCGCCCGCTGGGGCAACAGCAAGCCCGCAGCGCAGCGCCTTCCACGAAGCCTTGATGTTCGTCGGTCCGGCCTTGATTGCAGTCGGCTTTGCCTTCTGGTTTGCCTATCAGTTCGTCGAGCCGGCCCCGCCCCGCAGCGTCAACATAACCACTGGTTCCGAGACCGGCGCCTATTACGCCTTCGCCAGGCGCTATGCGGAGATCTTGGCGAAATCGGATATCCGCCTGGAGGTAAAAGCGTCGGCTGGTTCGCTCAGTAATCTCGAATTGCTGCGCAACCCGGAATCCGGCATTTCGGTTGCCTTGCTCCAGGGCGGAATTTCGGATCACGAAAAGGATCCGGGCCTGGTATCCCTCGGCCGGGTTTTTCTCGAACCGGTCTGGGTGTTCTATCGCGGCATCGAACCGATCGACCGGCTGGCCCAGCTCAAGGGCAAACGCATCGCGATCGGCGGCGATGGCAGCGGCACCCAGGCATTGGCTCGCGAACTGCTTGCAAAGAACGCAATCGACGAGAACACGGCGGTACTGCTGCCCATCGGCGGCGAAAAGGCGGCCGAAGCCCTCCGCGACAATACGGCCGACGCAATTTTCCTGGTCCTGTCGCCGCAGGCAAAGCTCGTCGAGTCGCTGCTGCGCAATCCGGAAATCCGTTTGATGTATTTCAAGCAGGCAGAAGCCTACATACGGCTCTTCCCGTTTCTGTCCAAAGTGACACTGCCAGCCGGCGTCATAGATCTTTCCGCGCAGATACCATCGCAAGACGTCGAGTTGCTCGCCGCCCAGGCCGCTCTGGTTGCGCGCAGCGACGTCCACCCCGCGATCGTCGGCCTGTTGGTCGAAGCCGCCAAGCAAGTTCATGGAAGCGGCGGCATCTTCCAGCGCGTCGAAGAATTCCCGAAGGCCCACGATCCGGAATACCCCATGCATGATGATGCCGAACGGCTGTATAAGCAGGGGCCGCCATTCCTTCAGCGGTTCCTGCCGTTCTGGCTGGCGAATTTCATCGAACGCAGCCTGATCATGATCGTGCCGATCGCAACAATTCTCTTGCCGCTGTTCAAGATAGTCCCATGGGTCTACGAGTGGCGGATACGGCGGCGCATCCTGTTCTGGTATGGCGAGTTGAAACGCCTTGAAAAGGCGGTGCTCGACGAGTCGCAGGTGGAAAAGGACAAGTATACAAGAGAGATCCTCCGGATCGAGGACGCAGTAAGCCGCATTCCGGTCCCTCTGCATTATTCCGACAGGCTCTACGAACTGCGCAGCGCCGTCGATCTGGTGCGCCAGCGCATCAAAGGCCTGCCCAACCCGTCCTGATAAATCGAAAAAACTCGACCGCACCGGCCAGAACTTCGCCTTTCGTTGACGTGCACGAGAGTTTACCTGCGCGAGGACCCCGGCTAGTGTGATGATTCAGAAGTTCGCTACCACCTGCGGCTAGGTTCAGATCGAACTTCTGAATCTGAATCACACTAGCAACTTTCTGATTCTAGTGTCCCTTT
>LOEV01000115.1 GCA_001516065.1 Alphaproteobacteria bacterium BRH_c36
GAGCTGATCGACCGACGCGGTCAGATCAAGGATATGAAGGGGATTATCGACGGTCAGAACCATCTGTTGGAAACCATCCAAACCAACGTTGCGCCGATCTTCAAGGCACTCGCAGCAACGGTCAGATCTGAAAAAATCGGCCTTGCACCGGATGCCGATCGGCACGCTGGCGCATTTCGAGACGCGACTGATGACGGCCGGCAGGGGATTGGGGCCGAAACAAATGACGGCGACCACCATCACGGTGATCACGGCGACGATCACCCAGCGTGATGTTTTCGAGAATTCTGATATAATTCAAGCATATGGCATCGCTATCCATCGACACCTACAAGGCCATCTCACTGCTACAGAAGCAGGGGTATTCGAAGCAGCAAGCGGAGGGTTTCGTTGCCGTTTTGCAGAGTGCCGACTTGGCCGACGTTGCAACCCAGGCCGATGTTGCAGCCCTGAAGGACGGCATCGCTCATTTGGATCGCAGCATTTAGGGTACGCGCGTCGAGATGTACAAGGTCGCCGCCGCGCAAACCCTTGTCATCATCGGCGCCGTCGTGGCCCTGGCCCAGGTGCCTTAAATCCCGCCTATGTTGACGCTTTTCAATACAGAACCTCGCGAGACCTCGATCGAGGAAAAGATCCTCGAAATGAGCGAGCATACGATCCGTGTCAAAATTCCGGGCAAGCTGCGGGAGACCGGTCTGTTTTACGAAGACGAAATCGAGCGCGCTGTCACATGGCTCATCGAATACCGTCAGCACCATCATCTCGAAGTCATCGAATAGCAGCGAACGCGCCGACGAAAAACGGCTCAACTGAGCCATCTTCTGGCTCATTGGTCGCAAATTAAATGTTGCGCGACGCTTAGTGGACCCGCTTCCCCGGCGGCCGAATTGTCCCCGAACCCTGCGGGGCGAGCGCTTAAGCCTGCGAGCAGGTGCTATACTGAAAGCAATGAAAAAGCTCAGTGAGCCGTTGCTGGATCGCTATCGAAACATCATTCTCGAAGGCTTTGATCCCGTTGCCGCTGGTGGCTTTACGCAGGTGCCCAACGTTATCCTGCGCTCAACCGATCTCAGCGTTGGTGCCAAGCTGACCTACGCGATGCTGTTGTCGTATGCTTGGCAGAACGATTTCTGCTTTCCCGGCCAAGACACCTTGGCCGACGACATGGGCTCGGGGCGGCGTAGCATCGTCCGCTACATCGACGAGTTGGAGAAGCACGATCTGATTACGATCAAGCGTCAAGGGCTGGGCAAAGTGAACATCTACACCCTGCGCGCCAAGCTGAAGCCGAAGCACTAGATCCGGCCAGCCCAGAAGTGCCAGGAAGCATCCCGCACTCGGGTTGGGCCAAGCGCGCGCCGAAGCAAAGCGCGTGTTGGCGAGCGTGATGTTGGGGCACGCACCCGATATGCCGTCAGACTCTGGGCAAGTCCTCACATTCGTTGCGGCGATAGACGTGTTCGTCGCAAAGCACTGCAAACCAAACAACCGGCCGGCCACTGCCAAGGAGACGGAGCGTCTCTTGAGGCGGCACTTCGAGCCGAAGCTTGGGAGCATGGCACTTGTGGACATCACGCCGCAGAAGGTCGCCGGTGTTATCGATGGTCTGCTTGAAACACCAGGCGAGGCCAATCATGCTTTTTCTGCAATCCGCAAGCTCTTCAGCTGGGCTCGGGAGCTGCGCTACATCGAGCGCTCACCTTGCGAGGGCATGCGACTGCCGGTGAAGCCTCGTACACGAGAGCGCGTGCTTGAGTCCGAAGAGATTGCAAAAATCTTCAACGCTGCAAAGATCTATCCGTATCCCTACGGCAGCATTGTCCTGCTACTTCTTCTGACGGCACAGCGGCGCCAGGAGATTGTTGGTCTCCAGTTGTCAATGGGCCATGAACTTTCCTCGTATGTGGGCTTTCAATTTTCCCTAGGTGGCGGTTGAGGGTGTTCGGGGATCAGCCGTTTTCAAGATCCGCGGGCTTCTTTCCTGGTGGGCGCCCGCGCCGTTTGGTTTGCTGCGGCGGGTTGACGGACGGTCTTGCGCGGATGTTTTCCGGCACGAGATCGGCGTGTTGGCGAAGGCGATAGCTGGAGCCTTCGATCTGGATAACGATCGCGTGGTGGAGGAGGCTGTCGAGAAGGGCCGTGGCGACAACATGGTCGCCGAACACTTCTCCCCATTCGGCGAAGCCGCGGTTCGATGTCAGGATCATGACGTGGCGTAGACAGCCGGCGCGATAGCTTTGATCCTGAAGGAGGCGGGGGAGGGAGAGCAACGTGCCGCCGGGAATATCCATGAGAAGGCGCAGGGCATGCGCGAGGATGTGTTCGAGCCTCGGCCCCCAGAAATCCGGCCAGATGGCGTGAAAGGCGGCGACGACGTTTTCGACTACGAGCAGTCGATCGTCTTCGGGCAATTGGGCGAGGGGATTGAAACCGATCGGCCGGGCAAGATGAGCTGGATCGAAGTAGACGAGATCATCGGCGCGCGAGGTCGGTAGTAGTGACACGGCGGCAGTAGCGAGATCGCCGTGCGGGTCGAGGACGGCGCAGCCGGCACCTGATGCAAGGTCTTGGACAACAAATTTCGCTCATTGAGTCTTTTTCTCCGATCAGTCGACGAAGATCGTCGCTGTCGCGAGTAACACGCGGTCTATCTCTGATCGTAAATAGCAAGGTCGTAACGTCAGCCAATTAGCCGCCTTTCGGTGTTCTCGTTTTTGTGCTTTGCCTTGCGACCGAATGCAATTCGCCATCCTTCCGCAAGTTCGGGTAGGCGCGATAAGGACAGTGCCATCGCTGTCTTAAGGTACGGATCGAACCGCGCGAGTATGACGCGTTCCAATGGCCATTCCGGTTGCGGTCTATCAACCAGTTCAATCAAATCGCCTTCCGCAACCACTCCCGCTTGCAAAACGCGGTAGTACCAGCCTACCCGGCCGGTCTTTTGAAATCTGGCGGCAAGCGTTTTTTCATCAAGGTGAGCGTTCAGCTTCCAGCACGGCTGGCGGCCCTGACTGACCTGTATACGTGCTGTTCCCATTGTAAGCACATCACCAATGCAGAAGTCTGTTTCGGTCAGCCCCAGCGTTGCCAAATTTTCCCCGAAAGCTCCGGGCCTGAAACGATTGGCGAGGTGGGGTAGATCATCGGCCCAGGCGTCGTAGTGATCGCTGGCATAGTGATGTACGGCTTTGTCCGGTCCGCCATGAACGCTCAAGTCTGCTTGCCGGTCGCTTTCGAACCCGTGTAGACCAAGACGCAAGGGACCGGATACACGTTGCTTAGCAATCGCGCTTGGTGGGCGCCCTTCCCAAAGTTGCTGCACATGTCCAACAAACAGTCCGGTGATTGTGGCGCTTTGATCGGTCATGCTGCTTCGACGTGTTCGTGACACAGTTGACTGGTTTCCGCCGGATCAAGATCGACATCCAGAAGCGCGCACCATCCACCGGCTTCATGCGGGCGATGATGTTGGCATGTCTTGCAGATGCCAAAAGATTTTCCACCCCGCCGGGCTAACGTCGCGCGCACCAGCGATGACAATTCCTCGGTCAGGCTGTCCGCAACCTCATCAGGAAGAGCATTCAGAACATCGTCGATGGCACTTGCGCTATTGACCAGAACTTCGCCGCGCCGAGTGACTTCGTAGGCAATCGAACGCCGGTCTGTCTCCGACCTCACTTCGTTGACGAGTTCCTTTCGCGCAAGCGCCTTGAGCGTTTGTGAGACTGTGCCGCGAGTGGCGCAGAGATAGTCGGCGACGTGAGACGGCGACCGAGAAAAGCGGTTGGCGCGCGCAAGATAGCTCAGTGCCGCACGTTGCGTCGGGTTGAGATCGTCCGACCAGGCGTCGGATGAGATGATGCGGGCGAGCCTATCGAGAAGGTCGTGCAATATCGAATGTCTATATGCCATACCCATTGATAGCGATTCGCTATCAGCTTGACAACTATATCGACTCGCTATTAGTAAAGGGGTGTCTTTCAACGGAGTCTCGATCATGACCAAAACACGCTTGACCCTTGGTGCCTCCTTTATCGCGTTGGCATCGCTATCCTGTATTCCGGCTTTTGCCGATGGCAATCACGACAGTCACGCCGTCAATCAGGACGGTGCAGTGACATCACCCACAGACGCATCCAAGGTTGCAGCCTTCGACATCGTCGCGGCCCATGTCCACCGTGACGGCCGTGTGGCGACCTTTCACATGACAATGGCGGGTGAAGCAGGCTCTGAGACGCCAGAACCTGCTGGGTCACTGGGCGGCGCACCGGTGCTCTCTTATGTCTGGCCAACCTCACTTGATCCGGCGACGGTCGGCTTCGAGGGTGGCACAGGTATCTTGGCTCTAGCCGCTACTTCACATCCTGACTTCGACGACACGCCGCTCTACGACGAAGATGGCGATGGCAACCTGACCAATGACGGCGCAAAATGGCATTCGCACTGGGTTGTGCTGACGCCGACAGAAGAGTGCGGCGAGGGAGCTCTGGGTGTGCGGGACATCCCTGAGGGTGAAACGCCCGCGATGCCCGCAACTTGGCCTGGCTTGCCAATCTTTATCGACTCGCCTGGCTTTACGCCGGTATTCGATGGCCCCGAAGTAACAATCAATGTCGGTTTCTCTGATGCGGCGGCGCTAGACGGAGCATCTTACGATGGCGTTACCTCGGCACTCAGAGTGAGTGCCAATGTGCACGCCCCCCTCTTGTGTGTCGTAGACGTGTTCGATGTCGCGTCGGGCGATCTGAGTCTCCCTGGCAAAGTGGAATGACCTAGCGATCAGGGCGACGGTCGCTTGTCGACCGTCGCCAATTTCTCAGTTTATCATCATGGAGACCAATATGGCCGAACCAGAACGCTGGCTTCCAACACTCGTCACACCTGATGCTCAATCGGGCTATGAATTGGCCGTAAAGCTCTCGCGGATGGCAGTGAAATTGACGCAGCCAGATGGCGAGGTGCGCGAGGGCATAATCGATCAACTCCCGGTGATGCTGCAAATGATTGCCTCCTACTGGCAAGAACCAGGAGACCGATTTGCGCGTGGGGAGCCGGTGCGCTCAGCCAAGATAGGACGCAACCAGCTCTGCCTTTGCGGGTCAGGCAAGAAGTACAACAAATGCTGTGGAGATCACTCACGCCTCCAGTGATGGATATCTGGGAGTGGTTTGCGGCAGGGCTGGCTGCAGCGCGAAGCCTCATATGCCCAGGCCGCTTGGTGTCGACGGTCGAAGTAATCCAAAAGCCTCCGTCAACTGTCCAACGTTTCGGGCCACGAACGAACCCGCTCACGCGAAGAGCGCTGCGCGCCGGTTGGCGGCTGTGTCGAGCGGCGGGGCCAGATAACGGGGCCACGGTAACGAAATGAGAAGTGCCCGGTCTTGAGGATCGAGGGGTCAAGCACTCCAACTTATCCCTTAATGTTGGGCGGGTGGACGCAGTCCAAAACCGTTGGGGACGGCGTCAACCGCGCCGAATGCGTCGGAGGGCCACTCGGTCACTCCGAGCGTTTCCAGCCAGTTATCATGGCAATCGCGAGGTTTTCGCCGGTTTGGAAACTGGAGATCGCCACTCCAGCAATATGCAAGACGACAAGCACAAGCATGGCGTTGGCAATGACCTCGTGAAGTTCCTCGAAGAACTCACTCCCTAGCGGGCCGCCGGTCGAAAGAAGATAACCCGTCGCACCGAGTGACAGCATGCCGGCCAACATGGCGAGTATCATCCAGGCACCCGCCGGATTATGTCCCAGATACCGACGCTCACGCCCGCTCACGATATCGCCGAGATATCGCAGCGTTTCAGACGGACCGCGTACGAAGTCAGAAAAGCGCGCATGTCGCGTGCCGATAAAGCCCCAGAGCAAGCGCCCCACGACGAGCGCGGCGACGACGTAGCCAGCCCATTCATGCAAACGGTCAAATTCCTGAGCACTCAAGAATGCGACAGCAAAGCCAATGACGAGGCTCCAGTGGAAGATCCTGACAAAGGAACCCCACACAGGGACCGAAGCCGCAGGCGTAAGGCCTGCGGCACGGTTTGGCCTGTCACAATGACGAAAGCTCACGACCGGCTCTTGGTGCGAACGATATCGAGCGTGCGCGGATTGATGTAGAGCTCGACACGTTCGCCGTTCTCTCTGCGAGCTTCGACTTCGAAACAGCCGTCGTCCGCTTCAATTTCGCGGACCTGATAGCCCTTGGCCTCAACGGCTGAGGCGACTTCGGAAATGGATTTCCATTCCGAGCGGGGGATGTTGCCACAGTAGTCGTCGTCGTCGGCGAACGCGGGTCCGGCGATTGCGACAAAACCTGCGAGGAGCCCGGCAAAAATCGACAGTTCTTGATTTCGGGATTTCATGGTTTTCTCCTTGTTCATGTGCCTTGCCGGAGTTGGCAATGACGCGAAACAAGGACTAGCTCAGAACTGCTGACATGCCGCTGAGACGGTTGGTCAGCGTTTTGCAAGTTGGTTGTAAGCGATCTGTCAGGTCAGGAGGAATAGGATATCCGATTGCATTCGTAGTGCCCGGCAGGGCAAGGAGCAGATGGTGGCTCATGACGATGAGACAATTGGTCGGCGCGCCTTCCTCGCAGGCTTGATTGCCGCGATGGGTGGTAGCCTTGCCTCGCCCTTGGCGTTCGCCGACCGCAAGCGACGCGGCAGCGATGACGATGACGACGACGATAACGATGATGACGACCCGGATCATGAAGCAGCCAGACGAGCCCGTGCGGCCGGCGAGATCGCACCGCTAACGCAGATAATCGAGCACGTTCGGAAAAAACATGCTGGCGAGATCGTCGGGATAGAACTGGATCGTGAGGCTGGTCGATGGGTGTATGAGGTCAAGCTCATTACGCCACGAAATCGCTACCTTGAGATCTACGTGGATGCGCGTGGAGGGGATATACTGAAGGTCGAGGGTGAGTAATGCGCATCCTGCTCATCGAAGATGAAGAAGGCATCGCAAAACGGGTCGGACGGGCGTTGGAGGGTGCTGGTTACATTGTTGAGCGCTCGTCTGACGGTGAAGACGGATGGTTTCGCGGCGATACAGAAGAGTTCGACGCAGTCGTGCTTGACCTGGGCCTTCCGCAGATGGACGGACTGCAAGTGCTCAAGCGCTGGCGGCAGAACAGTCGGCTGATGCCGGTTCTGGTCCTGACCGCGCGGGGAAGCTGGATGGAGCGCGTGGAAGGTATCGACGCGGGCGCCGATGACTACCTTCCAAAACCATTTCAGATGGAAGAACTGATTGCCCGCGTGCGAGCGCTTCTGCGACGTTCGGCTGGTGCCGCCGATAGCGTTTTACGCGCTGGAGCTGTTCGGCTTGACACTCTGAGGATGACGGTCTCGGTCGATGGAGCACAGATCGATGTCACGCAACTCGAGTTTCGGCTGTTGAGCTATCTGATGCACCATCGCGAACGGGTGATTTCGCAATTGGAATTGACCGAACACGTTTACGGGGAGGACATCGAGCGCGATAGTAATGCATTGGAAGTCCTTGTCGCGCGCGTGCGCCGCAAGCTTGGCGTTGATCTCATCCGCACGCGGCGGGGCTTCGGCTACACCATTCCCGGCGACGTTCAATTGTTGCCCGATGACTGAACTCACCCGTTCGATCCGGCTGCGCTTGGGCATTACGGCGATCGTGACGTTACTTGCCGCGATGACGGCTGCAGGATGGGGGTTGCTCGTTTTGTTCGAGCACCACGTCGAACGCCGCGTCGTGAGCACCCTGCAGGATGACGTCGGGGAGCTGATTGCCGGGGTCACCGTTGCCGACAATGGAACGGTTCAGCTCGCCCGCCGGCCGACCGATCCGCGATACCTCAAACCACTCAGTGGAAACTACTGGCAAGTAATGGTGGAAAACGTTGTCGTCGGACGCTCTCGTTCCTTGTGGGACGAGGCGCTTCCCATGCCGCGTGACGAGCCGCGTGACGAGCCAAGGGGTGGCCAGCACGAGCACATCGTGCCCGGTCCGGAAGGACAGACCCTGATAGCGGTTGAACGGGCGGTCAGGGTGTCTCGGGCGACAGGTGACATACAGGTCCGGTTTGTTGCCGCTCAGGATCGTGCCGAAACGCTGGTTGCAGTCGCCGGGTTTCGCGGCGAACTTGTTGTTATGCTCGTCGTTTTGGGGGTAGCGCTGCTTGCCGCCTTCTTCCTGGCGATTGCTGTCGGATTGGCGCCGTTCAAGCGCCTGCGGATCGATTTGTCCGCGCTAAGGTCGGGTGCAGCAAACAGGCTGGCAGCGACGTATCCAAGCGAGGTCGCTTTGCTGGTCTGCGACCTCAACGCTCTGCTTGATGAGCGAGACAAGGACGCCGAGCGCAAGCGGCAGCGGGCCGCCGACCTGGCTCATGGTCTCAAGACTCCGCTTACTGCGATCATCGGGATTTCCGAGGATTTGAGGGCGCATGGTCTCGGCGAGTTGGCTGACGAAACAGAGGATAACGCAGCAAGTATGCTGCGCCATGTCGAACGGGAATTGGCGCTCGCGCGGTCCGTTCATACTGGGCCGGGCACGTCTCCGACATCAATTCGGCCAGTCGTCGAGGCCTTGGTGCGGAGCCTGTCTCGCGTTGCTGGTGGACGCGATCTGGACTGGAAGATCGATGTCCCGGAGACCCTGTCGATTCGGATTGATCCCATTGCGCTCGCGGAAATCCTCGGAGGGCCACTTGATAATGCGAGGAAGTTTGCGAAGTCTCGCGTTTCCATCGGAGCAAGGGCCGTGCCGGACAGGATTTTGATTGAGATCGCTGACGATGGACCTGGCGTCAGCGAGGAGCAGCTTCCAACTCTGACCGAAAGGGGGCAGCGGCTCGACAGGCGCAAACCCGGATCCGGGCTTGGTCTGGCCATCGTGTCGGACATCGTTGCCGAGATTGGCGGCACCCTGAGGCTCTCTCACACGCCCGAAGGCGGCTTCCTGGTGACCCTCGCACTACCGACGGATCGGTAGTCAGCCCCCTAAAATTTCGCTTCGCGTCAACGAACGAACCCGCTCACGCAGGAAAGCGCTGCGCGCAAGGGGCGGCGGCTGGTGCGGGCGTCGTGGCGAGATAACGGGGCCACGGTAACGGAATGAGAAGTGCCCGGTCTTGAGGATCGAGGGGTCAAGCACTCCAACCTCAAGACCAGGAGCACCTTAGATGACTTTCACGATCCCTCGTAAAGCCATCAGCCCGCTGCGCCAGCACATGATCAACGATATGAGCGTGCGCAACTTCGTGCCCGATACTCAACGCGAGTACATCCGCGCCGTCAAGAAGCTGGCGGCGTTTCTCGAGCGCTCACCCGACACCGCAACAGCAGAGGATCTTCGCGCCTTCCAGCTGCACCTGACCGAGACCGTCACCAACCCGCCGACCATCAACGCCACGGTGACGGCGCTGCGTTTCTTCTTCAAGGTGACCGTCGATCAGCCGGAGACGACGCGGCATCTGGTGTTCGTCTACGAGCCGCGCAAGCTGCCACGCGTGCTGTCGCCCGAGGACGTGTTGCGGATGCTGGAGGCGGCACCCAACCCGAAGTTGAAGGCGGCATTGAGCGTTGCCTACGGCGCCGGCCTGCGCGCAATGGAGGCGGTCGCGCTCAAAGTCACGGACATCGACAGCCAGCGCATGCTGATCCGGGTCGAGATGGGTACCAGCCGAGCCATCGGCCAACAGTGACGCCAGTCGTAACGAGGATCGATACCTCATGAGCGAGATTGCATCGGCCACAAGCAATGCTGGGATGCCTGTGTGCTGGTTCTAGACCGGCAGTGATGGCGCTTGGCCGAAACGCGATTCCGAATGGGGTTCGGGCACGGCAATATGAGCTATGATCGGAAGTTGGTGACGGCGGGAATCGGGAAGGCGGCATATCGTGGGGTTGCTTGACGACCTCACTTCTCCACCGAAGGAGCGATATGCCGTGCCGCACGATAATGTCACCCGACTGATTCAGCCAGAAACTTTCGACGACCAACTCACGCAAGTCTTACGCAACGGTGCGAAAGCCCTGCTCGCCAAGGCGGTATCTCCTAGTGAGGGCGCATTGGGGAGCAGATCAAGAGGCGCAAAACTCTACCGCCAAATGAGGGCGCGTTGGGAAGCGGTCCACCGGGCGACAGACTCTAGCTCAGATCGAGGACCTTTGAAGTGGCAGGATCAAACGTTCAGAGTTCGGAGCTATTTCTTCGTGTAGCACCGAACCCCGAACGTCCAACTCTCACCTGACTGCTTACTCTTTCTCTCCAACTATGATGACAATGATGTCATTGACGTTTGTCATGCTGACAAATTGAATGGAATCTCCTAAGCTATCAAAGAAGATTTCCGCATCATGTTTATCCAGGTAATGCCTGGGGTCGAGCGTTGCTCGGGAAACGGTGTTACCATCGGCAATTGCACCGGACTTGCCATCGCCATCAACGCCATCGGAGTCACAACCAGCAACAACAATGTTTTTTCGTCCTTGAATTTCAAGTGCGGAACTCAGAACGAACTCGCGAGTGGGGCCAAAGCCGTTACGATCTTCCCAATTGAAAGTCACAATCATCTCACCACCGACGATCAAGCATGCAGGTGCTTTCATCGGGTTTTGTGAATCCTGGATTTCCTTTGCGATCCCCATAAAAGCTTTGGCAATAATTTTTGCCTCTCCAGTATTTTGACTCGTCAGGATTATGGTATCCAGGCCTTCTTTAACTGCAATAGCCTTAGCGGCCTCCAACGCAGCAAGGTTGTTCCCGATCAGATAGTTATAAACGCCAGCCGGAACTTCTCTCGGTGGCTCCAAAGAAGCATCCTGCAATCCTCTTTCCATGTGATCCCGAACTGATTGCGGTGCTTCCTCCCAGATTGCATATTGCTTCATCAAGCGAACGGCATCTTCAAAAGTGCTATCGTCTTTATAGCTCGGTCCGGAAGCAATTGCGCTGAGATCATCACCGACAACATCGGAAAGAATCAGTGAAACCAAAGTTCCACCTTTGCGAGCCACCCGTTGTCCGAACTTGCCGCCTTTGATATCAGAGCAGTGCTTGCGAATTGTATTAATATCGTGAATGTTCGCTCCGCATTTCATCAGCAATTGGTTCAACATGAACTTATCTTCTATACTCACCGTTTCAGGAGCACAGGAGAACAGAGCCGACCCTCCACCCGATACCATAAGGAAGACCAGAACCTTTTCACCCTCACCGACGCCGTCAATCATATTCAAGATTTCTCTGGAGTATTCGGCATTTTCGGCCCGAGGTTCAGGATGATAAGCGCGTCTAACCGGGACCGATTTTACATCGGCGATACAAATCTCCTCACCGATTTTTGTAATGACTAGGCCGTCGTCCGGTTTCAAGATATCTTCAAACGCCTGACACATTGGGGTAGAAGCTTTTCCCACTCCAAAAAGCAAAACTCTATCGTAATCTTTTAATGAAAAAGTGTCCCCCCGAACGGTCAGTGTATCTCCGTCGACTTTCACGCTATCTTTGATCGACTGACGTGGGTCTGCAGCAATCACGCCTGCCATAATCATCTCGTTGGCAAGTTTTCTGTAAGTGGCTTCGTTGCTCATATTTTTTCCTCTCCTTCAGGGTGAGCGTCCGGCAGCTTTCAGCTGTTCAGCTCTGCTGAGCATATCGCCGGGAAAGCCGCCCGTCGATCAGGTTGATCTTGTGGTCGGCGATGCGGGCGAGAAGATTCGCCAACCGGGCTTGCGGGTCGATGCCCTGGCGCGGCTCGAGCTTTCCTCGCTACACAGTAAAGCCCGCTCAAATGGAGCGCCGCGCCTCTGAGATCAAGCTTACAGGAGAGAGGCCCCCCTCGTATGGTGATGATAAGTTACCCACCAGACACACATCCCCCGTCAAGGAAGCGCCGCCACTCACCCCCCCCCCCCC
>LOEV01000116.1 GCA_001516065.1 Alphaproteobacteria bacterium BRH_c36
GGGGGGCGCCGGTGTCGGCGTCGGCTCAGTCGGCGCAGGCTCGACGGGAGGTGCCGGCGTCGGCGTCGGCTCAGTCGGTGCAGGAGCAAAGATCGGGTTGCGAACCGGCAGGGGCGGCATGCCGATCTCATAGTCCGGATCGGAGATGAGATTGCCATCCTCGTCGATGCCCGAACTCAGCCCCTTGGCCAAACGGTAAGCGGCGATCAGCGAGGCATATACCGGCACGTATACGTCCTGCACGCTGCCGTTGCCGATTTTCACGCGCTGGCGGACATCGAAGTGCAGATGTCGGGTCGTCTGAATCGAGCCGTTCATGTACCGCGAAACTCGGCCCAGGACATCACCTTGTTTCACCCGGTCGCCGACTTTGACCCGTATGGATTTCGGATGCATATGAAGATAGCGGTAGAGCGTTCCGTCGCCGCCCTTGAGCCGCACGGTCGTATTGCGGGTCACCATATCGATGGTGCCGTCGACGACGGCGACCGCGTCCCATTCGTTGTCGGCGCAAGTCGGCGGACGTATGTCCTGTCCCTGGTGCCCCTGGCCTGCGGGGCACAGGGGCATCGAATGGCCGCGCACCTCGCAATAGTTGTCCCGCTGCTGGAATGGGTCGAAGTTGCGTGGATCGCATTCGCTTCCGCCGGCGGCACCCTTTCCGCCCCAGCCGCCGCCGCCGTAGCCCCAGATCTGTGAATTCATGTAGGCCTGGTTTTTGCCGCTGAGTGTCAGCGGGTAGATCATTCCGGGCAGCCAGATCCTGCGGTCGAAACGGCCGCGTCCAGCGTCCTGCGGTAGCAGTTCGCCGGGCGAATGGTAGCGGAACCCTGCGTCCTTGACGGGCTCGGCCGGCTCGCCTGGTTCGGCCGGCTGTGTCGGTTCCGCAGGCTGTGTCGGTTCACTTGGCTGGGGGGGTGCCGTCGGCTCGGCAGGTTCAGCGGGCTGGCTCGGCTCCGATTGTCCGGGCCCGAGCGGAACGAGAGACGGCAGACCGCCTGGAGGCACGTCGCAGCGTATAGCCTGCACAAGGTCCGGGCCGCTGTGCTGCGCCATCGATCGCAATGCGCCGGCTCCGCCCAGCGGCAAGGCCTGCGCGGCATAATAATCGAGCACCATGACCGATGCCGCCAAAAAAAAAGTAGCGGATTTGGCCTTGCCGAATTTTCCCATCACCCCCGCCCGTATTCCACAATCTGAACATTATATTGGCCGGGAAACGATGCAGAATTGTCCGCAGGTCGTTATTGCGTTAGGTCATGGCCCCGGCTGGAACCTGCGACATCGGAGCGATCATGGTCGAACGGCTGGCTGCTCGCAAGCGGGAGTGTTGAAATGATGACGTTCAGAACTGTTGCCGGATCGGTGTGTGTTGCCCTTGCGGTCCTGCTCGCGGCCCCCGTCGGGGCCCAGTCTCCAGCCGGCAGCAAGGCTGCGCCGGGGATGATGGACGTCAACTGGAACGATCCGGCGATAAAGAGCTTTGTGCGCGACCGACAGACAAATCCGCCACAGTCGGTCGGTCCGGAAGACGAAGCCAAGCTGAGCCGGCTGAAACTTCCCGTGATCGCTTTCGATCGCCCGCCCGGCGTGGTGTCCCGCGCATTTGGGGCGGAAGCCCTCCCCGCGAGGCAGCGCCAGGTGGTAATGGATCCCGATAATCCGGTTTGGTACACGATCGTCGACACCTACGGCGATCTGACCGTCGTGATCGATGCCGACCTCAGAATTCAACAGCAGCTCCCCGCCGGGACTCAGGTCTTCACCCCCCCGCAGGGCATTGCCGCCGAGCCCCACGTCAGCACCGTCGACCGCGGTGTCGAAGAAGGGATGGAAGGCCTGATTGCCGAGTACACCGTTCTCAAGTTTCCCGACATCCCCTATCGCGTCACCGTGGAGTGTTCGCCCGCGCGCAAGCAGCATTGCACCGATGAGGATGCAATCCTGCGAGACCGGGAATCGCTGACAATCATTTCCGCGCGGCCGCCCGAATAAGGCTACCGTCGGCCCTCCGCGGCCTTCAGGCGGGCTCGCAGCCCGTCGATTTCATCAAGCAGTTCCAGCGCCAGCGCCACGCCCGGCATGTTCAACGCGAGATCGCGCTCAAGGCGTTTTGCTTTAGCGACACGAACGATCGTGACGTGACTGAACTGCCAGTCCGAGCCACTGTGTCCGAAGGCTTCGATGGCGCCGTGCTCGACCAGTTCCAGGATCCATTCCTGTTCGACCTTGCACGACAGGCAAAGCTCGTCCAGCGTCACCGTCGCGCCGGCCTCGACGATTTCTGGAATGTGGTTAGGTGAACCTTTCTCAGTCATGATCTTCTAGGCTCCAAACTTGGCGCGCGGGTCGAATGCAAGGTCGCGCGCCATGTCCTCATAGGCCTTTTTGGCCTTATCGGTGTCTGCAGGCGGCAGGACGATATTCAGGACCGCATAGAGGTCCCCAGGTTCGGCAGCAGGAATTCCCCGGCCTCTGATGCGCAATTCCCGCCCCTGGAACGAGTTCGGTGGGATCTTCAACATGACGGCCCCCGCCGGCGTCGGAGTTTTGACGCTGGCGCCGAGTGCGGCCTCCCACGGAGCGATGGGCAGATCGATGTAAAGGTCGCGGCCTGACACACGATACAGCTGGTCGGGCTTGAAGCTGACTTCGAGATAGAGATCTCCCGCCGGCAGCCGGCCCATGCCGGGCGAGCCCTGCCCCTTTAGCCGGATCGTCTGCCCTTCGCTAACACCTTTCGGGATCTTCACGTTGAGCGTGCGGTCGCGAATATTGAGATGGCCGCTTTGATCGATCTCGGGCACGCGCAGCGAAATCGTTCGTGTCGCGCCTTGGAAGACATCGCGCAGATCGACCATGATGCGGGCATGGTGGTCTTCGCCGCGTGCATGGAACTCGGCTCCCCCGCGCGGCGCGTGCTGGCGCTGGCGCATGCCTGCGAAAACTTGTTCGAAGAAATCGCTGTAGTCGCGATCCTCCCTGGGGCCGGCACCGGAGAACTCGAACCCGGCGTCCCAGTCCGGCGGTGGTTGAAAGTCCTGGCCGGATTTCCAGTTCTTTCCCAGTTGATCGTAGGCGGCCCGCTTCTCTGGGTCGCCGATCACTTCGAAGGCTTCGCCAATCTCCTTGAACTTTTCTTCCGCGCCCTCCTCCTTGTTGACGTCGGGATGAAACTTGCGCGCCAGCTTGCGGTAGGCACGCTTCACTTCATCCTGCGTCGCGGAGCGGTCTATTCCCAGAACGGCGTAGTAGTCTTTGAATTCCATGATGGCTCAAAACATCCGCATGAGGCTACAGGTAGCGGCGATAGCTGTTCGCCTATAAACCGAAGGGGTACGTATCGGGCAGGCCTTCAAGCTCGGCCACATCGAACGGCTTTACCGCGCAGGTGTGATCAATCCAGATATACTCGTGAAATTGGTGCGGCAAAACGGCCTCGAAGTAGTGACTGGAAAGTTCGCTATCGGGCCGGTAGATGACGCCGATGGCCCGCTCCAGCCGGGGCCTAGTGAGCTTGTCGTGCAACTCCGCCAACTCTGCGCCCTGTTTTCCTCGAAGCGGCAGGAGAAGTCCCGGGGAGTTGGTCATATGAAACAGCCGCTCGTAGCTTTGCGCATGCGCCGGCCTCACTCTCATGACCTGCATCGGTCCATCCCAGAAAGAGGCCGCCGCCACCGTTCCCGCGTTGGTCCCAAATCCGATGTGATAGGACTCGTCGCCGAAATGCTGCCGGCACAATTGTCCGATGTTGTGTTCGCCGCGACGGCCCATCTCGGTCGCCGCCGCGTTGCCGACATGTGAGTTGTGCGCCCAGACGACAGCTTTGGACTGAGGCCCGTGAAACGCCATCACATTCCTCAAGGTATCAAACATATGGCTGTCGCGCAGGTTCCATGACGCGCGCGAGCCGTAGTACATCACCCGGTAATATTGCTCGGCATTGACGACAAGCTGCGCATTCTGCGTGGCGTCCATAAAGCGCTCGCCATCCTTGGGCGTATAATCCTGCCGTTTTCTCAGAAGCTCGACGAGCATGTGGGCGACATCCTGCTCGCATTTCCTGTAGTCGCCCCTTAGGGCAGCCCGTCCGTAGGATGCCGGATCGGCCTCCCACGGTGTCAGGCAGCCATAGCGTTGTCTCGCCACCTCTGCCAGTTCCGGGTCGACGGTTTCAAGGTATTCGATTACAGCACGCACGGATGTGTAGAGGCTGTAGAGATCGAGGCCGTAGAATGCGGCGCGCTCGTCGCTCGGGCTGGTCGCGTTTCGATTGTGGAGCCAGTCGACGAAAACGCGGGTTTCCTCGTTGCGCCACATCCAGGTCGGGAAGCGGGCGAACGCCGTCCACTCCGACGGAGGAACATCGCGGTGCCGGACGTAGTGATCGATCCGCGCGGCATCTGGCCAATCGGCTTCCGCGGCGACGATATTGAAGCCTTTGCGTTCGATGAGCTCTTGCGTGATTCGCGCCCGCATCGCGTAGAATTCGGACGTCCCGTGGCTTGCTTCACCGATAAGCACGACTCGGGCCTCACCGATCCTGGCGAGGAGAGCGTCGAGGTCGGCATCCAGGTGTTTGACGAACGTCTCGCCATGCTTGGCGATGAGGCTGGGTAGCGAGACGCTGACCGCGGGCCGTGACTGGACGACGCGCGGCGATCTTGTCTCCCACTCCTCCTCGCCCTCCCAGCCCTCTTTGCCGATCAGCGGGACGAACCGGACGTCGGCAAGATCCTCGCGCTCGAATTCGCTGTCGTCAACGCGGGTGATCCGCACCAGTTCCTGGGCGCGAAAATCGGTGCCGACCGGCACGACCATATGGCCGCCGATTCTGAGCTGGCGCATCAGCGATTTCGGCACGTCTGGCGCTCCGGCGGAAACAAGAATTGCATCGAAGGGCGCTTCCTCCGCCCACCCTTCGGTCCCGTCGGCATGCCGGACGTGGACGTTGAGTATGCCGGCGGCGGCGAGATTGGCGGCAGCTTTCTCGGCAAGCTGGCCGATGCGTTCGATCGTAAAGACCTCGCTTGCGATTTCGCCAAGGACCGCGGCGGCGTAACCGGAACCCGCTCCGACTTCCAGGACCTTTTCACCGCCCCGCAGCGCCAGCGCCTCGACCATGAAGGCGACGATATAGGGCTGCGAAATCGTCTGCTTGGCGCCGATCGGAAGCGGACTGTCCTGATAGGCTTGTTCCTTCAGATCGTCCGGCACGAATTGCTCGCGTGGCACTGCGCGCATTGCCGCTAGGACGAGCGGATCGCGCACGCCTCTCGCCTCGACATGTTCTGAAACGAAGCGATCACGAAGATCTGAAAGCTTGTCCATATCGGCACCTTCGCGTTGTGCGATGTCGGCTCAGGCTATCGATCACAGCGGCCCTTCTCTTGACGCGGCTCAAGGTTCGAATTCAAGCTGGGCTTGGCGGCCTTCCACTATTGCCAAGGGTGAACCATCAAACTGTGGACGAGGCTGGATGCTGGAGCACGCTACTGCGCTGAAAATCAGTTCTTTCGCAGTGTCATGCTGCCATGGCCATTCTTGCTTGAAAACGTCACCTTCTGGCTGGAACCGCTGAGTCTGACGCGAACGCGGCCCGCGATATCGAACTCGGCATTGTAGAAGTCCCCGACATATCGGTTGGGGTTCACCATCAAAAGTTCGCCCGTCTGAATGATTTTGGTCGATGGCGATGCGCAGACCGCTCTGACGCCATACACCTTAGAGCTTTGCCGCGAAAAGGTGACGCGGCAGCGAACGCTTTCCCGCTTCCCATTCGTTGGCTCAACATAGCCCGAGCCGCTCCACGTCCCCGACAGGCTGCCGGCTTGTGCGCTGATCGGAAAGGCGAGGAGGGCCGCTATCACGATCACGACCGCCTGGATTTTTGTCATTCGCAACTCCATTTGCGATATTGTGATCTTGCCGTTTCGATCGCCAGCAGCAGGCGCGGCAAAAAGGCGGCGCGATCAATTAAATCCGCAGCCACTTGGGGCAACGCGATCACCTACAGATCCGGTTCCCTCAGCATATCACTGTAAGTGCGCAATTTTCCCGATATTTCAATCTTCGGCGCGCTGCGGGCGGGTCATTAATCCCTCGATCGCATCGTCGACCGATATTCGATCCTCGACGATGGCGTGGACGGCCGCGCAAATCGGCAGCTCGATGCCGCGCTCCCCGGCGATGCGCATCACGGCGGCGGCGGTGAAGACGCCCTCGGTGACGGCGCGTCGTTCGCCCATCACCTGCTTGACGCTGCGCCCCTGACCCAGCGCACGCCCGAGCGACATGTTGCGCGACTGCGGGCTCGAACAGGTGAGGATGAGATCGCCGAGGCCGGACAGGCCCATCAGCGTCTCTGACCGGGCGCCAAGGGCTTCTCCGAGGCGGCGCAGTTCGGCAAAGCCGCGGGTCACAAGAGCTGCGTGCGCGCTGGCGCCCAACGCCTTGCCGTCGACAATGCCGGCGGCTATCGCGAGCACGTTTTTCACCGCTCCGCCAAGTTCGACGCCGATGGTGTCGGATGTCCAGTAGATCCTGAAGTTGCGGTAGCCAAGTCCCTCAGCAAGCGCGCGGCCTGCTACTTCATCCGGGCAGGCAAGCGTCACGGCGGCGGGCATGCCGCGGGCGACATCGGCTGCAAAGCTCGGCCCGGACAGATCGGCGTGCAGCGCGCGCGGCAGGACTTCGGCGACGACTTCACCCATAAGGCGGCCCGTTGCCTGCTCTATGCCTTTGGCGCAAACGACGACCGGGCGGCCGTCGGGGAGTTGTGCAGCCAGTTCGCCGGCGATGCGGCGCACGTGCTGGGCCGGCGGCACCAAAAGGATGATATCGCAGGCGGCTGCCACCGCAAGCTTGCCGGTCGCGGTAACGGTTTCCTCCAGGGTCACGCCGGGCAGGAAGACGCGGTTGATGTGATGTTCATTGATCTCGCGAACGGTGTCGGGCTCATATGCCCAAATCAAGACGTTGCGACCGGCAAGGGCCATGGTCTGGGCCAGCGCCGTGCCCCAGGCGCCGCCGCCAATAACGCCAACACTTTCTATCTTCATGTGCCGGTCCCCTCCTGCCGCTCGTCCCACGTCCCAAGCGAAACTCGTACGAAGCTTTAATCCACTCGCCGCTGGCTCCTGAGCCCGCTTTAGAATCGGACAGTAGCCGGTTTCTCTGCGGTATTGAACCGGCTCTACGCCTTGATGCCCGCACCGCGGACCTTGGCAGCATCGGCATCGAGCGGCCAGCGCGGGCGCACAGGTGCATCGAGGGGATCGACCAGGCCGCGCGACAGGCGCTCGGTGCCGGCCCAGGCGATCATGGCGGCGTTATCTCCGCACAGGGCAAGCGGCGGGGCATGAAAAGCGAGTCCTTCTTTAGCGGCGAGGCCGGACAGGCCAGAACGCAGCGCTGCGTTGGCGGCAACGCCGCCGGCAACGACGAAGTGGCTGATGTCCACGCCCGCCTCCTCGCGGGCAAGCGAAATCGCCTTGCTGCAGCGGTCGATGACCGTTTCGAGCACCGCTTGCTGGAAACCGGCGCAGAGGTCGGCGATATCCGCTTCGCTCAAGGGCGCAGCTTCCCGGGCGCGCTGGCGCACGGCGGTCTTCAGGCCGGCAAACGAGAAGTGCGGCTCGGCGCGGCCCTTCATCGGGCGCGGAAGTTCGAAGCGGGCCGGATTGCCGGCACGTGCCGCGCGTTCCACGGCGGGACCACCTGGCTGCGGCAGGCCGAGCAGCTTGGCTGTCTTGTCGAAGGCTTCCCCCAGTGCGTCGTCGATGGTTGTTGATATGCGGGCGTAATCGCCGACGCCCCGCACCAGCAGAACCTGCGTATGCCCACCGGACACGAGTAGCATCAGGTAGGGCGGCAGCAGCCCGTCAGTCAGCCCGACCGTCAGCGCATGGGCCTCCAGATGGTTGACGGCGAGGAAAGGCTTGCCCGCTGCGAGCGCGACGGCCTTGGCCGAAATCACTCCGACGATAAGCCCGCCGATCAGTCCGGGACCGGCAGCGGCTGCGACACCATCGATTCGGTCAATCGAAACGCCGGACTCTCTCAATGCCATCCGGATGATCTCATCGAGACATTCCGCGTGCGCACGCGCTGCGATTTCCGGCACAACGCCGCCGAATGCGCGGTGATCCTCCCACTGGGCGCGGACAATTGACGATAACAGGCGCCCGGTGCCGCACGTCGAGCGCGCGACAACTGCTGCGGCGGTCTCATCGCAGCTCGTCTCGATACCGAGGACGAGTGTTTCGCCTTTGTCGCTCGCGGCTGGGGCCAACGTGCAATTCCTCCAATTGCCGATTTCCGTTCGGGCTGCGCGGCGAACGGATTTGCGTTCGCCGGTCTCAGTCGGCATTAATGCCGTCTCAATGGAGGCGGCGGACGTGCTCCCGCCCTACACCCGAGGACACAAGCGTGCAAGACACCGTCATCAGGATCGGTACCCGCGGCTCACCCCTGGCGCTGGCTCAGGCGCACGATGTTCGCCGCCAGCTGTTGCAGGCGCACGGACGCCCGCAGGAGGCTTTCGAAATTGTCGTCATCAAGACTTCGGGGGACCGCATACAGGATCGGCCCTTGTCGGAGGTCGGCGGCAAGGGCCTTTTTACCAAGGAGATCGAGGAAGCGCTGCTGGCAGGCGAAATCGACCTTGCCGTGCACTCCATGAAGGATGTGGCGACCGAATTGCCGCCCGGTTTGACGTTGTCGTCGATCCTGCCGCGCGAAGACGTGCGCGATGCCTTCATCAGCCTCCGCTTCGGGTCGCTTGATGAGATGCCCGCTGGCGCCAGGGTGGGGACCTCCAGCCTGCGGCGCGCTGCCCAGGTCAGCTATCTGCGCCCCGACCTCGAAATCGTGGCATTTCGCGGCAACGTGCAAACCCGGCTCGAGAAGCTCGCCAGCGGAGTCGCCGACGCAACATTTTTGGCCTGCGCCGGCCTCAACCGACTCGGTATGGCCGACCGGGTAACGGCGGCGGTCGACACCGCGATCATGGTTCCGGCCGTGGCGCAGGGGGCCGTCGGCATCGAAATTCGTGACGGCGACGAAGCCGTCAGCGATCTTCTAGGGCCCCTCAACGACGAGGCGACGGCGCTGTGTGTGACAGCCGAGCGCGCCTTCCTGCGCACGCTCGAGGGTTCATGCCGGACGCCGATCGGCGGACTGGCCGAATTGGCCGCCGGCCAGATCACAATGCGCGGAGAGGTGCTGTCGCCAGACGGAAAAGAGCGCTATCGTGGAACAAAGACCGCAGGGGCTGCAAGCGCCATTCGCATCGGCGAAGATTTGGCCAACTTTCTTCTCGAAGAGGCCGGGCCGGAATTCTTGACCCGGCTCAAGGCGCTTTAGACAGCGATAGGCGATAGTGCAAAATATGGCGTGGTAATTTGCATTTCGCCAAATCGGAACTGAGCCCGATAGCCAACGCGACCATCGAGCAGCAAATCATGCGCATACTCGTTACCCGGCCGGAACCGGACGCGTCCAGCACACAGGCGGCACTGCAGGGCTGCGGGCACAGGGCGATTCTGTCGCCTTTGATGTCCATTCGTTTCATAAAGGTTAACGACCTGCGTCCAGGCCCGCTGCAGGCCATAATTGTGACGAGCCGCAACGCCGTTCGCGCGTTGGGGCAAAGCGCCGTGTTGCAGGAACTGCTTGAACTGCCGGTGTTTGCCGTTGGCAAAGGCACCGCACGCGACGCACACGATCTGGGCTTTCACGGCGTCATGGAGGGCCCGGGCAACGCCAGAGGGCTCGTTGACGTCATCGCCGCGAATGCCAATCCCGCCGGAGGCAGGCTTGTCCATTTCGCCGGCTACAAGCTGGCGTTCGACCTTGAAAACGCCCTTCGGCAGCTGGGATTCGAAATTGAAACGATCAGATGCTATGAAGCTCAAGCTGCAAAAACGTTGACGCCAGAAGCCGTAGGCGCCATGCGGACCGGCCATCTCGATGCCGTACTCCTGATGTCTCCTGACGCGTCACGGACCTATGTCCAGCTCGTCGAGGCGGCAGGGCTTGCCGATGCAGCCAGGAAAGTCGCCTGCGCCTGCATCTCGCCGGCCACGGCGGAGGCCTTGACACCGTTCAATCCGGACGTAGTGGAGGTTTCGAAACGCCCTAATTCGGAAGAAGTTCTTGCGCTCATTAACCGGATGGCGGAACAATTCAGGCTATGACCCCGCTCACCGCGTAAATTGCGCCCGAACCGAGCCGGACCGGCGTGGCTCCGGCCGGACAATACGAACTCGCGTATCGTTGTTGCGTAGAGGTTTCCTGCTTCATGACTGATAAGAAATACACCCCAGGTAAAAATCAAACCCCTCCAGCCGACAGCGCCGGCGGCAAGAAGCCCCACGCGACGCTGGATCTGAAGGCGACCGAGGTCAAACAGGCGGCTTCCGGCGACAAGGCGGCCAAGGCAGGCGCCCCTTCCTCCGGCAGCACGCCGGGTACGTTCACCTCAATTCCCCGTCCTGGTGAAAAGCCAGCCGACGCGAAGCCTGCAGCAGCGGCTTCGTCGGCAAAGCCGGCTGACACTTCAAAACCCGCCGAGCCGTCCAAGGCTGATGCGGCAAAGCCGGATGCGAGCAAGCAGGGCGCTGCCAAACCGGCAGCCGCCCCACCGCCGCCCCGCCAGCGCTCCTCCGGCTCCAGTATCGGCTCGTTCTTCAGCCATATCGTCGCCGGTCTCGTCGGCGGCTTCCTGATGCTGCTCGGCGCCGACGCGTTGCAACCGCAGATCGCCCAGCTCAAGACCGGGCTCGGCCTCCCTGGAGAGAGTTCGAAGGCCGGCGCCGGAATGGCCGACCTTTCCGAACGGCTGGCGGCGCTGGAAGCCGCGCAAGGCAAGCCCGGCGACGGCGATACCCAGGCGCTGGCGGCGAAGTTTGCCGAAACCGAAGCCAAGCTCGGCGAACTTGAAGCCATGAAGGGCACGATTGCCTCGCTCAAGTCGACGCAGGATGAGTTGGCGCAAACAACGACTTCGTTGAGCGAACAGGCCGGCCAGGCGGGTGCAGGCGGCAGCGTCCCGGAAGAGCGCATTGCAAAGCTCGAACAGCAGCTTTCGACGATGACTGCGTTCGCCGAGAGCAACGAGAACAGCGGCATCGTTCCCCGGCTCGCCTCCCTGACCGGTCGCATGGCCGATCTTGAAGAAACCTTGAAGAACCAGATCGCTGCTGTGCGCTCGGGCGTCAGCGAAGATGTCGAAGCGCGTCTTGCCAAGGTTGCCGAGACGAGCGAAGCAGCGCGGTCGGGTACACAGCGGATGGATCGCCAGCTGTCAGGCGTCGCCAACGATACGGCACGGCTGAGCCAGCAGATCGAATCGGTCAAGGCTGACACGACGCGGCTCGGTGACACCTTGCGCGTGGTGCAGGAAGAAACCGCCAGGATCAACAGCCAGCTCGCCGGTTTGGAAGGCGATGTCACCTCCAAGATCGCCAAGCTTGCAAGCCCCGGTGACGTGGAGAAGGTGGTCAAACCCGTCGCCGAACAGGTGGCATCCCTTGAATCGCAGGTGGCCAATGTCGTCTCGGCCGAAAAGAACCGGGCGCAGAACGCCAAGCGCATCGTGCTGGCCCTTGAGCTGGGCGGTTTGACGCGGGCGATCGAGCGGGGCGATGGTTTCGCCGACGAACTCGCTCAGGTCCGGCAAACTGCCGGAGGACTCATCGACGTTTCCAGACTTGAGCCGTTCGAGGCAAAGGGCGTGGCTTCGGTTGCCAAGCTGCAGTCGACGTTCGGCTCGGTTGCCGATGCCATCCTCGAAGCGTCGAGCGCACCCGTCGGCGACTCGGTGTTCGACCAGCTGCTGGCCAATGCGCGCTCGGTCGTGAAGATACGCAAGGTCAGCGTCGAGCCTGACGACAAGACCCCGGAGGCCACTGTAGCGCGCATGGAAAATGCACTCGCAGCAGGGCGTCTCGACGAAGTCCTGAGGCTTGCCGAGGAACTGCCCGAGAACGGCCGGAAGGCTGCGCAAGGCTGGCTCCAGAAGGTCGAGGAGCGTCACGGCGTCGACAAGGCCCTTGCTGCGGTGGAAGAGCAGCTCAAAGCTTCGCTGTCCGGTACAAACTAAGGCGTCAGTAGAACCATGATCCGACTCGTACTTTTCCTCATCTTCATCGTGGCGCTCGCTACTGGGTTGGCGTGGCTTGCCGACCGGCCGGGTCAGATTATCGTCAACTGGGAAGGCCAGGAGGCGAAGATCAGCGTCTTCCACGCGGTGGTCGCGCTGGCGCTTTTGACCGGACTGGCGTTGGTGGCGTGGTCGCTCTTGCGGCACGTCTGGGAAAGCCCCGCGGTGATCGGCGGATACTTCAACAAGCGGCGTCAGAAGCGCGGTCTTGACGCACTGTCCTCCGGCATGATTGCGATTGGTGCGGGCGACCGCGCGACGGCGACGAAGTACGCCATCCAGGCGCGCAAATCGATGCCGAATGAACCGCTGACGCATTTGTTGCGCGCACAGGCAGCCCAGCTTTCCGGCGACAAGGCGACGGCGCGGCGCATTTATGAATCGATGCTGGCCTCGACAGATACTGAGCAGCTTGGCTTGCGCGGGCTATTCCTCGAAGCCGAGCGCGAAGGAGAACGAGAAGCCGCCAAGCAGTTTGCCGAGCGGGCTATCGCGCTAAATCCGCAGTTGAGCTGGCCGGTCGATGCGCTGTTCGATCTGCAATGCAAGAGCCACGATTGGGCCGGCGCGCTAGAAACGCTGGCCGTTGCCCGCAAGAACGGCCACGTGGAAAAAGCCAGCGCCGAGCGGCGTCGAGCCGTCCTGCTCACTGCACAAGCGCAGGACCTGGAGGACAAGGATCCCGAGCGCGCGCTCAATCTGGCGCTAGAAGCCCACAAGCTGGCCCACGGTCTTGTTCCTGCCGGCGCCATCGCAGGGCGGCTGCTGGCCTCGCGCGGGGCAACGCCGAAAGCCACCAAGATCGTGCAGCAGACGTGGCAGAAATCGCCGCATCCCGATCTTGCCACGGCTTATGCATACGCCCGGATTGGCGACAGCCCGCGCGACCGTCTCGACCGTGTAAGGAAGCTTGCGCAGCTCAATCCGCATTCCCTCGAAAGCGCCATAGCGGTGGCTAATGCCGCAATCGAAGCGAAAGATTTTGCTGCCGCGCGCCAGGCCCTCGAACCGCTGATGGAGAGCCGTTTGACACAGCGCGCCTGCACGCTGATGGCTCGCATCGAGGGTGGAGAGCACGGCGACAAGGGCCGGGTGCGCGAGTGGCTTGCCCGCGCCGTCAACGCGCCCCGGGACCCTGCCTGGACCGCCGACGGTGTCGTTTCCGAGCAATGGGCCGCAGTCTCGCCGGTGACCGGCGCGCTCGACGCGTTCAGCTGGCGTGTGCCGGTGGAAAGCATGGAGAAGACCGCCGATGAGATCGTTGCGCGAAAGCTCGAAGAACTGGTGGCGCTCGGTGCCCCGCTCGAAGTCGCCGTTGAAGCCAAGGAC
>LOEV01000117.1 GCA_001516065.1 Alphaproteobacteria bacterium BRH_c36
GTTATCTAGAAGATCATAACCTTCCTTACGATGTGCTGACGCATAAGCTGACAAGCTGCGCGGAGGCGACTGCGCGTGCCTGCTCAGTGCCTAGCGAAATGTTGGCCAAAAGCGTGCTGGTCCGCCGAAAGGAGGGCTTCCTGCTGGCGATTGTGCCTGCGTCGGCTGATGTGCGACTAAATGCTCTTGGTAGGGTCATTGGCGAGCCCGTCGGACTTGCGACGGAAGATGAGGTCGCGGCCATCTTCAGCGACTGTGAACCAGGCGCAGTTCCTCCTCTGGCAGAGGCATACGGACTTTCAGCTGTCGTCGACAAAGAATTCGATGGCATTAGTGACGTCTACTTTGAAGGCGGCGATCACCGCACGCTGATTCACCTCTCGGGTCCGGATTTCGAGAGCGTCACGAGCGGCTTTGCCCATGCTCATATCAGTGAGAGGCGCGGCTGACAGATCGACAATGCTAATGGCCGGGCCCCAGGCGACGACATTGAATTCGTTCGATATCTTTTGGAGGAAAAATGCCTGTCATTGCCATGACCAGAGAAATGGCCACCCGCGGCAGTGAGGTGGCGCTGGGGGTTGCCGAACGACTCGGGCTGGACATCGTGCACCACGAAGTCGTCGAGCACTACATCGCCAGGCGCACTGGATTGCGTGACAGCGAGGTGCACCGGTTTCTGGAGGGAGAGGCCTCCATGTGGGAGCGTTGGCGCATGGATCCATCGCGCCTGTCTCGCTTCACGGCACTGGAAATTCTGGAATTAGCGGCGAAAGGCAACGTCCTGATTAGGGGATGGGGCGCAAGCTACCTTCTGAGAGCGATCCCGAGTATCGCTTGCGTTCGGATCTGCGCGCCTCTTGCGTTCCGTGAGAAGGTCCTGATGGACAGGCTTGCCATTCACGATGAGCTTACAGCCCGCAGGGAGATCGAACGCAACGACGCCGCGCACACGGCAACGATGCAGCGAATGTGCGGTATCAGCTGGCGGTATCCGGAACATTACGCGCTGGTGCTCAATACCGCCCGCGTTCCAGTCCAGGACTGTGTGGAACATATCGTTCAACTGGTTTGCAGTTCCGCGTACCAGGAGACGGAACGCTCCCGACGCGAGTTGTTGGACCACTTGGTAAAGGCGCGCGTCAACGAAGCATTTGAGCAGGAGTTCGGTTCAAGGAGCAATCACTACGGCTTCGAAGCGAGCGTCCACGACGGCCACGTCATCTTGCGCGGGGCCACCACGGATTCCCAGCTCATCGTCGACGCGCTGCGGCTGCTTCAGAGTATCGACGGCGTTCGGAGTGTGGAGAACAAAGTATCCCATGTCGAGTTCGCGCCGCGTCAGGCGATTTGAGAAGCGTGTCCCGCGGCGCTGTCCAGTCGTAACGACGCAAGAGAGAGTTACGCTGGAATTGCTGCAGGCCTGGGAAAATAGATGGGTTAGCCTATCGGTTCCGGGAGACCATGTGGGTCCCCGAGCAAGACACAATGGAGATCCCTCATGAAGGTCAAAGAAGCAATGCATCGGGGCGTCGAATGGGTTTCACCGAACACGCCGCTTCGAGAAATCGCGAAAATAATGCAAGGCGCGGACGTTGGCGCAATTCCGGTCGGTGACGACGACCGTTTGGTCGGGATCGTCACGGATCGCGACATCGTTTGCAGAGGCCTCGCGAAGGACGGCTTCGACGTCCAACAAGCCACGGCGAAGGACGTGATGACAGCAGGTATTCACTGCTGCCGCGAAGATGACGATCTGTCCAAGGCCGTTCGACATATGGAGGAGCTTAAGGTCCGACGGCTACCGGTGATCAATAAAAAGAACCGAATGGTCGGCATCCTCAGCTTGGGCGATGTCAGTGCGATTGCGCCAAGCGAACTGACGGCCGAATGCGTCAAGAAGGTCACAGAACATCATCATTGACGATGATTGGCGACGGTCTGCTTGCTGGCGGTAAACGGCGCGTCGGGGACGGCTGGCGCTCCGATGTAGTGACGCGATGCAGTATTGCGGAACATGCACGGCGCAGCAATTGGCCAACCATTGATTGAGAAGCCCAGCAACCGTAGTGGAAGAGAGCAATGAACATCGAAGAAACCAAAGGGTGTTTCGGCTTCCATCTCGTCGGAGTCGAAAGTGATTGCAGGCCACCTGCTACCGATGTGCAGATTTTCGTGAAATCTAGCTGTCTTAGTCACAAGGCTGATTTGGCGATTTCCCCACATCTCAGAACGGCAGCCCAAATCGACCGTTTCGTCAACGAGGCGCTCGCCGCGTTGCAGGTTATTCGCGACGACGCAAAGCGGGCCTTGGCAAAAGCCGATAGTCAAGCAGTTCAAGAAATCGGGAATCGAACTTAACGTTCGCAAGGCCGCATCGCCTCGTCAAGTTGAGTTGAAGTGTCAACGCAGTTTCGTAGGAGTCCGCATAGCGTTCCAGCTCGCACGCAGTTCCTGAGCTTCAACCCAGATCGCGACTTGCCGCGATGCCTTCCACCTGCTTCTTCACGGCCGGAAGGCGATCGAGCAATCGCAGAAAATCGTCGACCTCGAGGACCAGAAGATCTGTCGAACTTAATGCTGTGACCGTGGCGGTCCTTGGACCGCGCGAGAGTAGGGCCATCTCGCCAAAAAAGTCGCCCTCCGACAGGCGGACGTTCAGCGTCTTGGTGGTAACCTCGACGGTGCCGCTCGCGACGAAGTACATCGCATCGCCGGGATCGCCTTGCCGGATGAGTACCGTTCCGGCGGCGACCGTGCGTGCCCGCAGCATATTGACGAGATCGGCAATGGAGGCAGCGTCGAGTGTCGAAAAGAGCGGGACCCTCGCGACCATCGCGAAGGTCACAACGAAGTCGCGCCGTCGGATTTCTTCATAAAAACCGCGGCCGATGATCGCTACCGGAAGCGCAAAGCAGAAGATCCCGAGCATCACCGTTATTGCGGCAACGATCCGCCCGAGCACTGTGACAGGTTCAGTTTCACCGCCGCCGATCTTGGCAAGCATGGCGGCGGCCCACCATATGGTCTTGGACATATCACCGAGCCGCTCGGGCTGCTTGTCCCCCTCGATCGCCAGCATTACAGCCGCGCAGGTGAGTAGTACGCCACTTAGGATAATGACGCAGGCCAGCAACGCACGACGCTCGGCTGCGATAACCCGGCCGATCGTGGCGATCGCCGGCGAATATCGCGCCAACTTGAGCAGCCTCACGAGCCGTGTCAGCAGGATTAAATTACTGTGGGGATAGAGAACCTCGAGGATCCACGGCACTAGTGCAAGCGCGTCGATCACCATCAACGGCGAACCGGCGAAGCGAACACGCGCGACCAACTCGCGCTTGTCGCTCAGCATGGGATGTTCGGGGGCCACCCAAATTCGCGCGGCATACTCCACCGCGAAGATGAGCACGCAAATGCGGTCAAAGACGAAAAGCGTATTGCCGAATTGGTTGGCAACTTCGGGGATCGTTTGGGCCACGACGACAGCGACGTTGCCAAGGATAAGGATCACGAGGAGGTCGTCGATGACGCGGGACGCGACATCGCGGCGTCGACTGTGTTCGAGGATCTCGAACGCTCGCTGACGTAATGAAAGCTTCTGTCTCTTTGCGGCTTCGTCCATCTCGGTAAACGATCGAACAGTGCCTCTATCGGTCTGCCGGCCCGTCGCCATCATCGCGCGTTTTACCTGCAAGGACCAGCACGGACATAGGAGCTAGATTCACGAAGTGTCACGACGAACGAGAACCGCTCAGGGTGATTTGTGGACGGCGCGGTTTTTGGCAAGGGAAAGTAATTGCAGAGCGCTTGCCCAATTACGAAAGAGCGAAGTCTCGAATCGATACGATTCTGATACCTGGGGAACCTATAAAAGCCGAACCCCGTTCAATCGTGTAAAAGCCGGAGCAATAATCCCTCACAGAAGCGGCTGATTAAAGCGCGCCGTTAGCACACCGGCGAACGCAGATCAGCTCATCGTGGCTTCCTGCAAGCGCGAGCCGTAGAGATCTGGCCTCGTGGATCGAACGGTTCAAGCTTAATTTAGATGATTGATCGGCCATTTGGCCTAAGACAGGCGGGTACTTTGGCTCAATTAGTCTTTCAGCCCGGCCTTGCGCATCCCTTCGAGGAAGCGTTCCATCGGGCCCGCCGTATAGGGCACCGATTGCTTGATCCAGGCTAGCGACAGATTTGGCTGAAGCTCTCTCAGTCTTGCCATTTCGGTATGCGCTTCTTCGAGCAATCCTGCCTGCGCCAGACTTGCGCATAATTTCCGACGCGCTCCAAGATGCCCGGGGCGCAGCATGAGCGCCTGGCGCGCCCATTCTATCGCTTCGGCGTAACGTCCTGCAGTGTAGTAAGCTGCAGCGAAGCCGGCGGCATAGAAAACGTTGAATGGGTCGCGAGGAGACAACCTGATCGCTTTCACGAGATTTTCGATTGCTGCTTCTGACCGTCCATCGTGAGCCTGTGCCCAGCCGGCATATCCATAAGCGGGAGCGAAATTCGGATTGCGATGGGCGGCCGCAAAATATCGCCGCAAGGCTTCATCGGTTTGACGTGCCACGAACGCGAGATAGCCAAGGGCCATGTACGCCCATGGATCGGATTCATCCAGCTCGACGGCCCGGTGCGCAAGGTGCTCCGCGACAGGCCTTTGGGCCCCATGCGATATCCAGCCCAAATGCTCCGCAACGAGAATAGCAAACGCTTGGATGCTGTTTACCCGATGTCGTCGCCATTTATGACGCCAGAACGAGAACAATATTGATGCCGCATGGCTGGACTGGCGAGACACCGGCGGAGGCATCGATCCTAGTTCACGAAACGGTTCACCACCTCCAACATGGCGGAAATCTGCACTATGACTGTCCGCAAGCGCGTGAACGACTGGCCTATGCAGCTCAGCAGCGCTGGCTTGCTGACCACGGTTTAACGCTTGCCGAAACATTCGGAGTCGATGATTTGACGATCTCGGTCCGCTCGATGTGCGACCATCCTTAGTACGAGTTAACCCGATCATGCTGGATTGCCGCTTGACCTGTGAGCACTCGGCTTGATTTATTCGACATTCCGCGATCTTGTCGTAGGGACAGAATATCCGCACCCTTATCGACGACGGGAACGGAACGGTTGTTGACCGATAAGAGCCAACGACTACTGCACGAAGTCGGCTTCATCACCGATCATTGCAAAGAACGGTCCGTCAAGCTCACGTAAATAGATCGGCAAATGTCTGAAACGTGCCGCTAGCGTCAATGGTGCGTTTCCCAAGGTAAATTTCAGAGACATCCGCAGCGCCGCTTTCGAGCTGCGCCTTCCAGGTCGTGATCTGATTGGGATGGACGTCGAAGTGTTCGGCAAGCTGTGCGATCGCCCTTGATCGCCGCAATCGCCACCTTCGACTTGAACGCCGCTGAGTGGTTCCGTCTCGGTCGTCTCGTCATCGATAGCTCCTGATTCGAAGGCACAATCGTGCCCGCTGTCAGGCAGACAATCCACCTACCCTACCGTCCGAAATTGTGGAGCCACTTCTGCTGACCGACGGTTCAACCGGGACCGCCCAAGGACAGCTTTATCGCCTTATTTTTTAGTCAGATGCAAGAAGCGAACTCACGAGCATCGATCTGACCTATCGCTCTTACTGCCGCTGCTTGGTCGTCAAGAAGATTTCTTCAGCGTCTGGCCATCGGGCGGCCCGCTATCAATTATGGCCGCGTCGGCATTTTTCGATAAGCCAGCCTCCCCTATCGTGCTGCTTGAAGGTCTGCTTCGGCAGTACTCTTACTCGAGTGGGCGGACTGCTCTTCGGATGGCATGTCGCCTCATTGTTTCGCCCGGTAGATCGGAAGGCCTTGTGGGAAAATCCCTACGCGCGCCTCGTCGGGCATCGTCAAGGCTCGTCAACAAGAGTGAAAACTGTCCGCGCTGTCGCGAACAATGGAATCTGATTTAGGTTTTTCAGACATTGACGGGATTGAAGTTGGCGGCGCCTACAGCTTGGGCCAAATCCAGAAACTGAGATTGACATGCCGGATCGACTGAATGGCTCCAGCCTCACCTTAAGCGTCGCTTTTAAGTGAGCCAATTGGGCTGCCCTGATCGCGAAACTAGGCGCACAAACAGGGAAAACCAAGCAGGTGCGCGCCCGCAATTAATTTTCACTTTGGCATCGTCGAGGAATGGTGATCGACGATCAGCCAATTGCCATCACGCTTCACGAGCGTAAAGCTGTAGCGTGCGGGAAGCAGCGTCGGCTGGCCATCCTTTTCGTAGCTGAACGTATAGTAGCCGCTATTGATAGCCGTATCCCCACCGTAGACTCGTATCAGGGGATCTTTGAACTCAACGGTGAGCTTCGGCAGCTTCTTGCAGGCATTGACGAAGTAGTCCTCGAGTTCTGCCCGATCATCACGGATCGTGGGCGAAATAGTGCCCCATAACACGCCGTCCTCGGCATAGAGCGGCAAGATCTTTTCGGCTCCTCCGCCACCACACGCAGCTGCAAGATTTTCCTTCCAAGCGTTCATGGCGGCGGTGACATCGGCTTTGTCATCAGCTGCAGCCGGGGCAATCATAGTAAAAGTAAGCGCTACTACGGTTGCGATCGAGCGTTTCATTGTACCCTCCTTGGGCGCTAGCCTGAATTTCTCCCAGCTGTCAGGAGCATCGGGGCTCCGACTCAGTGAAAGTGCTTCTGCGACAAAGACTTGAACCTCGCAGGAGATGATC
>LOEV01000118.1 GCA_001516065.1 Alphaproteobacteria bacterium BRH_c36
AAATCGCATCATAGCCGCAACCTCGTTCGATTTAGGCGCGACGGGCCACTAGGCGATGAGACTGTCGCGATACGATTCCCGCACCCGTGCGATCGGACGCCCGCGGCGATCCAAGACCGTCGCGTGGTGGGTCAGGACGCTCTGCGTCGGCCGGTCTGCGGTGATACGCGCCAAGGTCGTCACCCGTCGCGGTCCAAGCGGTGCAACCGCAACGCCGAACGGCACGTCGGTCTCCTGGAGGGAAAAGATCATGTCCGGACTCAGTGCTTCGCAGCGGTAGCGGATTTCGGCGGTGCTGAGAAACGCGGCCCCGCGCAACAGCCGGACTCTCCGGTAACCCGTGGCGCGCGGGCCCCTTGACGACACAGCGCTCTCTGCAACCTCGGCACGAATCGCCCCTTCACCGATCGCGCGCGGCTCGCACCATGCCTCTAACGCCTCGCTCGCCGTCGCGTAGGCACGCAGGTGCCGGCTGAGCAGACCAATTTCGTCTGCGATGTCCGCTCCCCGGGCGAAGGCTTCTGAGAGGTCCATGGCATCTTTCGAAGTTGTGCCGGGCAGAGGTCGCTCTGACTGGGCGGCGGTCCTTTGCCCATTAGGGAATATGGCCGCGGCCGCCCGGAGGATCAGTGCCGCATCTTGCCGCGTGCCGAACTGCCCGCTGTGGCGTGCCCGGGTGAAGCCATTGTTTCTCATTGGGTAAGCAGCTATCCATCTCCTTCAGCCGGGCGAAAGCGCCCGTGATTCCATTGGACCATATCGTCGATGCAGAAGAGCAACCCGAGCCAGTCGGCAGCAGATAGAAAATCCGCACTCCCGCGTGCCCAGCTTGCAACGCGGCGCGCAACGCTGGCCGACGTCGATGCCATCGCCGCGCTGAGCCGCAGGATTTACCATCCCCTGCCGGCGCTGACCGTGCAGATGATCAGGGGTCAAATCAACAATTTCCCTGATGGCCAGTTCGTCGCCGAACTCGACGGCAAGATCGTCGGCTACTGCGCGACCTTCATCATCGCCGAGCGCCATGCGCTGACCCCGCACACCTGGCACGCGATCACCGGCAACGGTTTCGCGGCGCGGCACGACCCCAAGGGCGACTGGCTCTACGGCATGGATATTTCCGTCGATCCCGAGCATCGCCGACTGCGTATCGGCCAGCGCCTTTACAACGCCCGAAGAGCCCTTGCCGTTGACCTCGGTCTCAAGGGCATCGTCTTCGGCGGCCGCATGCCTGGTCTGGCGCGGCGCTTGAAGGAGTTTGGGACCGCCGAAGCCTATCTCGATGCCGTCCGTGACCAGAAAGTCCGTGATCCGGTGGTCAACTTCCAGATTTCGCAAGGTTTCGAGCCGATGGGGGTCCTCAAGGCGTTCGAGCCGGGCGA
Organism: Alphaproteobacteria bacterium BRH_c36; assembly: GCA_001516065.1. Classification (GTDB taxonomy): domain Bacteria; phylum Pseudomonadota; class Alphaproteobacteria; order Rhizobiales; family Hyphomicrobiaceae; genus Filomicrobium. The sequence goes on from LOEV01000118.1 coordinate 1,383, forward strand.
TCGCGAGTCGGCAGGCTTCGCGAGCCTCATGGTGTGGCGCAACCCGGAATTCGACGAAGCCAGCGACCGCGAACCCACCGCCATGGCCCGCCCCGACAAGGTCCGCGTCGCCTCCGTGCAATACCAGATGCGCGGCATCACGACCCCGGAGGAATTCCAGAAGCAGGTTGCTTACTTCGTCGACATCGCCGCCGACTACAAATGCGACTTCGTCGTCCTGCCCGAACTCTTCACCCTGCAGCTCCTGTCGCTGGAGCCGGAGGCGTTGCCGCCGCTTGAAGGTATCGAGAAGATCACGACCTACACCGAATGGTTCGTCGCCTTCATGCGGGATCTTGCCATTTCGCACAACATCAACATCATCGGCGGCACGCAGCCGACCAAGCTCCCCAATGGCGAAGTCCGCAACGTCGCTTATGTGTTCCTGCGCGATGGCGCCGTCCACAGCCAGGACAAGATTCATCCGACGCCGAGCGAAGCCTACTGGTGGAACATCAAGGGCGGCGATGACGTCAACGTCATCAATACGGACTGCGGCCCGATCGGCGTTCTCATCTGCTATGATTCCGAGTTCCCCGAACTTGCTCGCCACCTCGCCGACCAGGGCGCGATGCTGCTGTTCGTACCCTTCTGTACCGATGACCGCCGCGGCTTCCTGCGCGTGCGCTACTGCTGCCACGCCCGCGCTATCGAGAACCAGATGTACGTCATCATGTCGGGCGTCGTCGGCAACCTGCCGAACGTCGAGAACATGGACGTCCACTACGCAGAGAGCGCCATACTGACGCCGTGCGACATTCCCTTCGCCCGCGATGGTGTCGCCGCCGATACCGCGGCCAACACCGAAACCATCGCCACTGCAGACCTGCGCTTGATTGACCTGACCGTCGCCCGCCGCCAGGGCTCAGTCCGTAACTTCCTCGACCGCCGGTTCGATCTCTACCGTGTGGTCTGGCAAGGCAAGGATGGCGAGGACCAAGGCAAAGGCAGTTAGTGTAGCGCACCTGACGTTTGGTACCCACCTGCGGCTAGCTTCTCAACCAAACGTCAGGTGCAAAAGCTACACTAGAAACATAGAGTTGCTAGTGTTCCTTATGGTTCTGACATTTGCTCGGAACTTGGCCGCAATGGGAACCAAATGTCAGAACCGGAACACTAGGTGCCGCCGGTGGCGTGCTGCGGCATTCGGACCTGCACCGCCGAAGGCCTCATCGGGTTATCACGACCACGAAGGTATTCTTGGCCAGAGGAGATTTCCTGATGCATTCCGCCCAGTCATTGCCCGCCCGGTTCGCAGCCTTTGTCACGATACTCCTGACGGTGGCGGTCGCCGCTCCGGCAGTCCATGCTGCTAATTGCGGCAACTCGGCGGGCGGCTTCTCCAGCTGGATGCAGGATTTCAAGGCGCAAGCCCGCTCACAGGGAATCTCCGACAAGACGCTGGCCCGCGCACTCGAAGGCGTCTCCTACGACAAGCGCGTCATCAGCCGCGACCGCTCGCAGAAGTCCTTCAAACTGAGCTTCGAGGAGTTCTACAAGCGGCGCGTCGGCTCGTATCTCATCAAGAAAGCCAACTCAAAACTCAAGACGCACGCAAAACTGCTTTCAGGAATCGAAAAGCGCTACGGCGTGCCTGTGGAAATCCTCGTATCCATCTGGGGGCTCGAAACCAACTTCGGCAAGGATGGCTCAGGCAAATACAGCATTATCCAGGCCATCGCCACGCTCGCTTACGATTGCCGCCGGTCGGACTTTTTCAAGCCGCATCTGCATGCCGCCCTGCGCATCGTTGAGAAAGGCGACATGAGCCCGGCCGAGATGCGCGGCGGCTGGGCCGGCGAGATCGGTCAGGTGCAATTTCTGCCGGGATCCTACGACAAGTACGCCGTCGATTACGATGGCGATGGGCGCCGCGATCTCGTCCACAGCGTTCCTGACATCCTCGCTTCCACCGCCAGCTTCCTGAAGGGTCACGGCTGGCAGCGCGGCGCACCCTGGGGCCCCGGCACCGCCAACTATGCCGTCATCAAGGATTGGAACCGCGCTGACGTCTACGCCCGTACCATCGCGCTCATGGCCGAGAAGCTGCAATGATCACAATTCGCCCGTCAGGAACTGCGCCCGCCCATATCCAAAGGACCAGTCCTCGTCTTCACAGGTAACGAAGTTGACCATCACGTCGGATGGCAGGATTCCGCACGTCTCCTGCAGCTTCTGAACGGTCAATTCGTAGAACACCTTTTTTTCGTCGACCGTGCGCGGCCGCGTTGTCACCTGGATGAAGACGAAGGCGGGCGTTCGCGGAATGTCGAGCCCGGTATCCTCCATGATCATCCGCGAAGCCTTATGTTCCCGCACGATCTGGTAACGGTCGCGCTCGGGCACCTTGAAGGCCTCGACCATCGCCCGGTGCACGGCATCGAGCAGTGCTTTCAACTCTGCATCCGTGCGGCCATCGTAGAGATCGAATCTGAGAAGCGGCATTTTCGGTCCTTGAAAATTCGGTGGATGGGATCTCGCCCGCTCATCCTACACGAGGAATTGAGAAAGCCGGGCATGGATGCACCGTGCTCGCTGCCGTAAGACTTGCGGCAAATCGAATTCCAGCAAATGACCGGGGTCAAATAGAGATGTACAAACTGATCGGTGCGCCGAGGACTCGTGCTTTCCGCGTGCTTTGGATGCTGGAGGAGCTTGGCGCCGAATACACGGTCGAACCGGTCGCCCCGCGCAGCGACGAGGCCAAGTCCTATAACCCATCCGGCAAAGTCCCCATCCTGCAGACGGGCGACGACTTCATCATCGACTCGGTGGCGATTCTCCAGTTCCTTGCAGACAAGCACGGCAAACTGACCTATCCCGCCGGCAGCATCGCGCGTGCCCACCAGGATAGCTGGACCCAGTTCGCCATGGACGACATCGAGTCGCCGCTGTGGTTCAACGCCAAGAACAGCTTCATCTTGCCCGAAGAACTGCGCAGCGAAACCGCCCAGAAGGCCTGCCGCTACGACTTCGACCGCGCCCTTGGCGTCCTTGCAACCCGGCTCGGGCAGAAGACTTATGTGATGGGCGACGAGTTCACCGTTCCCGACATCCTGCTCGGCCACTGCGCCAACTGGGCCCAGAAAGGCGCCGAGTGGGAGCTTCCCGAGGGCAGCGCACGAGATTACTTCGACCGCGTCCGCGACCGCCCAGCCTACCACCGCGCCATCGCGATCCGCGATCGTTTCAGTTAGCTGCAGCGGAGCAAAACCAAAGTGGCGTCAGGCACGCACCCGCCCGCCCGCGGCATCGGGCTGCCCGAAATCCTTTGACCTGTGCGGTGCAACATGTCATGAGAGGCCATCGCTTCCATGAAGCGGTCTCGGCGCTCCAGCCGCGTGAAGGGCATTATTTGGTCCGGCAATGTATCCGTTCCGACCGTTCTCTGCCCCCTGTTGAGCACGCCGATCAAGACTCTCATCTGACAGCCCAGGACACGCGGGGCGCGTCCCCAGTCGAACCGGACCATGAACGGGCGAAGGAATTCTTTCGTGCGCCCCCTGGTCCTTTGACAGACGGACCCGTGGCCAGACGCGCACTCGGCATGATGCCGACGCTCGCGCTTGGCTTTGCGGGCCACATTGAAAGCTACCTGCTACATGAAATTCGCAGAACTCGGCCTTGCCGCGCCTATTCTCAAGGCACTTGACGGCGAGGGCTATACAATTCCGACTCCGATCCAGGAAAAGGCAATCCCGCCCGTCCTGGAAGGCTCCGACCTCCTCGGCATTGCTCAGACCGGCACCGGCAAGACGGCGGCGTTTGCGCTGCCGATCCTTACCCGACTGTCGCTCAACCGCCGCGAACCGATGCGCAAGGGCTGCCGCGCGCTGGTCCTTTCGCCGACTCGCGAGCTTGCCTCCCAGATCGCCGAAAGCTTCCGCGTCTATGGGCGCTATCTCGACATCAAAGTCGCGGTCGTGTTTGGCGGCGTCGACATCCGCAGGCAGATCCAGACGTTGTCGCGCGGTGTAGACGTCGTCGTCGCGACGCCGGGCCGTCTCCTCGATCACGTCGGCCAGCGCACGATCGACCTTTCGGGCACCGAGATCTTCGTGCTCGACGAAGCCGATCAGATGCTCGACATGGGCTTCGTCAAGCCGATCCGCCGCATCGCCGGACAGCTCTCGAAGAACCGTCAGAACCTGTTCTTCTCCGCCACCATGCCGACCGAGATTGCCGGCCTTGCCGACGAACTCCTGAACCCCAACCCGGTCAAGGTGTCGGTCACGCCGATTTCGAAGACTGCGGACCGCATAGAGCAGCGCGTCATTTTCGTCGAGGCGGCCAAGAAGCGCGCGCTCCTCGTTGAACTGTTCGGCAATACAGAGCTTGAACGCACTCTCGTTTTCACCCGCACCAAGCGCGGCGCCGACCGCGTCGCAAGCCACCTTGAGGCCGCTGGAATCGCCGCTGCGGCAATCCACGGCAACAAGAGCCAAGGTCAGCGTGAACGCGCTCTTGACGCGTTCAAGACCGGCAAGACCCGCGTTCTCGTCGCCACCGATATCGCAGCCCGCGGCATCGACATCGACGCCGTCTCGCACGTCGTCAACTTCGATCTGCCCGAAGTACCCGAAGCCTATGTTCACCGCATCGGGCGCACGGCACGTGCCGGCGCTTCGGGCCGCGCCATCTCCTTGTGCGACGGCGCCGAGCGCGATCTCCTGCGCGCCATCGAACGGCTGACGCGGCAGACGATCCCGACCGAGGATCG
>LOEV01000119.1 GCA_001516065.1 Alphaproteobacteria bacterium BRH_c36
CGAAAGGTTTGGCGCAGGGCGAACGCCGCACACGGCCAACCGTGATTTTGCAGCCTGTGCGGTCAGCCAGCCTTACCCGTTTCAGTTGTTGAACTGGAAAGCCTTTTCGATCGGCTTTGTTGCGTCCTTGGCGAGGTTTGCATACATGCCGCCGACCTTCGTCATCTGGTGCATGTACTCATCATATGAGCGCTTGGCGAAGCTCGACTGGATCTCGAAGGCCTGTTCGAGCGATTTGGCGGCCATCAGCTTTTCAAAAGTGGCCGTCGACTCTTCAAAGGAGCGGCGGGTAAAATCAGTCATTTCGGCGGCGATGGCCTGCCAGCCCTTGCTCCATTCGCCCAAGAGCTTCATGGAAGCTTCGGCGTTCTGCTGGCTGAGTTTCTGGAATTCCTCGAAGCCTTTTGGCGATTCGAAGCCCTTCATCGGATTGAAGTCCATGGTTTTTATCTCCTGATAGCTTGTTGCCTGGCGAGGCACGTGCCCGTTCGCGGCGGGCCTCGGGAACATCACGACTCAAAAGTCCCTGTCTGATGCACTGAGGTCATCCAAGCAGATTTTGCTGCATTGCACAATAGCTGCAAAATGGCGCAGGTGGACGATTTCTTAACCACGCCCGTGGTTGAACTGAGCTGGTAATTTGTGCGCGTGCAGCACGTTTCGACAGGAACGCCGTAAAGACGTCAAGATGGGATGGTCTCAAGGACTGAGGTTTTGCGCTTTCGGCGCAACCGGTACGGGCACGCTCTCCTGAAAGACGCATTAGCCGCCATGACGACGACAGACAGAGACTGCTTCAAGCGCTTCGCGCCTGTCGTCACGGCATGCGTCGGGGCGGTTGCGGGCTGGATGCTGTCGCTGGCCGCGGTCGTGGTCATTTGCGCGGGGCCGGCGCAGGCCGCCGATGCCAAGCAAGCGAAATATGCCTCGATTGCCTATGATGCCAATACCGGCGATACGCTGTTTGAAACGTTCGCCAGCGACACCCGCTATCCCGCGTCGCTGACCAAGATCATGACGCTCTACATGGCTTTCGATCTGATCGATAAGAACCGGTTGAGCCTTGATAGCACGATCCCGGTCAGCGCGCAGGCGGCCGCACAACCGCCCTCCAAGCTTGGCTTCGAAGTCGGCGACAAAATCCGCTTGATCGATGCCATCAAGGCGCTCGTGACCAAAAGCGCTAACGATGTTGCCGTTGCCATCGCCGAAAAGATCGCCGGATCGGAAGAAGCCTTCGCCCGGCTGATGACCAAGAGGGCCCGCGAAATCGGCATGAAGAATACCGTCTTCAAGAATGCTTCGGGGCTGCCCGACGACGGTCAGGTGACGACGGCGCGCGACATGGTCACTCTGGCCATGAGGCTGCAGGACGATTTCCCCGAACACTACAAACTGTTCGCGACGCGTTACTTCTCCTACGGCGGCAAGACCTACAAAAACCATAACACACTGCTCGGCACGGTGCAGGGCGTCGATGGCATCAAAACCGGCTACATCCGCGCGTCGGGGTTCAATCTCGTCAGCTCGGTGAAGCGCGACGGCAAGCATGTGATTGCAGTCGTCTTCGGCGGCAAGACGGCCCGGTCGCGCAACACGCACATGCGCTCGATCATCGCGCGGGCCCTGAAACAGGCTTCCACCCGCAAGACCCGCAAGCCGCTACTCATTGCCAAGCCGCGCCCGGTGCTGCGTCCCTCACTCCCCACCCAGAAGCCGGTCATCGACCAGGCGATCGAGGTCGGGCGCGCCGATCCTCCACCAGAGCCCCGCCAGACGGTGCGGATCGCAAAGGTGCGACGACACGATTTCCTGCGCTCTCCGGCCCCGGAGATCATCCCCCCCGCTCCGGCGGCGCCGCAGCCTGTTGCAGCCGACCGCGGGCGAGCGCCGGGGACGCTTCAGGACCAGCTTGCAGCGCTGCTTGCCAACAGTGGAATTGCCGATGTGTCGCGCGGCCCCGAGCAAGGATCCGCCGCCGACGAGGGCGGACAGCAACAGCAGGTCGAATCCGTGCGTGGCTCGTATATCATCCAGGTCGGCGCCTTCTCCAGCCAGCAGGAGGCCGAAGCGCAACTCAGAGCGGTGGCCCAGCGGGCCGATCAGATCCTGACCGGGTATGACCAGCGTACGGAGACGGTCGCCAAGGGGGCGCGGACGATCTACCGGGCGCGCTTTGCCGGTTTCGAGTCGAACGCCGCAACGGCAGCCTGCACGGAACTGCGCCGCCGTTCCATCGACTGCTTCGTGACGCGTTCACAATAGCCTTTTTTGTTTGCGCCTTTTTGGGGCCAACACTCGGCAAGCCGGTGTTGGGCTGGACGCCCATCAATCCTTTTATTGCCCCCAAATCCGGCGCCTGGATGGGTCTCACTTCAATTTCCGCCGAGCAGCACCGTCTTGGCTTCGTTGATCTTGGCGGCAAGGTAGGTCGAGCCGCCGCGATCGGGATGCAGCTTCAGAATCAGTTCTTTATGGGCGCGGCGGATTTCCTCGACGCCAACGCCCGGCTTCAGCCCCAGGATTTCATAGGCTTCCTGTTTGGTCATACGGCCATCGGGGCCAGCCATCTCCTTCTCGCCGCGCTCGATGTCATCGCGCCATGTCGGGTGGACACGGTCGAGATAGGCCTCGATGAGCTGGGCGGAAGCGGCGTCGTCGACACGAACGTCCTGCCAGAGTAGCGCCAGTTCGGCCGGTTTCAGCCGCTCGATACGGCGGCCCTCGAAGATACCCTTGATGACGCGGCCGCGGATGTCACCGGTTTCGTGGTCGAGTTGCATTTCCAGGTAATCGGTCTTGACTTCAGAGGACTGCCCCGGCATCGGGGTGGGGCCTGAAAGCGAGCCCTTCGACATCAGGTACATGCCGAGGGCGGCGAGCGGGATAGCCACCGCGGCTGACCCGCGCGTCATCAGCACGGCAGCGGCCAGCGTCAGGACGCCACCACCTGCCAGCTGCAGCTGGCGGACGAGCTGCCGGGAATTTGCCCGCCTCAAGCCATGCACCGCCAGGATGACGACTGCGAGCAGCACCAGACCGATCAACAGAAATTGCATATCAGCGCGTCGGCTCTCTTTGGCGATTTTTCGCAGCGGGAATAGTTTCAGGCGTCCGATCCTACCCGATCTTGCGCTCGCCGGGCCAGTTTATGACGAAACCGTCCCACTCAGGGCTTTCGCTCGAGCTGTTCCAGCAGAAGCCTCGGGCCACGCCCCGAAGCCAGCCGCCGCAGCGCTTCACGTCCGCCCGAGGCGTATACAGCGACAGCGGTCAGAAGTTCGCGCAGCTGGGCGGCCGAACCTGCGTCGAAACGGCACCATGCGCCCTTTGTCAGGCGGGCAAGTTCCTTGAACGAGTGTTCGGCGACGCCGTGATGGCCTTCCTGGAAAAGAAACATCGGAACACCAAGCAGTCCCAGTTCGCCAGCGCGCGCACACAGCGTGTCGATATTCTCCTCCATGGCGTCGCCGACATAGACGAGGGCATCGACCTTGCCCTTGCCGGCTTCGCTGCGGGCATGGGTGAGCACCTTGCCAATCTGGGTTTGCCCGCCCTGGCAAGTGATCCCGGTCATGAGGCGCTGCAGGGCCATCGGGTTCGATACCCACTTGGATGCGCGGCATTCGCCAAAACCGCGAAAATAGATGAGCTGCACGTCGAGACCGCCGACATCGCGGACGGCTGCAAACATTTCCGACTGCAGGCCCAGCGCCATGTCCCAGGTGGGCTGGCGGCTCATGGTAGCGTCCATGGCGAAGATCAGGCGGCCGGCTCCCGGCCCCGTTCGGGGTCCAAGCGACTTCACCTTGGCAAGGAAGTCGGCAATTTCATCGGTACTGGAGCGGCTGTCGGCGGGCGGCGCGTCCGTTCGCATTGCCGGTGACTGGTACGCATGGCCAGCATCCTGTGGACGCACGGGTGCCTCCGCGTCAGCGATCCTGCGCCGATCCTGATCGTCCTTCTTCGAAGACATCGCATCTCCTGGGCCATAGCGCGTCAGCCAGTGCACAAAGATGGCGACGGCAACAAGATGGTGCAACCTTCAAATTGCCAACGAACGTCAGACGGTCCAGCCACTTAATCGGCGCCGGGCGGCTGGGGCTCCTCGACGGCGGCGCGCAGAAGATCGAGGTTGCCTCCGGTCGCAGTAACGTCGGTGGTTCGTACACGTTCAGTTGCAAAGCGCATCAGATAATTGGGACCACCGGCTTTCGGGCCGGTTCCCGACAGCCCCTCGCCGCCGAACGGCTGCACGCCGACCATTGCTCCGATCTGGTTGCGGTTGACGTAGAGATTGCCGACGCGGGCATTCTTTGCAACGTAGTCGGCGACACCGAGAATGCGGCTGTGCAGACCCAGCGTCAGGCCGTAGCCCTTGTCGTTGATCGCCGCGACGACGCGGTCGAGGTGGCCCGGGGCATACCGGACGACATGAAGGACGGGGCCGAAAGTCTCACGTTTCAACACGTCGAGCGACTCGATCTCGTAGGCCGCGGGCGTCACGTAGGAGCCGTTGCGGCAGGCTTCCGGCAGCGGGCAGTCGACGATTTCGCGGCAGGTGCGGTTCATCGCGAGCTTGTGGGCGTCGAGCTGATCCTGGGAAACTTCGTCGATGACCGGGCCGATGTCGGTTGCGAAATCCATCGGGTCGCCGATTTCGAGCGCGGTGACGGCGCCGGCCAGCATCGAAATCGTCTGCGCGGCGATATCGTCGTGAAGGAACAGAACCCGCGTTGCCGAACACCTCTGTCCGGCGCTGTCGAAAGCCGAGCGGACGACGTCGCGGACTACCTGTTCGGGCAGCGAGGTGGAGTCGGCGATCATGGCATTGATGCCCGCCGTCTCGGCAATGAAAGGAACAATCGGTCCGCGGCGCTCGGCCAGCGTGCGCTGGATCGCCCAGGCGGTCTCCGTCGAGCCGGTGAAGACAACGCCGGCGACCCGTGGGTCGCGGACGAGGGCCTCGCCGATTGCGCCGTCGCCTGGAAGAAGCTGCAGAACAGCGTGCGGCAGTCCGGCTTCGATGAAGAGTTCGACGGCGGCAAAGGCTGTCAGCGGCGTCTGTTCGGCGGGCTTGGCGATCACCGGATTGCCCGCTGCGATGGCAGCTGCGGCCTGGCCGGTGAAAATCGCGACAGGGAAGTTCCACGGGCAGATCGAAGCGAAGACGCCGCGGCCACGCAACATCAGCGTGTTGGTTTCACCCGTCGGGCTATTGAGGGCAACGGGAGCCGTGAACAGACGCCGGGATTCGCTCGCATAATAGCGCAGGAAATCGACCGCCTCGCGGATTTCGTCGTGGGCAGCGGTTAGCGTCTTGCCGCTCTCGCGGATGATGAGCGCCATCAGGCGGGCGCGATCGCGTTCGAAGAATTCCGCGGTGCGCTCCAGAAGCGCAGCACGCTCGGAGGCCGGTGTCGTCTCCCAGCCATGGGCAAAGGCTGCCGCGGCCGTGACTGCGTCATGGACATCCTCGATCCGGCTATGGGTGACCTTGCCGAGGCGTTGGCGGCGGTCGTGCGGCAGAAACTGGAACTCGCCGCCATTGGGGCCGATGCGTGCCTCTCCAGCGACGATCGGGGCGGCGGAAAACGGCTCAGCCAACGCTTCGTCCATTGCTGCGTAGAGTCCGTTCCTGACGGCGGGCTCCGACAAGGCAAGCCCGGCGCTGGCGCGGCGCGCAGGCAGATGAATGTCGCGCGGGCGCGGAATCGTGAGCGCGTCGGTGCCGGTGGCGCGCTCCTGCTCGACGGCCAGAATCGGATCGCGGACGAGTTCGGACACTGGGCCGTCATCATGGGCGAGGCGATTCACAAACGACGTATTGGCGCCATTTTCCAGCAGGCGGCGGACGAGATAGGGTAGAAGATCCTCATGCCCCCCGACGGGCGCGTAGACGCGGCAGGGGATGGCGAGCTTGTCGGGACCAACAACGGCATCATAGAGGGCTTCGCCCATGCCGTGCAGGCGCTGGAACTCGTAGGGGTGGTTGCCGGTGGCGACGTAGGCTGCGGCAAGAGTGTGCGCGTTGTGCGTCGCATAGCTCGGGAAGAACGCCTTGCGGTCGGATTGCAGCATACGAACGCAGGCGAGGTAGGATACGTCAGTGTGCAGCTTGCGGGTGAAGACGGGATAGTTTTCGAGACCCCGCTCCTGAGCCCACTTGATCTCGCTGTCCCAATAGGCGCCCTTGACGAGGCGGACGGGGATACGCTTGCCCTTGCGCTCGGCGAGCTGGCGCAGCCAGCGCAGCATCGGGATGGCGCGCTTTGAATAGGCTTGCACGGCGATGCCCAGACCGTGCCAGTTGTTCAGAGCCGGGTTCATATAGGCGTGCGCGAACACCGCCGCCAGCAGATCCATGCGGTCCTGCTCCTCGGCATCGAGGGTGACGGGGATGCCTTGCGCGCAGGCGGCGCGGAGAAGCTTGGTCAGCGTCGGCATCAGCTCGCTGGCAAGGCGGAACTCCTTACCCGCTTCAAAGCGGGGGTGCAGAGCCGAAAGCTTGATCGACAGCCCCGGCCGGCGCATCAGCGCGTCGGGGTGCTTGGTCATCAACGGACCCGCTGAACGCGCGATCGCCATCAGCGCGTCCATGTAGCGGGTCGCATAGCGGTCGGCGTCGGCATGCGTACGGGCGGCTTCGCCGAGCATGTCGTAAGAGAACAGATAGCCGCGCTGCTCGTAATCTTGTGCACGCTTCAGCGCGTCCTGGATAGAGCGGCCGAAGACGAACTGATCGCCGAGCAGGCGGACCGCCTGCTTCATGGCCTGGCGGATGACGGGTTCGCCGGAGCGGACGACGAGACGCTTCAAGGCGTCGACGGCTCTGATCTTGCCGGGGGCGTTCAACTTGACAATGTGGCCGGTGAGGAGCAGTCCCCACGTCGAAGCGTTGACGAACAGGCTGTCGGAGTGACCCAAGTGCTTGTCCCAGGCGCCCTGGCCGATGCGCTCGGCGATGAGCTGGTCGGCGGTTTCCGAATCGGGGATGCGCAGCAGGGATTCGGCCAGGCACATGAGAATCACGCCCTCTTCGCTGGAGAGGTCGTATTCGCGCATGAAAGCGTCGACGCCAGCGTATTCGTGGCGGCTGGAACGGGCGGCATGAATCAACTGACGGGCGATTTCGCCGGTGCGGCGACGTTCGGCCTCGGTATAAACTGCGCGCTCGGTCAGTCCTGCCACAAGACGATTCTCGTCGATCAGGTGGTAATCTGCAAACTCATCGCGCGCAGGCCCGGCGTCGAGGCCGCGCACGAACGGCTCGAAATCATCCAGATCTGTATCGTCCACGGCGGCCATGTCGTCCCTTCGGTTTTCTGCAATCAACACAGACGACTCAAAGACAGGCTCATCATTATCATATTAGGTGTGCACCACAGCATAGCGAGTCCCCAAACCAGGAGAAATTGACGTGGCCGAAACGCCCAAACGCCCCGAAGGCAAACCCGCACCGCGCAAAAAGTCTGCCGCAAAAGGCGGCAAGGCCGCTGCCGGCAAGTCCAGCGCGACGGCAAAGACACCGGCCCGGACATCGGCCCAGACACCGGGCAAATCGAAACCCGCTGCCAAGGCTGTCGCGAAAAGTCCCGGGAAACCGGCTGCCTCGAAGGCCCGCGCCGCGAAACCGGAGATTGCGCGGACGGGGGGCGATCTGCGCAAGGTGACAGCGGCGTGGCGCGCGAAGGGCGAGAAAATCGCGCTGGTGCCGACAATGGGGGCGCTGCACGAAGGTCACAACGCGCTTGTGGAAAAAGCCAAATCGAGAGCGGATCGCACGGTCGTGTCCATCTTCGTCAACCCGACGCAGTTCGCTCCGAACGAGGATCTCGAACGCTATCCGCGCGGCGAAGAGTCAGACCTGAAACAGCTAAGCGCCCTCGGCGTCGATCTAGTATGGGCGCCGAGCGTCGACGAAATGTACCCCGGCGGGTTCTCGACCGGTGTCAGGCCGGGGAGCGCGGCTGCCGGCCTCGAAACGGACTTCCGGCCGCATTTCTTCGGCGGAGTCGCAACGGTCGTCGCCAAGCTTTTCAACCAGGTGCGGCCGGATTTGGCGGTGTTCGGGGAAAAGGACTATCAACAGTTCATCGTCGTCAGGCAGCTGGCGCGCGATCTCGATATGAACGTCGAAGTCGTGGGCGTTCAGACGGTTCGCGAGAAGGACGGACTGGCGCTATCCTCGCGCAACGCCTATTTGAGCGAGTCCGAACGGGCGGTCGCACCGAACCTCAACCTCGTTTTGAACGAGGTCGCCCATGCGGCGGCCAGCGGGGCTAGTATCGCGCACCTGAAAGCGGCGGCGCAAATGCGGCTCCTGACGCTCGGATTCGCGAAAGTCGACTATGTCGAAGTGCGCGATGCGCAAACCCTGGAGCCTTTCGACGTCGACGCGGGCCGGCCGGGGCGCGTTCTCGGTGCGGCATGGCTGGGGCGTACGCGGCTGATCGACAATGTCGCGGTGGCGTTGTGACAATATCGAGCCGCTGCAACGCAAAAGAAGTCCGGCGGCAATTCAGAATACGCGCGAACCGTGTCCGTCAAGGCCTTGCCAAGGATGCTCACCACGTGGCACCCAGGCGTCTGAAAACTCGAACAATAGATTCGCATTGGCTCTCTGCCAGTTGTCCCGCGTCGGCCTGAAAGACGCCAGCGTGAAAGAACCGAAGCGGGACAGAAGCGAATGGCAAAACCGCAACCCAGCGATCTTTTCGCAACCCCGATTAAGACATTGACCACAAAAACACCTCCCCGCAGCCGCAAGCCTGTCGGCGCGGAAGACGCTTACACCGCCGCCGACATCGAGGTCCTGGAGGGTCTCGAACCTGTCCGGCGGCGACCTGGCATGTATATCGGCGGCACCGACGAGAAGGCGCTGCATCATCTGTTCGCCGAAGTCATCGACAACTCGATGGACGAAGCGGTGGCCGGGCACGCGGACTGGATCGAGGTGCATCTGGGTGCCGACGGTTATCTGACGGTCGCCGACAATGGCCGCGGCATCCCGGTCGACTCGCATCCCAAATTCAAAACAAAGTCGGCACTCGAAGTCATCATGACGACGCTGCACTCCGGCGGCAAATTCGACGGCAAAGCCTACCAGACCTCCGGTGGCCTGCACGGCGTCGGCGTCTCCGTCGTCAACGCCTTGTCGGACGATGTCGAGGTGGAAGTGGCGCGCGGCCAGCAGCTCTACCGCATGTGCTTCTCGCGCGGGGCGCCGCAGGGCAAACTCGAAAAGCTCGGGGCGATCAAGAACCGGCGCGGGACGAAGATCCGCTTCCACCCTGACGAGCAGATTTTTGGCAAAGGCGCAACGTTCAAGCCGGCGCGGCTGTTCACGATGGCGCGCTCGAAAGCCTATCTGTTCGGTGGCGTGGAAATCCGCTGGTCGTGCGATCCCACCATCACCACGGGCGATACGCCAGCCGAAGCGGTGTTCCATTTCCCCGGCGGGTTGAAGGACTATCTCGCGGAGACGATCAACGGCTCGACACAGGTTGCGAGCGAACCGTTCGCCGGGCGCGTGGAAAAAGAGGGCGGGCACGGCTCGGTCGAATGGGCGGTCGCCTGGATCAGCAACGCAGACGGATTCTCGCGCTCATACTGCAACACGATCCCGACCGGCGAAGGCGGCACGCACGAGAACGGCCTGCGCCAGGCTTTGACCAAGGGCCTTCGCAATTACGGCGAACTGACCGGCAACAAGAAGGCCGCCCAGATCACCGCCGAAGACACGATGGGGACGGCTGCATCCATGCTGTCGGTGTTCATCCGCGAACCCGAATTCCAAGGCCAGACGAAGGACAAACTTGCGACCGTCGAAGCCCAGCGCATCGTCGAGAACACGGTGCGCGATGCTTTCGACCACTGGCTTGCCGACCGACCGCAGCAGGCAACGAAGCTTCTCGAATGGACCATCGAGCAGGCTGAGGACCGGCTGCGGCGGCGCCGTGAAAAGGAAGTCAGCCGGCAGTCGGCAACGCGCAAACTGCGACTTCCAGGCAAACTGTCTGACTGCACCATCCGTTCCGCTGCGGGTACCGAGATCTTCATCGTCGAAGGCGATTCGGCTGGCGGATCGGCGAAGAGCGCGCGGCGGCGCGAAACGCAGGCCGTGTTGCCGCTCAGAGGCAAGATCCTCAACGTGGCCAACGCGACGGCGGCCAAGCTGCAACAAAACCAGCAGCTGTCCGATCTGGTGCAGGCGCTGGGGGTCGGCATCGGCAAGCACTACAACGATTCCGAACTGCGCTACGAGCGCGTCATTGTCATGACGGACGCCGACGTCGACGGCGCGCACATCGCCTCACTGCTGATCACGTTCTTTTACCAGCAGATGCCGGGCCTGATCGACAACGGTCACCTGTTTCTCGCGGTGCCGCCTCTGTTCAAACTGACGCATGGGGCGAAGTCGGTTTATGCGCGTGATGAAGCGCACCGCGCCGAATTAGAGAAGTCCGAGTTCAAGGCGAACGCCAAAATCGAGGTCAGCCGCTTCAAAGGCCTCGGCGAAATGAGCGCGGCGCAGCTCAAAGAGACGACGATGAATCCGGACACGCGCACATTATTGCGCGTCGAGATCGCCGAAGACGAGCGCGCCGAAGTCACTGACGCGATCAACGCGCTGATGGGTTCGAAGCCGGAAGCGCGGTTCCGGTTTATTCAGGAGAATGCCGCGTTCGCGACGGACCTGGATGTTTGAGGCAGTGGGGTGTGAACGTCTGCCAGTCCGAGGGCTTGAGCAGTCCTCGCGCGCATTGGGCGGGGGATCTTCTGCTTTAACTTGAAGCTGACTTCAACTTCTCGCGGACAAAGTCGTAGGCCGCCCAGCGCAGTTCGCGGTGGTTGGTCCAATCGAGGACGTTGGCACCTTCGGGGACAGGAAACGACAGCAGCAGATCGCCGGGCTCCAGTTCATCCTCGACGTTGCGGGTCTCACGCAGCAGGCTTCTCAGCAGCACCGCCTGCGGGCCTGGAGCTTGCGGCGGCGGCTTGCCTCCGCGCGCCATCAACTGGCGCACCAGTTTCGCGCGTGCAGGCAGCGTCGATGTGTCGATCTCGCAGCGTCCAAGTTCTGGGACGGCCAGGTCAAGCACAATATTGGGGCCGCGCTTCAATTCGCGCATGGGAGCGAGCGGCACATTGTCGATGAGACAGCCGTCGACCAGCATCTCGCCGTCGGCGAAGACCGGCGGGAACAACGCGGGGATCGCC
>LOEV01000120.1 GCA_001516065.1 Alphaproteobacteria bacterium BRH_c36
CTTGCTGGACGATATCCGCCGCACCATGAGCCGGGACGTCGGTGTCGTTCGCGACCGGGCGGGCCTGCGCCGCGCATTCAACGCGCTGACGCAAATCGAGCGTGCCGCCGGGGGCGATACAATTCTTTCCAACATGGCGCTTGCCGCGAGGTTCATTGCCGGTGCCGCACTGATGCGTCGCGAAAGCCGCGGCGCCCATTTCAGAAGCGATTGCCCGGCTGGCGGCAAGCCTGCCAAGCACTCGTTGCTGACGCTCGCCGAGATCAACGCGCTCAGCCAGTTGACCAACCCGGACGAAGCCATCAGCGATGCTGCGAGTGCCGCGACGCCGGCGGTGACGCCGTGACGTCAGCCGGTGGCGCGAAGCTCAATCTTCCCAGTCTGCCGCGCGGGCTGATAGACAAGGCCGTCGCAAGTGCGCTGGCCGAAGACCTCGGACTTGCCGGTGACATCACGACCGATGCGACGGTTGGGGCGGCGGCTACAGCTCTTGCGGTGATTTCTGCACGCAAGGACGGCGTGGTCAGCGGATTGGTGCTCGCGGAAGCTGCATTTCGTGCGCTCGACGATGCAGTTGACTTCAAGGCGCACGTTCGCGACGGCGCGGCCGTCACGCCCGGCACGAAAATCGCCAGCATCTCCGGCAGCGCGCGTGCCATCCTCACAGCCGAACGGGTTGCCTTGAACTTCATGGGGCGCATGAGCGGGATCGCGACCCTGACTCGGGCGTATGTGGATGCCGTTGCGGGGACCGACGCGGCAATCGTCGACACTCGCAAAACGACGCCGGGGTTGCGGGCCTTCGAGAAATATGCGGTGCGGTGCGGTGGCGGCGGCAATCACCGCACCGGCTTGTTCGATGCGATCCTCATCAAGGACAACCACATCGTTGCTGCCGGCGGAGCTGCACAGGCCGTCAAAGCGGCACGGGCGCATGCGGGCCACCTGGTGAAAATCGAGGTAGAAGTCGATACCCTCGATCAGCTTCGCGACGTGCTGGCGCTCGGTCCCGATGCGGTGCTCCTCGACAACATGACCCTCGGGGAGCTTCGGCAGGCGGTGGCCATGACCGATGGCCGGGTGCTGTTGGAGGCCTCGGGAGGGGTCAGCCTCGACTCCGTCGGGGCCATCGCAGAAACCGGCGTCGACCTGATTTCGGTCGGCGGGCTGACCCATTCGGCCCCGGTGCTCGATCTCGGCCTCGATTTCGAATCCGCTGGTCGCTGAGGGTGGCCGGTTAAGCCGTTTGACCTGAAGCGCTTGTGTTTGCCACAATTGCACGCCATCTGAGACCGGGATGTTGTAGGAAATCAGTAACGGTTGGCTGCCGGGAAAGTTAGGACAGTTGCAATGACCGCAATGACCTGGATTGCCGTATGGGGCGTGACGGCGATCTTATCGTCGGTTATTGCCGGCGGTCTCGCAGGCTACAAGAACCGTGACTATTCCTTCTGGATGGGCTGGTGCTTTCTGGTTCCTCCAGTGCTTATCGTGTTGATCCTGCTGCCGCATATCGAGGGGCCGCGCCCGAAGCGCCCCAGTCTCGATGAGGAAGACAAGCACTGGTACTGAGGGCACTGGTACCGGGGGGCGCTGGTACGGAATGCTGTGATTTTGGCGGTACCGGAGGCGACTGTAGGCCTGCGAGCCGTGTCTGCGTCAGCGAATAACATTCATTTTATTCTGGTATAGATCGACCATTATCGAGGGGCTAATTCGCCCCCGTCGAGCCCAGTTGAAGGGCAAGGTCACGAAGACTGATTTTCTGATGAACGGGATTGTCGGGGAGCCGTCCAGCCGCGATTTTCCAACTCCGGACATGCGAGGCAGGCAGATTAAGCTTCATGGGTTGCGACAGATCGGACAAAACCGTTCAGATCGGCGGCAATGCGTTCACCATCTCGGGTGAGCGCACCGCTGAGGGAAGCCTGCGCTTCACGGTGCATGACATGGATTGCGCGCTTCCCGATCGGGACGACGAGATCGCCCTGCGGTTCAGGGACGCTTTGAAACGGCGCATCCAGAAGTCGCGCCGGGAGCGCGGAGCCGCCGATGCGATCTTTAACCGGAGGGAAAACTAGCTACTCTATCGTTCTAGTGAGGCGTCGCGCCTTAATTGACCGCGGTGCGGCGAGGCCGGTGTCAATTATGGCGTGATAAACGCCCCACTAAGTCATTGATGTTGCTAGTGGCCCTCATGTCGCGCCTAAATTGAACGAGGTTGCGGCTATGATGCGATTTAGGCGCGACGGGCTAGTTTTTCGCGCAGGGCAGCCTGGGCCGCGGCGAGACGGGCGATCGGCACCCGGTAGGGCGAACAAGACACATAGTCGAGCGCGGTGCGGTGACAGAAGGCAACCGAATCCGGATCGCCGCCATGTTCTCCGCAGATCCCGATCTTGAGACCCGGTTTTGCGCGGCGGCCGCGTTCGGTGCCGATCTCGACGAGTTCGCCGACTCCCGATATGTCAATCGACACGAAGGGGTCGATGTCGAATATCTTCTTCTCGATGTAGGTCTGGAGGATGGGACCGGCGTCGTCGCGCGATAGGCCAAGGCAGGTCTGCGTCAGGTCGTTGGTGCCGAAGGAGAAGAACTCCGCACCAAGGTCGCCTTCGGCGATTTCGCCGGCTTTCAATGCACAGCGTGGCAGTTCCACCATGGTGCCGATGTCGTACTCTAGTTTCTCGCCGGTCTCTTCTTCGACAGCGGCGGCGGCCTGTCGGATGACGTCGGCGAGGATATCGAATTCCTTTCGGTAGATGACGAGCGGAATCATCACTTCGGGATGTACGGGCTTGCCGGATTTCCTGCCGGCATGAACAGCGGCTTCGAAAATCGCACGCGCCTGCATTTCGGTGATCTCGGGATATCGGATCCCGAGCCGGCAGCCCCGGAAGCCGAGCATGGGGTTGAATTCGGCCAGTTCGCCAATGCGCGCCTTGAGCATCGCCGTCTCTATCCCAAGGGCTTCGGCGACTTCAGCGATGTCCTCGTCTTCGTGCGGCAGAAACTCGTGCAGCGGCGGATCGAGCAGGCGGATCGTGACCGGCAGGCCCGCCATGATATCGAAAAGTTCCACGAAGTCGGCGCGCTGCATCGGCAGAATCCTGGCGAGGGCCGCGCGGCGCCCGCTCTCGGTTTGCGAGCAGATCATCTCACGCATTGCGAGGATGCGGTCGTGGTCGAAGAACATGTGTTCGGTGCGGCACAGGCCGATGCCTTCGGCACCGAACTCGCGCGCCTGTCTGGCGTCCTGTCCATTGTCGGCGTTGGCGCGAACGCCGAGCGTCCTGAATTCGTCCGCCCAGCCCATCAGCTTGCCGAATGCGCCGGATAATTCCGGCTGGCGCATGGCGGCGAGGCCTTCGATGACCTGGCCTGTCGAACCGTCGATGGTGATGGTTTCGCCTGCCTTGAATACCCTTCCGGCGATCGTCATGGTGCCGGCCTTGGCGTCGATGCGAAGCGCCCCGGCACCTGAGACGCAAGGTCGGCCCATGCCGCGCGCGACGACGGCGGCGTGGCTCGTCATGCCGCCGCGGGCGGTAAGAATGCCGGCTGCTGCGTGCATGCCGTGAATGTCTTCGGGGCTGGTTTCGACGCGAACGAGAATGACAGACTTGCCCTGCGATCTAAGCTTCTCGGCGTCATCGGCGTGGAATACGATCTCGCCTGCGGCCGCACCAGGCGAAGCGGGGAGCCCGATTGTCAGGACGGTTTTCTCGGCGTTCTCGTCGATGCGCGGATGGAGAAGCTGATCGATGCCCGATGGCGAGACGCGAAGTATGGCTTCCTCTTTGCTGATAACGCCTTCCTCGGCCATAGCGATGGCGATGCCGAGACCGGCTTCGGTGGTGCGCTTTCCCGAGCGCGTCTGCAGCATGTAGAGCTTGCCTTCCTGGATCGTGAACTCGATGTCCTGCATGTCGCGGTAGTGGGCTTCGAGGCGGCCGAAGATCTCGATAAGCTCGTTGAAGGCGTCGGGCATCAACGCTTCGAGTGATGGCAGCGTCTCCTGCGCCTCGATGCGCGCGCGTTCGGTCAGCGGTTGCGGCGTGCGGATGCCGGCGACGACATCCTCGCCCTGCGCATTGACGAGATATTCGCCGTAGATCTCCTTGGCTCCCGTCGAGGGGTTGCGCGTGAAGGCGACGCCGGTTGCGCTCGTCTCTCCCATGTTGCCGAAGACCATCGCCTGCACGTTGACGGCGGTGCCCCAGCTGTCGGGGATCTGATTGAGCTTGCGGTAGGTCTTCGCACGCTGCGTCTGCCAGGAGCCGAACACGGCGCCGATGGCGCCCCAAAGCTGCTCGCCGGTGTCCTCTGGGAAGGGCTCCTTCAGCGCATTTTCAACGGCTTTCTTGTATTGGCCGATGATATCCTTCCAGTCGTCGGCTTCGAGCTCGGTGTCCGAGGAGACAGCGTTGAGGTTCTTGTAGTTGTCGAGGATGTCCTCGAAGATGCCGTGGCTGACGCCAAGGACGACCGACGAATACATCTGGATGAAGCGGCGGTAGCTGTCGTAGGCAAAGCGTTCGTCACGCGCACGTCGGGCGAGGCCCTCGACGGTTTCATCGTTGAGACCGAGGTTGAGGATGGTGTCCATCATGCCGGGCATGGAGGCGCGGCCTCCGGAGCGCACGGCGACGAGGAGAGGATTGTCCTTGTCGCCGAATTTCGCGCCGACGGCGGCTCCAACCTTGTCCATCGCGGCGTCGATTTCGGCCCTCAGCCCTTCGGGCAGCTTCGCACCATTCTCGTAATAGTCCGTGCAGACTTCAGTCGTGATGGTGAAGCCGGGGGGCACGGGTAGTCCGAGGTTGGACATCTCGGCCAGGTTGGCGCCCTTGCCACCGAGAAGGTTACGCATTTCGGCGCCGCCTTCGGTGACGCCTGCCGCGAACAGGTAGACGCGTTTGCCAGGGGTGTTGATCGAGGTTTCGGCCATGGCACGCTCCAATCGGTCGGTGGCAAGGCTCGCGGCGAGGGCAAGCCTTCGGAAGTGATGCTCGTGTTCCGATTCCGAGAGTTGGTTCCCAACCGTCTTCGCCGGACCACTAATTAACTTTATGCTATTGTTCAGGATCACAGAGGCTTGACGACCTGCGCCCGGAGTCACGCGTCTGATCCAGAACACCAGGGGCATAACAGCCATCAAGCTTATGCGACAGTTGGCACTTCGAAGCACTGGAGAAATGACTAAGAAGCCTTTGACAAAGGAACTCCAGTTCCGACAGTCTGCCGCGTGCTGCAATTTCCCGCCGATACCTACCGCCCATTCAAGCGCCACCGGATCTCATGACATCACACCTCCCTCAAGTGCTGAAGCGGATCGATGCCGCCAATGAAGAGAGCCTTGCCCGCCTTTTCGAACTGCTGGCTATACCAAGCGTTTCAACCGACCCGGCCTTTGCGCCTGACTGTCAGCGTGCCGCCGACTGGTGTGCGAGGACGCTGAACGACATCGGCTTCGCCGCGCAGGTGATCGCGACGAGCGGACATCCGATGGTCGTCGCACAGGACCGCGATAAGCGCGACGCCGCAAAGCCGCACGTGCTGTTCTACGGGCATTACGACGTGCAGCCGCCCGATCCGCTGGAGTTGTGGAAGACGCCGCCGTTCGAGCCGCGCATTGCCAACGAGAAAGGCAACGGCAAGGTCATCGTCGCGCGCGGCGCGGAGGACAACAAGGGCCAGTTGATGACCTTCTTCGAAGCCGCGCGGGCGTGGAAAGAAGTTGCGGGCGAATTGCCGGTCAACGTGTCCGTGATGCTCGAAGGCGAAGAGGAGTGCGGTTCGCCGTCGCTCCCGGGCTTCCTGAAAAAGCATGCAAAGAAGGTGACGGCGGATTTCGTACTCGTCTGCGATACGGGGCAGTGGGACCGTGATACGCCAGCCATCACGACGATGTTGCGCGGACTTGCCGGACTCGAAGTCATCATCGGCGGTCCGAACCGGGATCTGCACTCGGGCCTCTATGGCGGACTTGCCGTCAATCCGATCCGCATTTTGAGCCAGATCTGCGGATCGATCCACGACGGCAAGGGCCGGATTACGATCCCTGGCTTCTACGACGGCGTCAAGAAACCGTCGGCAAAGCAGCTGCGGCAATGGCAGGAGATTGGATTCGACGCTGCCGCCGCGCTCGGCGCGGTTGGGCTGTCGAAGCCGGCGGGTGAAGATAAGTACGGGCCACTCGAACAGTTGTGGTCGCGGCCAACGCTGGAATTCAACGGCATAACAGGCGGCTATCAGGGCGCCGGGACGAAGACGATCATCCCGGCCCAGGCAAGCGTCAAGATCACCTGCCGGATGGTTCCGGGCCAAGAACCCGATGCCGTCATTGCGGCGGTCAAGGACTATTTTGCGGCGCGGGTTCCGGAGGACTGCACAATCGAATTCAAGGGCGGACACGGCTCGGCGGCGATAGGTTTCGACACCGACACGCGAGCCATTGCGGCGGCGGCGAGGGCGCTCGAAGAGGAGTGGGGCAAGCCGGCGGTGCTGATGGGATGCGGGGCCTCGATCCCCATCGTGACCGATTTCAAGGCGCGGTTGGGGATGGACAGCCTGCTCGTCGGGTTCGGCCTCGAAGACGACCGCATCCATGCGCCGAACGAAAAATACAACCTCAAGAGCTTCAGGAAGGGTGCGCGCAGCTGGGCGCGCATTCTGCAGGAGCTGGCGGCAATCTGACAGTCGTCGCCTGCCAGTCGTGCGGGTTCGACAAGGCAGTTTTGCAGTGCCGCTGCAGTCGCTTGGTTGCTTTGCCTGCTTTGAGCGGTATGTTGGCATTCGAACGCTGCGACGCAGGCGGATAATTCTGGAGCCCAACGAAATGATGAAGTGGATGCCCGCCGGTCTGAGCGCCCTATCCATGGCCATCATGATCATGATCGCGGGCGTTGGCGATATTGTCCAGGCGCAGCGATACGGCGGCAGCAGCAGCCATGATCGTGGACGCCCGGACCAGGGTAATAAGCCGGGACAATTCGATTATTATACGCTCGTTCTGTCCTGGTCTCCGACGCATTGCGCTTCGCAGCCCACGACCAAAGCGAGGAACGATCCGCAATGTTCGCCGAAGCCCGGCGGGCGGCCCTACGCCTTCGTTCTACACGGCCTCTGGCCGCAGCACATGAAGGGCTTTCCGGAACGCTGTTGGACCGACTTCAAGCCGTATGTCCCCAAGCCCGTCATCAACGGCATGCTCGATATCATGCCGTCGACGGGTCTCATCATCCACCAGTACAAAAAGCACGGGACGTGTTCGGGGCTGAAGCCGGAAGAGTATTTCGGGCTGTCGAGCCGTATCTTTCACAGGATCAAGGTGCCGCAGCGTTATGTGCTGCCTTCGAAGCCGCAGATGGTCGCGCCAGATACGCTGATCGACGAGTTCATCGCCGCCAACCCGGTGCTTGGCCTCGGACATGACATGATCGCCGTTTCGTGCGGAGGCGCGGGCAACCGGCTGCGCGAAGTGCGGATCTGCGTGAACAAGGACGGCGATCCGCGGTCGTGCGGAAGAAATGAGGATCAGCGGCGACTGTGCAACGCGAACCGCATGTTTGTGCCGCCGGTGCGGCTGCCGGCCAGCCCTTGATCAGGCCAGCCATTGGTCGGGCCAACCCTTGGGATTGCAAGGACGCGGAACAAAGAAGCGGCGGCTGCCTGCAATGGCAACCGCCCGTTGTTTCGTTGCCATTCTTGCGCGTCGTCGCGTCCCGCCTATCAGCCGTTAGAGCCGGCGGCCGACGTTTTAGCGTAGCCCTTGCCGAGGCTGCGAACGACGTGAACGGTGGTGCCGACGCCAGCAATCTTGGAGAGGTGGGCGACATGATTGTTGGACATGCGGAAGCAGCCGGAAGACGATGCCGTGCCAATCGAAGAGACGTTGTTGGTGCCGTGAATCCGGTAGAGCGTGGAACCCAAATAAAGAGCCTTTGCGCCGAGCGGATTATTGAGTCCACCCGTCATAAGTTTGGGTAGGCCCGGCTTGCGCTTGCGCATTTCTGGCGGCGGCCGCCAGTCGGGCCAGTCCTTCTTGCTGGAAATATGCTTGACACCGGCCCATGAAAAGCCAGGCTTGCCGACGGCGATCGGATAGCTGTAGGCGCGGCCTTTGGAGAGCACGTAATAAAGCCGGCGGCCGGCAGTATCGATAACGATGCTGCCGTTCTTGTAGCCGCCCGAGAAATTCACGACCGACGGCTTTTTCGGTGCGATGTACGGCTTGGCACCACCGCTCATCACGTCGGGTGATTTCTGGTAGGACTTTTTGGCGGTTTTCTTGCCGTAGGACGGTTTACTGGGTTCCGTTTTCTTGCCGGCGCTATATCCGTAGCCGTATCCATAGGGCTTCTTCTTCGCCTCGCGCTTGGCCTTGTTCTGCTCGGCCAATTCGCCCCAATAGCCATCTGCCGGCGCTGCAATGGCGTGCATCGGCGCGGCGAGGAGGACCGCAACTAGTGACACTAGCAAAAGCCTGATCATCAGCTTTGCCCCTTATTCTGTTACTGGACGCCTACGCTCAGACGCTCCTGGAGATGTTGTGCGATTGAAGTTAGCAAACACACTTAAGGCATCAAGGCAAGTGCGTCATCAGCCAGTGAAAATCCGCCACACTCACAATTGAATTCGAGAGTGAAACAAGGCTGGCAAAAGATAATTCCTGTCATTGATACAATCATTTGGCGATTGGGAAATGGATCGCTCCAGTTAGTTTGAGAAGATATGCCAAGTGCCATCAGAGCCAATTGCGAGGCGATACCACGTCCATTTGTCGCGCTTCATAACGGCTGTCGCTTCGGCAGCCGGCATAAGGCGATATAGATCCACCTGCTCGGCTGGCGTCAGACTTTGCGGAGGCAGTTCGGACAGGTAAGGCCACACATAAACGCCGTTGTTTTCGTGATCGGGGCCGATCGGCAGCTGGGCTGGCGGTTCGGTCAGCAGGTTTGCAAGGATCGCCAGGAATTCGCGGCCCGTCCCATCGTGTGAGAGCTTGCGGAATTGTTCAATCGGATCGAGGTCGCGGGAGAAACCGAACTCGGGGGGAAGTTCGTTCCATTCGATAGCGGTGCGCAGGTCCTCGATTCTGCCGCTATGGATGGCGATCAGAATGGCATCGCGCATCTCCTGGACCGGGATGGGCAGGTCCTGGAGGGCGACACGCGTCACGGCAGCCTTGGTTGAAACCGCCGCTTTGCTCGTCTCGTTTCGGGCCGGCTGTTCGGCGCCGGTCTGGGCTGCCGGGCCCAGGCATTGGACAAGACTCATCAGTGTGATTACCAATGCGCGGGCCGGCGTGGACAGCGGGGACCCGCGGCACAACTTGGGGAGGAACTTGCGTTGGGGGCCATGATCTGGCTGCGAAGCGAGGGGGGTGTGAGCAATGGTTGCCAAAAGGAGCACGCGCCGGTTCTGAAACATCATGGTGATCCCCTGAGCGTCGGGTGGTTGCCGGAAGGGATGACTGCATATCCGGCAGACACTGATGTTGCGATCATCCGCAGCGGAGGGCGAAGATGATTTTCTTGCCGAACCCGCTGGTGGTGCCTGTCGGTCTTATCATCGGCATTCTTGTGGCCGCACCTGTCGGCCCCGTCAATATCCTGTGCATCCAGCGCGCAATCGCACGTGGCATGTGGGGCGGTGTCGCAGCCGGACTTGGCGCCGTGCTCGGCGATGGCTTGATAGCTTTTTCAGCAGCAATGGGAGTGGGCGCGATCTCCGGTGTCGTGACCTACTACCGCACGGCAATACAGTTGGTCGGCGGGGTGGTGCTGATCGTGTTCGGGTGGCGGCTTTACGCAACCGCGCCGAACCTGGAAGCGCCGGAGGCCAACGGGGCGTCGGCCGGCGGTCTCAGATCCTATTTATGGGATGTCCCGAAAACGTTCTTTCTGACCGTCACCAACCCGGGCGCAGTATTGGGGTTGTTTGCGATCTTCGGAGGGATCAGCACGTTCGTCGAGGTGCGCGGTCCGGTTGAGGCGCTGTTGATGGTGGCGGCTGTTATGGCCGGAAGCCTTAGTTGGTGGGTCGGGCTGTCATACGCGGTGGCACGCCTGCGCAGCCGGCTGAGCCTGGAACGGCTCGGGCTTATCAACAGAATCGCGGGGCTAGCACTGGTGGTCTTTGGCGCCGTCCTGATCGGTGAGATCGGTTATCACTGGCTGAGCGGCAAAGCCGAGTTCGCGGCGGCGTTGTGGAGCGTACTCCAGCCCGCGGGCGGCTAGACGGCCGGTTGTTCAATGGAGGGCGCCGTCGGGCAGGTTCCCGGAGAACTCGCCCTGCTTGATGCGGGATTCGAGGTTCTTTGCCATCGCGGCGGCGGCCGTTTCGCCGAAGATGGCGACCAGATCGCGCATGCCGGCAAAGACGGCGGCATAGGCCATGAGCTCGTGAGGGACGCCACTTTCCGCACCTCTGTTCCAGGCCGCCTCGATCAGGTCGAGGGCGAGAAGGCTGTCGTCGCTCGAATGGCGCGGTTCGGTGGTCTGCATGGCTCGGCTTCCCAATTGTCTTTCTGGCTCAGTTGTCACGACGGCGCCGATTTGTGATCGACCATGTCGGTAAGCCGTAACACGAAGCGTGCCAGCCACGGATAGCACGGCGAATTCATCGTAAACTCACGGGTTCTGCTTGATGAGTTCCTCGGCGATACCGGTGCCTTCGGTAAGGAAGCGTTCGACAGCGGTCTTGGCCGAAGCCGTGCAGATCTTATAGGTGCGCGAGTAGCTGCGGTAACCTTCATTGAAGCTACGCGTCAGGCGGGCGCGGCGCAGGGCGGACGACCCTTCCGCGCGGATGATCGAACTCATCTGCTCGCGCCACAACTGGCCTTCGCCTGCGCCGCAAAGTTCGCGCAGGTAATGGACCGCTCCAAGGATCTCGGAGAGGCGCAGGAGCTGGGAATCATAGGCTTTTGTCGCCTGTGCAAGAGCGGTGGCCGCCGGCAAAACTGCAGGGGGGGCCGCCATCAGAACGGCAAGGCAGGCAAGGCGGAGCGCTGTGCTCGCTGGTTTTGGTCGCGTCAGTGCTGGCCGTCGCAAAGACGTGGTCGGCGTCATCATCGCTGCCCTATTCGATTCCTGCAGGATCGTTGTCGGCCAAAAGTGCGGCAGCCGCAAGGATCAAGCCGGTGGCGCCGCAAGTCAGGTCATAGCCGTCGAGCGCGTCGAGGGGAACCCAGGCGGCAGCGTCCGCGTCGTCGGCTGCGACCGGGGACTGCCTTGAAGGTGTCGTTCCATAGAAGACTTCGATTTCAACTGCCGCGAGCGGCTGGCTTTCCCAGCTGCCGGGCGAGGTGAAACGGGCTACGTGAATGCCGAGCCGGCCGGCAATCAGGGCGCGAACGCCGGTTTCCTCGCGAACCTCGCGCAATGCGGCCTGCGCGGCTGTTTCGCCGTCCTCCAGACTGCCGCCGGGCAGACTCCAGAGCCCGGCAAGCGGGGGGCGAGAGCGGCGGACCAGAAGTACGGTGCCATCCTGGAAGACCGCCATGCTGGCACCGCGGCGGAATTCGGCCATGTGCAGGGTTCCTTGATTTTCGCTGCAGTGGCACAATCTGGAGGCATAAAGCCCGTTCGCGGCTGCCTTACGCCAATTCACTCCAGGTCCCGGCCATGTGCTCACGCTATAGTCTGACATCGCCGCCGGAAGCTGTGCGGGCGACGTTCGGTTACCGTAACGAAGCCGAGTTTCCGCCACGATACAATATCGCGCCGACACAGCCGGTGGCCATCGTGCGCGATTCGCACGCCGGCGAGCGTGAACTCGCGCTGGTGCGCTGGGGGCTGATCCCGTCATGGGCGAAGGATCCGGCGAAATTCACGACACTGATCAATGCACGCTCGGAGACGGCTGCCGAAAAGCCCTCGTTTCGCGGCTCGATGCGCCACCGACGCTGCATCGTCCCAGCCGATGCTTTCTACGAGTGGACCGGCAAGCCGGGCAGCAAACAACCGCATATGATAGGGCTCAGGTCCGGGGAGATCATGGGGCTCGCTGGTATTTGGGAACACTGGCTGGGGGCGGACGGCAGCGAGATCGAGACGATGGCGATCCTGACGACATCGGCCAATGCCGACATGGCGGCGATCCACGACCGCATGCCGGTAATCCTCAGAGCCCTCGATTATGACCAATGGCTCGACTGCAAGTCAGGTACCTCGGTCGGGCTTGAAGGCTTGATGCGGCCGGTTGCAGACGGTGCGCTGAAGATCGTTGCCGTCTCGCGCGAACTCAATAATCCGCGCAATGATCGTCGGGATGTGCAGCATCCCGTCGTGGGCGATACTTTGTTGTAAAGTCCGCCACAAAGGGTGCCGCTGCAACCCTGGAGCCACAGACCGGCCCGTGGGACACGATCCAGCTTCCGACATTCGACACCCTTGCATCGGTAACGCGTTGAAGCGCACAAAAATTAACGAAATTGACCAAAGCGGGCGAAGGTCCGCGCAATCTCTCGCAACACGGCTTACAAGGGGTTATTCTGTCACCCGTCGAGGTGATCGAGTCGGGCGCAGCACGCCGCGAGGACAGGCTCGTACGGATTCCGGTAGGCAGAGTTGGGACTCGCGGTCTGCGTAAATGGAGTACGAATAATGGGTTACCGTGGTGGGGATCTGGATCTGCGCACCCCCCAATCGCGCAGCGCAGGAGAGCGCGGCAGCTTCGAGCCCCCGCTCAATGGTCCGCGTGATTTCGACGACGGATTTGCCTCCGAGGGCCGCTCTGCGATCTTCGTCGACGAGACGCTGCTGGCCTGCTGCAACCACGCCTACGATATGGCGCTGGCGCACCGGGCGGGCGAAGTCCGTATCGAGCACCTGCTCTACGCGCTGACGCGGATCGACGATGCGGCGGAAGTCCTGGAAAAGCATGGCGTGCGCGACGCCAGTCTGCGCCGCGAGGCGGGAGCCTATATTGCCAGCGAAATTCCA
Organism: Alphaproteobacteria bacterium BRH_c36; assembly: GCA_001516065.1. Lineage (GTDB taxonomy): Bacteria > Pseudomonadota > Alphaproteobacteria > Rhizobiales > Hyphomicrobiaceae > Filomicrobium. The sequence continues at coordinate 12,954 of LOEV01000120.1, forward strand.
ATTGCGCCGACCAACGGGCAGGCCACGCCACGGCGTTCGCAGTCTCTGGAACAGGCTCTGAGGCAGGCAGCCAAGCAAGCCTCTGCGCGCAACCGGCCGGCGAGCGTTTCCGATCTCCTCACCGTCTTCACCGACTTCATGCCGGAATTGCCGGGTCTGCAGCTTCTGCACCGCAATGTTCCGCGCCTTGCCGGCGACAAACCCGGCAAACTGCACTATCAGCCGGCGGCCGATGCCTACATGCCGATGGCACAGCCAATAGATGCGCCGCGCCGCCCGATGCGGCCCCTCTACTACGACGACTACGCAATGGCTGAGGCGCAGAATTATCGCCACCCGGCAATGCAGAACCATACCGACATGGTGCAGAACTCGCGGCTCGCCGCCCTTGAGCAAATCGTCATGGCTCTACGCGAAGATACCGGCCGATTTGCCGACGATTTCGCCGGTCGGTTCGTGTCGCTCGAGAATTCGTTTTCGGGCGGCCGCGGCGATGACGGGCAGGCGCTGCGCCAAACCTCGGAACGGCTCAGTGGCATCGAGCGGTCCCTCATCGGAAAACTCGAAGAACTGGCGCTGCAGGCGTCGGTGCTGGCGGAGCGACTGCAAAGCATGGAAGGTCGGCTACAGTCGGCCAATGCCTCCGGTGTCGATCTGACCCCAATCAACGACCGCCTCGATCAACTCGAAACGCTCATCCTGGAGAAAACCAGTGCGCCGGAGATCGATATGACGCCGTTCGACGGCCGGCTGAACGATATCGAAACGGCTGTTTTGAGCGTGCCCGACAGTCGACCGGCAGTCGAAGCCGTTTCGGTGCGCATCGATAAGTTGGAGCAGGCGTTTTCGGGCCGGTTCGCTGGTCTGCATCAAGCCCAGTCTGCGGATCGCGAGCGGGTACTTCAGGAAACGGAGAAGCTGAAATCCAGCGTCAGCGCGATCTCGACGTCGGTGCAGGAGCGGGTCGCGGCGGTGGCGCAGCTGGCGCAGTCGATGGATGCGGGCCGCGCGGATCTCGCCCAACGCCTCGAAGCGGTGGAGACGATGACCATCCGGCACGTGCAGGAAGCCGCGGAGGGGCGCGAAGCGTCGTTGCGCCAACTGGGCGAAGTGCATGAAGCCATCGGCAAGCTCAACGCCAACCAGCACACGCTTGCAGGGGCCATCGATCAATGGCGCGGAGAGTCGGTCAGTGACATGAATATCATCGCCACCCGCCTCACTCAGCTCGACATCGACAACGATGCGCCGCTGGAGCGCCTCGAACTGATTTCGCAGCGGATGGACGGCATGTACCGGGCGACTGTCGAGCGCTACCATCGCCGTAACCGGTTCTGGTACTGGCTGTTCGGCACCGATGACTGGATCGGGTCGAGCTGGCCCTCGCAGGCGGCCAAGGTGGAAGAAGAGCTGCGCGCCTTCAGTGCGGCCAAGCCCACGGCCTGACTGGCTGCGGCCACCGCGGTCAAGGCGCCCGCAGGGCCATCAGGGTCGCGGGG
>LOEV01000121.1 GCA_001516065.1 Alphaproteobacteria bacterium BRH_c36
GCGCGGCGGTAGTAGCGGGTGACGTCGTGGCCGATGCCGATGGCGATGAGCTGCACCGGGCTTCTGGTTTCGATCTCTTCGATGACCTGGCGCAGGTGGCGCTCCAGATAGTGCGGCGAGTTGACCGACAGGGTGGAATCGTCGACGGGAGCACCATCGGAGATCATCATCAGAATGCGGCGCTGCTCGGGACGGCCGAGCAGCCGCCGGTGCGCCCAGGCGAGTGCCTCGCCGTCGATATTCTCCTTCAGAAGACCCTCGCGCATCATCAAGGCAAGCGAGCGTTTGGTGCGCCGCCAGGGCGCGTCGGCGGTCTTGTAGACGATGTGGCGCAAATCGTTGAGCCGACCCGGATTGGGCGGCTTGCCCTCGTTGAGCCAGGCTTCGCGAGATTGGCCGCCCTTCCAGGCGCGCGTGGTGAAGCCGAGGATCTCGACCTTGACGCCACAGCGTTCGAGCGTGCGCGCGAGAATGTCGGCGCAGCAGGCGGCCACCAGAATCGGACGGCCGCGCATCGACCCGGAATTGTCGATTAGCAGCGTTACGACGGTATCGCGGAAATCGATGTCGCTTTCCTGCTTGAAGGATAGCGGCGCAGTGGGATCGATGATGACGCGGGTCAGCCTCGCCGAATCGAGTGTGCCTTCTTCAAGGTCAAAGTCCCAATCGCGGCTTTGCTGCGCCATAAGGCGGCGCTGCAGGCGGTTGGCGAGGCGGGCGACGACGCTGGAGAGGCCACGCAGTTCCTTGTCGAGGAAGCCGCGCAGGCGGTCCAGTTCCTCGGCGGTGGCGAGGCTTTCGGCGGCCTCCTCTTCGTCGTAGACGCGGGTGAAAATCTTGTAGCCGAACGATTGGGGGTCATCGAGGACGGAAGTGTTTGGCCGCCAAGGTTCCGAGGTCTCGGTGGCCTCGTCGCCTTCCAGCTCGTCGCTTTGATTTTCGTCGGCGGAGGCCGGCTGGTCGTTCTCGTCGAAGTCGCCCAGGTCGTCCTGGTCGGCGGCGTCCTGGGGCTCCTGCTCCTCGGTACCGGTGTCGCCGGCTTCGTTTTCTTCGGCGGATTCACTGCCGCCTTCGGAGACGTCGGGCTCTTGGTCTTCTTCCTGCGAGCCTTGCGCCTCCTGCGCATCCTGGATGAGATCGAAGGCGCGCAGCATGTCCTGCATCAGGCGGCCGAATTCCTCCTGGTCCTCGACATGCTCGCCGAGCCGTTCGAAGAGATCGCCGGCGCGCTCGTCGATCCACGGACGCCAGTGTTCCACGAGCACCTTGGCGTTGGCGGGTGGGACGGCGCCGGTCAGCTGCTGGCGAACCAGCAAGGCGAGGGCGTCGGGCAACGGAGCATCCTCGCGCGAAGCGATCTTTGCGAAGCGGCCGTGGGCATATGTCGCCTCCAGCTTGGCGGTAAGATTTTGCGCCATGCCCTCCATGCGGTTGGCACCTACGGCTTCGACGCGGGCGCGCTCCATGGCCTCGAAGGCTTCGCGGGCGGGTCCGGGGGAGGGGGCGAGACGTTCGTGCAGGCGCTTATCATGACAGGCGGCCTGGAGGGATAGCGAGTCGGCGCAGCCGCGCAGGACGGCGATCTCGAGCCTGGTCGGGGTGCGCGGGGGTTCGGGCAGGTTGACGGATTTGCCGACGAGGAGCGGCTGGCCAGGGTGAAAGGCGACCTGGACTTCGCTGTCGCCGGCAATCGTGCGCACGCATGCCGTCAACGACCGCTTGAACGGTTCGATCGGCGGTTCCTTGCGCTTACTTGTCATGGCGTGGATCTTCCGAGGGGGGCGCGGCGAGAAGCGGGCGCGAGTCCTGCCCGTTAAGCATCAGCATGCGGCCTTCGGCCTTAACGAGCGTCTGAGTGCTATTGATGTCGCGGATCTCGCCAGCCATTTCGATGACAGTCCCGTTGAGCTTTCCGCACCAGTCCCGGCCGGAAATCTTCCAGATCAGATCAGTCTCGGCGCCGGCCCGTACCGCGCGGCGAAGGGTCAAGGAAAAGCCGAGACCGACCGCCTCGCCGTTGGGGGCGAACTTATCGGCGGCAACGGAAAAGAGTACGCCGGTGGAGTGGGCCGCGGATGCGATGAGCCCGCCAAAGCGGCTGGCTTTAGCGAACTCCAGATCATGATGCAGCCGGTTCGTGTCACCGGCCATTTCGGCATAGGCCCTGATGTTCTCGGTGGTGAACGTGTAACGGCGCGAGACGAGGCGACCGACCTCGATGGGGTCGGCGCTGGCGGTCCGGGTTTCTGATTCCTGCGGCAATGCGGATTCCCCGCTCAGGCCAGAGCGACGTTGGCGGAACTTTCCGGCAGGTCCTCGCCAAAACAGCGCTGGTATAGCTCAGCGACGATGGGGCGTTCGAGTTCGTCGCATTTGTTGAGGAAGGTCAGCCGGAAGGCGAAACCGATGTCGCCGAAAATTTCGGCGTTTTCCGCCCACGTCATGACGGTGCGCGGGCTCATCACGGTCGACAAGTCGCCGTTGATAAAGGCCTGTCGCGTGAGATCGGCGACACGGACCATGTTGGAGACGGCCTGGCGCTTCTCCTCGTTTTTGGCAAACGATTTGACCTTCGACAGCACGATGCCGACTTCGTCGTCGTGGGGCAGGTAGTTCAGCGTCACAACAATCGACCAGCGGTCGAGCTGGCCCTGGTTGAGTTGCTGGGTGCCGTGATAGAGGCCGGAGGTGTCACCAAGGCCGATGGTGTTGGTCGTTGCAAACAGCCGGAACGCCTTGTGCGGACGGATGACGCGAGACTGGTCGAGGAGCGTCAGGCGGCCCGAAACCTCGAGGACGCGCTGGATGACGAACATAACGTCGGGGCGGCCAGCGTCGTATTCGTCGAAGACAAGGGCGGTATTGGACTGCAGCGCGAATGGCAGGATGCCCTCACGGAATTCGGTGACCTGCTTGCCGTCCTTGAGGACAATGGCATCCTTGCCGACGAGATCGATGCGGGAGACGTGGCTGTCAAGGTTGACCCGGACGCACGGCCAGTTGAGGCGGGCCGCTACCTGCTCGATATGCGTCGATTTGCCCGTGCCGTGATAGCCCTGGACCATGACGCGACGATTGTGTTTGAAGCCCGCAAGAATCGCCAGGGTGACGTCCTTGTTGAAGAGATAATCCGGGTCGAGATCGGGCACGTGCTCGTCAGTCTGCGAATAGGCGGGGACCTGGAGATCGCTGTCGATCCCGAATAGCTGGCGGACGGAGACCTCAATGTCGGGCAGTCCTGCATCGGCGGCCGGGGCGGCCTGGTTGGTTTGCAACGCCATGATCTGGGTATTCTTTCCGAATTCTCGCGAGGCCGGTATGACCGTGCCTAGGGTGTGAACAGAGTCGACGTGGATACGGGACGGTTAACTCGCGCGCGCATTAACCGGTTCACTGTTGTGAGCCCGACACGACTGCAAGGCGGCTCAAGCGAGGCCTGCCTGCTTCAGGTAGTTATAGGCTTGCAGGATTTCACGCAACTTGTCCTCGGAGCGCCGATCACCGCCATTGGCGTCGGGGTGGTGCTCCTTTACGAGCGTCTTATAGCGCGTCTTGATGTCATCCTTGGTGGCCTCGGCACCAAGATGCAGCGTCTGCAGGGCTTTGCGCTCGAGCGGTTTGAGCGTCCGCTTCTTGGTGCGGGCATCCTCGCGAGCCTGTTTGGCGCGCCAGGCGAAGAAGCCGTGGGGATCGCGGGCCTTGCGTACGGCGTCATCTGAGTCGCCGGCCGACTTGCCGTCATCGGGAGTTGTGCCATCGTCGCCGCCCAGCTTCCACGTGGGGCGATGGCCGGTAATCGATTCCTTCAGGAAGGTCTCGACCTCGTTGTCGGACATGCCATCGAAGTAGTTGTAAGAGTTGTTGTACTGGCGGACGTGATCGACGCAGAACCAGAAGTACTCGCCGTCGCGGCCGCGGCCCATGGGCGCGCGATGCGGCCCAGGCTTGTCGCAACCTTTCCACTGGCATGAAAGCGAACCGTCAGACCTTTCGGTCTTGGCGGCGGCTTTGGCCGAGCGACCGCGTTTGCCTGCAACGCGGATCGAGTCGAAGTATTTGGATTCCAATTTCATGAGACGAAGTATGATCTCTCCAACGGGGCTGCACAAGCCGATGGTTTGCAGGTGTGCGTCAATCGTTGCGGCGGCGACATAGGTGTCGGCCAAAGTGGCGTTGTGACGACAGACGTGCAAGTTTCAGAGCCAATCGATACGAATCGGCCGGTCGGGTGCGCGCAATCGCTACCAGGCCCACCGAGGGAGAGTGATCATGGAGATCAAACCTTGAGCATTGAACAACAAATGCGCGAAAAATTGATCGTAGCGCTGGAGCCGACACGCCTCGACATCCTCAACGAAAGCGAACAGCACGCCGGCCACCGGTCCTCGCCGGGGACGGGAAACAGCCACTTCCGGATGCTTATCGTGTCTCCTGCTTTCGCCGGCAAGTCCCGTGTCGAGCGTCACCGGCTGGTCAACGAAATCCTTGCCGAAGAGCTTGGCGGGCTCATTCATGCTCTGGCGCTCAGGACATTTGCGCCGGGCGAGAAGTTCGAATAGGCGGCGGCAGGGTCTTCAAGAGGACTCGTCGGCGGTCGCTGCGGATCCCGAGCCGGCCGCGGCGTTGACCGGCTTGACGCGTAAGGCTGAAATCTTATTGCGGTTCTTGCGCAGGACTTCGAAACGGTAACCGTAGAACGTGAACACCTGGCCGGGTTCCGGGATCGACTGGGCTTCGTGGATGACGAGACCGGCAACCGTCGTCGCCTCGTCGTCGGGCAGATCCCAGTCCATCTGGCGGTTGAGGTCGCGGATTGGAACGGAGCCGTCGACGTTGACGGTGCCGTCGGTCTGCGGCCGGATCGCCATGTCCTGCGGGTCGTGTTCGTCAACGATTTGACCGACGATTTCCTCCAGGATGTCCTCCAGCGTTATGAGGCCTTGAACCTCGCCGTACTCGTCGACGACGAGGGCCATCTGCATCTGGCCCTTGAGGAACCGGCTGAGCTGCTCCTTGAGGCTCGTCGTGTCGGGAATGAACCAGGGTTCCTTGCAAAGCGACCCGACGTCGAGCCTGGAAATGTCCCAGTCGGCACCGGCGAGGTGGGCGAGCAGATCCTTCGTGTGCAGCACGCCGATGATGTTTTCTGGTTCGTTCTTCCAGATCGGAAGGCGGGAATGCTTGGATTTCACCACATCACCGACGATCTCGGCAGGGTCGTCATCGGCGTCTATGGTTTCCATCCTGGTGCGATGAACCATGATGTCGGCGACCTGCAAATCGCCCAGGTCAAGGATGCCGCCGAGCATGTGGGCATCGTGGCGCGCAACCGCACCTTCTTTGGTCTGCAACTCGATATGGCCACGGATCTCACGATGGCCGGAGAGGAAGTTGGCGTTGTCGTCGCGGGTTGTCGGCGTAATGGACAGGAGGGCGCGGACGATGAACTCGACGGCGATGGTCGCCGGCCGCAGCAGGACAATGAGCACGCTCATGATGGGGGCGACGGCGAGTGAGAACCGATCAGAGTAGGCCAGTGCATAGGTCTTGGGAAGGACCTCGGCGAAAATGACGACGAGCAGGGTCATGGCGACGGTCGCGTAGGCGACGCCGAATTCACCGAACAGGCTGATCAGCAGGCTGGTGGTCAACGCCGAGGCCAGGATGTTGACGAGGTTGTTGCCAAGCAGGACGGTTCCGATGATGCGTTCGGGCGAAGCCAGCATCCGGTTGACGACTTGGGCGTTGCTGTTGCCCTCTTCGGCCAGCGTGTGCATTCGGGCGCGCGACACGGCCGTGAGCGCCGTTTCCGATCCCGAGAAGAAGGCCGAAAGCCCTAGCAGCAAGAGGACTCCGCCAAGGGTCAACAGAATCTCGATTTCCATGTTTCCAAATGCTCGTGTTTCTTGCCGGGTGTGACCCGATGGACGCCCTGCCGAGGCGCAACGATGCGTTGGCACCCTTATAACCGAGATGGTCGTGCGGGGCGTTAACGGTTCCGTTGCTGCTGCAAGTCATGACGGTCGATCGCAGCGGGCAAGGCGCAAGGGCCGGCGTTCAGGTTGCCGGCGTGCACTTCTCAGCGAGCATGGCGCGGACCACCTCGATATCGACGTCCTGCGTGAGGAAGGCGTCGCCTATGCCGCGGACGAGAACGAACGTCATGCGGCCGTCGCGAACCTTCTTGTCCTGGCCCATCAGGTGGACCAATTCGTCGGCGTTGAGCGGCGGGCCGGCGATTTCAGTGATGCTGGTCGGAAGCCCGACTGCCGACAGGTGGTTTGCCGCACGCCCCGCGGTTCCGTGGCCAGTGAGACCGAGGCGTTCGGAGAGTTCGAGAGCGAGAACCATCCCGATCGAGACGCCTTCGCCATGGAGCAAGCGGCCGCCATAACCCGTTGCGGCTTCGAGGGCGTGGCCGAAGGTGTGGCCGAGATTGAGGAGCCCGCGCACACCGGCTTCCTTCTCGTCGGCCAGAACGATCGCGGCCTTGGCGCGGACGCTCGTCTCTATGGCGCTTGTCATGGCGGCAGGATCGAGGGCGAAGATGGCCTGCCAGTTGCCTTCAAGCCAGGCAAAGAATTCGGCATCGCCGAGGAGACCGTATTTGGCGACTTCGGCGTAGCCTGAGCGCATCTCCCGCCCAGGAAGCGTCGTCAGCACGTCGGTGTCGGCCAGGACGAGGCTTGGCTGGTGGAAGGTGCCGATCAGGTTCTTGCCCTGCGCGGTGTTGATGCCGGTCTTGCCGCCGACGGAACTATCGACCTGGGCCAGAAGAGACGTTGGAATCTGCACGTAGCGGACGCCGCGGCGCAGGATCGAGGCGGCGAAGCCGGCAAGATCGCCGATGACGCCGCCGCCGAATGCGATGACCAGATCTCCGCGTTCCAGCCCCATTTCCAACAGCGTCTCGCTCAGTTCCGCAAGCTTTCTGAAGCTTTTTGTGGTTTCCCCCGCCGGCATGACGATGGATCCCTTATGGCGGCCTTCGGACTTCAGAGCCGCTTCGAGGGTCGCCAGATGATGAGCGGCAACGTTCGCGTCGGTCACGATGCCGCATTTTCCCTTGCCGAGCCGCTGCGCGATCAACCGGCCGGTATCATCGAGGAGACCGGCGCCGATCAGGATCTCGTATTCGCGGCCAGGTAGATCGATTGGCACGGCGCGGTGGGCGCCGGCCCGGGCGAGATTGGAGTGGACAATCGTTGGCATGGCTCTGGATTTTCACAATTCCGTTCGAGTGCTTCTTTGAAATGGCGCGGGCAACGCCGCTTACTCGTCACTTCCGGCTCGGGCACAGCTCATGGAGTTTCTCCACGATCTCCGAGACAATCTGTTCATGCGGCACTTCGCGGCTTTCGGCGACAATATCGGCCTCAGCATAAGTTGGATAGCGCTCCCGCATCAGGCGCGACATGACTTCGGACGGATTTCCGGTTTTCAGCAGCGGCCGGTTGTCGCGGCGGGCGACGCGGCGCAGCAGCACCGGCAGGTCCGCCTTCAGCCAGACAGAGATGCCTTTTTCGGCGACGCGGGCGCGTGTCTCTGGATCCATATAGGCGCCGCCGCCGGTGGCGAGAACCTGGGGACCATTATTGAGCAGCCGGGCAATTACCTTGCGTTCGCCGTCGCGGAACTCGACCTCGCCGTGATCTTCGAAAATTTCGCCGATGGATTTACCGGCAGCCTTCTCAATCTCTTCATCGGCATCGACAAAGGGAAGTTCCAGCGCGCTCGCCAGCCGCCTGCCGATCGCCGACTTGCCACAGCCCATCAGCCCTACAAGGACGATGGATCTGTGATCGAGCATTCCAACAATGGCGGCGATCTCGCGCGGGGCCGGCCGACGTACACGCCGGGTGAAACCGAAACGGATCATATCGAGCGCTCCTCGTTTCCCTCGTCGTCCTTACGTTATTGCCTCAGGGCAGGCTTGCTGCGCCGTTTGATAGAATCACGCGGCTGCTTCATAACATCGCTTGCACAGTTCAGTCAGTCATTCGTGCGGGATAGTGCACGCTGGTCCAGGGGCGGAATATGCGAAAACCGTCACACGGGCAATGCCGGTTGCCGGTCGGGCAGACGTTGATCGATCGCCGCGATCGGTCGGCTCGATTGGCAGGGGTTCCTGGAGGGGCCGGAATGCCTTGCCGCCGGACATACTGCAGCCAATTTATTCAGTAACGACACTTACGTGAGCGGAACCAAGGAAAAATGCCCAGCCTTTTTAGATTTCTCTTCATTGTTGGGGCAATTTCGGGGTTGGCGTTCGCCGGGCTCTATGTGCTTGCAACCAAATTCGAGCCCGAACAGCGCGATGTCTCATACCGGATCGAAGACCTGCAGGTGGAGCGCGCACCGGAGTCGAACTGATAACGACTCACGCGGATCTCGAACAAAACTGGAGCCGCGCTTGATCGCCAGCGATGTCCGTTTGAAATTCGTCATGGCCCTGGGAGTGTGCGTCCTGGGCCTTGCTGGCATCGCAATTCCGGTCGATGCGCAGGAAGGATGGCCCTACAGCGCCTGGAATGACGAGGAGCGCAAGGCGAAGCCTGCCCCGGCCCCGCCGGCGCCGGCAAACGAGGCACTGAGACCTTTGGATGGGGCCCCGCGATTTGGTGATCCGCGCACCGGCAATGCTTACAGCGATGGCAATTGGGGAAGAGACGGCTACACTGGGGCAGCGGGCGCCGGTAGCGGCGCGGCGCCATCGTTTGCGACACCGCCGGCCGTCGACCGGGCAGATCTCAGCCCGCTCGAGCCGATCGCCCCTGTGGACGACGGCAATAGCAGTCATGGTTCGGGCGTTCCGCCGGCACAGCAAGGCTACGTGCCGGGGCGGGCAGGTTCTGAAGTTCCGCGCGGCGGTTCCGGGGCGGACCGCTCGCAGATGTATTCGACGCCTGCGGCAAATACGTCATCGTCGTGGGCACCCGCCACAATTGCGGACGTCAACCATATCGATCCGGGCGAAGCAGAACGCTTGCTGAAGACTCTGAGCGCGGCGCCTAAATCGCGGACGTTGCGCGAGCTGCTTGGCTCTGTATTGGCGAATGCCGGGGCGGCAGCTCATCGCGAAGGCCAGTCAGCCGCGGCTGCGAAGATCGATGCGCAGCTGCGACTCGGTTTCGTCGAAGAAGCGGCGGCGTTTCCAATTCCGGAAGGCTTGAACCGGGAAAGCTCCGATTGGGCCGGGTTCGCGTTGCGGCGGTCGGTGGCGATGCTGGCGCTTGGCCGCGGAGAGGACGCGTGTCGCGATGCGCGCGATATTATCGCCGTTGCCGATGGCTTGCCGGGCAAGGACAAGGATCTCGGCATCCTGCTTTCCGGGTATTGCGGGGCGCTGTCCAACACTTCGGCGGCTGTGACGCTGGCGGCCGATGTGGCGCGTGACCGTTCCGGGTTCGATCCAGCGGGGCTTGCGGGCCTCGAAGCGGTAGCACGCGGCGCGCGGCCGCGTATTCCCACATCGCTGAAACTTTCGCCGATTGCCTACAGGATGCTGCAAAAGGCCGGCGCGGATCCTGGGCAACTCGTTGCCGCGCAGGCTGATGCTGCGCTCTTGGCTGTGATGCCGGTCGACGGATTGCTGCCTGCCGAAGCGCGCATCGAGGCGGCCGAAAAATCGGCGGCAGCCTATATCCTGGCGCCAGAGATGCTGGCGAAATCCTATGGCGAGGCGCCGCGCGGCACCGACATCGAGGCGATGCCTGCGGGCCGGGATGCCGAAACGGGCAGTCCGGCGCTTCGCCGGGCTGTTCTTTATGTTGCCGCCACACGGCAACCGACGCCGCTGCGCAAGGTGCGACTTGTGCGGGCCTTCCTCGACTCCAGTGGCAAGGCAGGGCTTCTGGAACCGGCGCTGGGAATCATGAGCGAGCCGGTGTCCCGCATTGCTCCGGTTGATGAAATCGGCTGGTTCGCGGAGACGGCCGTCGAGGCGCTGCTGGTTGGCGGGCGGATCGAAGAGGCGCGGCAATGGTTGCAACTCGCCGAAAACGCCGATCCGCGCGGACCCGGAGCCCTGGCTCACTGGGCCGCTCTTGTCGACATCGCCGATCCAAGCCGGCCGGCGCGGCGTGGCGACAGTCTGGCATCGCTGGAACGGATGGCGCTGCGCGGGGATTTCAAGCCAGCCGAACTGCATCGGCTCGCGACCGTGCTGGACGCGCTCGATTATCAGGTCCCGATCCCGTTGTGGGAAGCGGCTAGCCGTTCGCCGCAGCCGACCGATGGCTATCTGCCGCCGACGGGGGTGCTTTCGGAGTTGCAGCAGGCGGCCAAATCGGGCGAGTCTGCGAAGATGATCCTGCTCGTCGCCAGTGCCATCGGTCCGGACGGTCCGGCGGGCGCGCATATCATAGCGCTTGGGGATGTCATCAGGGCCCTCAAGCGAGCCGGCATGGAGCGGGAAGCGCGCCGGCTCGGCGTTGAGGCCTTATTCACGGCGTGGCCGCGTTCGGCCCAGGGCTGATATTGACGACCGTCCGAGGCCTGGCGCGTTGCCCAGAGCTGGCGTTGTTTCAGTGTGTGAGTGAAAAACCACGTGCGACACGAGGCAACGAAAGCTGAAATGAACGCTGCCGCCGCCCAATCCGACAATAGCCACCTGATCGACCTGTTTCTCGAAATGCAGGCGGCCGAGCGCGGCGCCGCCGCGAATACGCTTGCCGCTTACCGCCGCGATCTCGACCATGCGGGCGAAGAATTCCGTCGCGCCGGTGCCGGTCTTGCCGATGCAGAACCCGACCACGTTGCGAAATTTCTCACCGGACTGGGCGAAGTGGGCATGGCGCCTGCGACGCGGGCCCGGAAACTTTCGGCACTCCGCCAATTCTACCGCTTCCTACTCGCCGAGGGTTTGATCGAGGAAGATCCCTGCCATGGTTTCACAGGACCGAAGAAAGCGCGCGCGCTGCCGAGGACGCTATCGATCGGGGAGGTCGACCGACTGATCGAAACGGCGCGGGGCCGATGTCGCGCGACCCATGGCGGGGAGCGCTACCGGGCGGTCCGGCTCTACTGCCTGCTTGAGGTGCTTTATGCCAGCGGCTTGCGCGTTTCCGAGCTGGTGTCGCTGCCGCGCGATGTGTTGACCGGCGACGCCCGCGTACTGACGGTGAAGGGCAAAGGCGGCCGCGAGCGGATGGTGCCGTTGTCAGGGGCGGCGGTGGCGGCTCTGCGGGAGTTCGTGGCGCTGGGGCAATCGGCTGAAGATGAAATGAGTTCGACGGTTGCCACGCGTTGGCTGTTCCCTTCGAAGAGCGCACAGGGACATCTGACGCGGCAGCGGTTCGCGCAGGATTTGAAGGGGGTCGCCGAAGAGGCCGGGCTCGATCCGGAGCGGGTCAGCCCACACGTGCTGCGCCACGCCTTTGCCAGCCATCTGCTTGATCGCGGCGCCGATTTGCGCGCGGTGCAGCAGCTTCTCGGGCATGCCGACATTTCGACTACGGAGATCTATACGCACGTCCTGCAGGAGCGGCTGAAGGCGCTTGTCGAACAGCATCATCCGCTGGCGGTCAAGAAGGCATAAAAAAACGCGCTGGGCGAACCCGGCGCGTCATTTTGTTATTCCGTTTCTTATTGTCGTCTTTGTCAGATTCAGGCAGCGGCTTCTTCGCCGGCGGCCTTACTTGTCTTTTTCAGCTCGCGCTTGATCTTAAGGACGCGCTCGGACAGCTCATCGTCTTTAGCCTTCATAAGGAAGGCGTCGAGGCCGCCGCGGTGCTCGACGGTTTTCAGCGCGTGGGCGGAAACCCGCAGCCGGTATTTCTGGCCGAGGACGTCGCTCATCAGCGTGACGTTGCAAAGGTTCGGGTTGAACTTGCGCTTCGACTTGTTTTCGGCGTGGCTGCGGTTCTGGCCCGAAAGCGGGAGCTTGCCCGTCAGCTCGCATTGCCTGGTCATGTCTGTCTCTCCTGGCGCCGCAGGCCCCAATTGCTGGAGGCGCGCGCCGGTTGTTCGTGTCGGCGATGACGAAAATGAATAGCCCGCCGGCGCGGCCAGCGGGCAACAGAGGCGTTTACTAGCGGAGACAGGCAGGTTTCGTCAAGGGGAGAGGTGTCTGGTGTTGCCAATAGTTCCTGAAGTCCAGTTGGCTGGTTTTTCGCCAACACTTTCCAAGGTCGTGTTGGGCTGGTTTTTCGCCAACACTTCCCGAGGTCGCGTTGGGCTGGCGAATGTTTCGGAACCGGACGGACTTAAGCGGATTGTTAACCAAGGAGCGCTAGCTTGAGGGCAGTCTCTTAGTCGTCTCAATCCCCTGGCAGCCTCGTTGGCGGCCGAGGGCCCGCGTTTACGGGAATTTGCGTAATGTTCAAAAGCGTCGTTAGTGGTCTTGTTATGCCAACACTTCCTAAAGTCCTGTTGGGCTATTCTTCGCCAACAGTTCTTAAAGTCCTGTTGGGCTTTTCGACGCCAACCATTGGTAAAATCCCTCTGGTCCGGGCCGCCGCCGTGGGTTTCTTGCCCGCAGCCTTTTTTGGCCTCTTCACACATTCAGCTTCCAGCGAGCCGGCGCGCGTGCCTGAAAAGGTGAATGCCGTCTATTCGATCTCGTTCAACGGGTTCGATATCGGCAGCTTCAAATTCGAAGCGAACGTCGAGGGACACTCTTATACGCTCAACGGCGATGCGGAGCTTTCGGCGCTGCTCGGCGCATTCAAGTGGCGGGGAATTTCGCGCGCCTCGGGACGGGTCAGCGGCAGTGGGCCGAAACCCGCCGATTATTCGCTGGCTTTCAACGGGACTGGGCGAAGCGGCTCTATCAAGGTCGGCTTTGACGGCAAAGGCGTGACCTCGGCGTCGATCGTTCCACCGATTCCAGTCGCTTCGGACGAAATTCCCTTGCAGCGCAAGCATCTCAGCGGCGCGCTCGATCCGCTGACGGCGGTGATGGCCCTGACCTTCGGCTCGGCTGCCAACCCGTGCGACCGCAAACTCGCCATCTTTGATGGCAAGCAACGCTTTGATCTGCAGCTTTCCAAGCGCGCAGAGCGAGAGACGAGAGGATTTCCAGGCGACCCGCGCTCCGGCGGATTGAGCGTCGTGTGCGGCGTCGACTACCGGCCGCTCGGCGGATTCCAGATGACGGCGCAAACCGAGCAGCTCGCGAAATCCACCGGCATCGAGATTTCCATGCTGCCCGTTGCCGGCGCCAACCTTGCCGTACCGCAGGAAGTGCGAATTCCAACGAGCGTCGGCAGTGTGATCCTGACCGCAGAGAAAATTACCGTAACGGACGGGTACAAGCGACGTGTCGCGTTGCTCGAGGGGCGCTAGTGTTTCCGACTGCGTCGCTTGGTTTCCAAGCGCCTCCGGCGAACTCCTTGGTTTGTGTTCCGTGTCCGAGGTAACCGGTTAGATGGCGGATCGGATATGCGGTCCGCTATTTAGCATTGCCGCCTGCGTCAGCGGTGCATGGCAGCCTCCAGGCCGGCCAGAAAGCTTGCGCGGGACTTGATCTTCACGGCCGGCTGGGGCAATCGAGCACAGGCGCACGCAGATGCGGTCTTCCTTGCGCCCGCCGGACCGTTCGATTCGGTCTTGCAACGAGGGGCTTTAGCGCCCTAGCTGAACGCGCGGGCGAAGAACCGTGCACTTCAAAGGTTCCACCAACCTTATGCCAAGTTCGAAGGCGATCCTGTCGGCTCCGGAAAACTGGAGGGGCTCCTCTCATGGCTTTTAATCTTGACACCCGCATCCGCCATGTCACGGCGGTTCTGGGCCCTACCAATACTGGAAAGACGCATCTGGCCATCGAGCGCATGCTCGACCATGAGACAGGCATGATCGGCCTGCCGCTGCGGCTGCTGGCGCGCGAAGTCTACGACAAGATCGGCAATCGCATCGGGTTCGACAAAGTCGCGCTGATCACGGGCGAGGAAAAGATAAAACCGGAGCGCGCGCGTTTCTGGGTGTCGACGGTCGAGGCGATGCCGCGCGAGATCGATGTCGATTTCCTCGCAATCGACGAAGTGCAGCTGGCCGCCGATCCCGAGCGCGGCCACGTCTTTACGGACAGGCTGCTGCATTCACGGGGACGCCAGGAAACGTTTCTGCTCGGCGCGCAGACCATCCGCGAGGTGATCCAGGATCTCATTCCTGGGGCCAACTTCATCTCGCGCCCACGACTGTCGCGGCTGACCTATTCGGGCCAGAAGAAAATTACCCGGTTGCCGACGCGCTCGGCGGTGGTGGCATTTTCGGCCGCCGAAGTCTATTCCATCGCCGAGCTCATCCGGCGCCAGCGCGGCGGGGCCGCCGTTGTGCTCGGGGCACTCAGCCCGCGCACGCGAAATGCGCAGGTCGCGCTCTATCAGTCCGGCGATGTCGACTTTCTCGTCGCGACCGATGCTATCGGCATGGGCCTCAATCTCGATGTCGATCATGTGGCGTTCTCGTCAGTGCGAAAGTTCGACGGCCACAATCACCGCAACCTGACGCCGGGCGAACTCGGGCAGATCGCCGGACGCGCAGGCCGGCACATGAACGACGGCACATTCGGCGTGACCGGCGCCGCGGAGCCCTTCGATTCCGATCTGATCGAGCGGCTTGAAACGCACAACTTCGAGCCGATCCGGGTTCTGCAGTGGCGCAATAGCGGTCTCAGCTTCGCGTCGCTTGATGCGCTCCATGAGAGCTTGCGGACGTTGCCGACCCAACCCCGCCTGACGCGGGCGCGGACGGCGGACGATGTCGAAACGCTGGAAGCGTTGTGCCGGGATCCGGAGATCCTGGACATGGCGCGGACGCCGGCGGCGGTCGCAAAGCTGTGGGAAATCTGCCAGGTGCCCGACTACCGCAAGATTTCGAGCGCCAGCCACGCGGAGATCGTCGGCACGCTCTACAAGTTCTTGATGAAGGACGACGGCGTCATTCCCGAGGATTGGTTTGCCAAGCAGGTGGCGTTTGCCGATCGGACGGATGGAGATATCGATACGCTGGCGCACCGCATCGCCCACATCCGCACTTGGACCTTCGTGTCAAACCGGCGCGACTGGTTGAGGGACCCAGAACACTGGCAGTCGCGCACCCGCGAGATCGAAGACGCGCTGTCGGACGCCATGCATGAACGGTTGACGCAGCGGTTCGTCGACAAGCGGACAAGCGCTTTGATGAAGGGTATGCGGGATAAGGACGTGCTGAGTGCAGAAATCGGCGAGGACGGCTCCGTGAGCGTCGAGGACCACTATGTCGGACGCCTCAACGGTTTCCGGTTTGCGCCAGAAACGCATTCGGAAAGTCTCGATGGCAAGGCGACGCGACACGCCGCGGCCCAGGTCCTGTCGCGCGAACTCTCGATGCGCGCGCGACGCGTGGCGGCAGCCAAGACCGATGCGTTCAAACTGTCGCGCAACGGCATGGTGGTATGGAAGGACGAGGAGATCGGGCGCGTCGAGGCGGGCGAGGATCCACTGCGTCCGAGCGTCTTGCTATTGTGCGACGAACACCTTTCAGGACCCGACAAGGAGAAGGTTCAAGCGCGACTGGATCGGTGGGTCGAAGAGATCATTTCCGAGCGCATGAAGCAGCTCAAGGACCTGGCGGCTGCGGAAGACGTGTCGGGGCTGTCGCGGGGAATCGCGTTCCAGCTGAAGGAAAACTTCGGCATCCTCAAGCGCGAGGATGTTGCTGAAGAGGTCAAGTCCCTCGACCAGCCGTCGCGAGCGCAGCTGCGCAAATACGGTGTTCGCTTCGGGGCGTTCAACATCTATCTGCCGATGCTGCTAAAACCGGCCGCCGCCGAACTGGCGGCGACATTATGGGCGCTGAAACACGGCTCCGCGCACGGGCTCAGCCTCGATGCGCTGCCCGAGCCGCCGCGTGCCGGACTGACATCGGTCGTTGCCGAGCCGGCGACGCCGGAAGCCTATTACCGCGCTTTCGGTTTCCATGTGTGCGGGCCGAGGGCTGTGCGCCTCGATATTCTTGAAAGGCTCGCCGATCTGATCCGGCCGCTGGTGGCGTGGCGCGCCAAAGAAGGCGACGACAGAGCGCCGCCGAAGGGAGCAACGGGGGATGGCGGGTTCACCGTGACGCCCGAGATGATGTCGATCCTCGGCTGCTCGCCTGCCGAACTCGGCAATGTCCTGAAGGCGCTAGGGTTCAGAGTGGAACGCAAGCCTGCGCCAAAGGTCGCGGAGGCGGCCCTGGCTGCGGGGGATGGCGCAGTTGGTGAATTACCGGCCGATGAAAAGGTTGCTGGCGAAACTGAAGTCGAAGCGGCCGCACCGGAAAGCGGAGAGGCAACCGCGGCACCTGTTGTTGAGGATGCAACGCAAGAGGTTGCCGAAGCTGCGAGCGACGGCGGGGCCGGGAACGTGGCGGGCCGCGAACCTGTGGCCGCGACGGCAATCGAAGGCGGAAGCGGCGGCGTTGCGGATGGGGCAACCGGGCAGACAAGCGGCGATGATGCGGCGCATGCCGGAGAGGCTGTTGCATCGACGGCGGCAGAGGTGACGACCGCGGACCCAATTTCGGCGTTTTCCCCATTGGAGGC
>LOEV01000122.1 GCA_001516065.1 Alphaproteobacteria bacterium BRH_c36
GAAGTCCGCGGCTGCTGCTCGGCCTTCCGCAGTTCCTCCGTCGAGAACAAGATGTACGGTGTAATGGCCGCGCTCGAACCCGAGTATTGGCACACGTCGCGCATCGCACTGGTCGGGCGGCTCGGGGTTGGGGTTTACGGCTATAGTGCCGACGGCTCGTTCCGCTCATACTCCCAGAGCCCGTTTGTCCCAGATCCGTTTGCAGCCTCCGTATCGGACGATGAATCCGGAGTCGGCTTCCGCGGCAGTCTCGGTGCGGCGTTGAAGTTCAAGCTTACAGAAGCCTCGCGCATCGAGACGTTTGCCGAAGCTGATTATTTCTCTGCGGTCGGCACCGCAGCGTTCTCCAATGCCAATCCCACGAACGGCCGGGCCTCCCGCGTTGAGATCGACGACATGTGGGAACTGCGCGCTGGTGTCCGTTTGACAATTGGATTTGGTGACGCGAATTGATCTTGCCTGTTGGACCGTCGCCGACGTCGCTCAGTCGCCCCGCTCCCGCTGCGGCAGCTTGTTCCTGCCGCAGCCGAAAAACCGCTCTCGATCGGTTCAGTCTTCGCTAAGATTTTCATAAAGCGGAAGCCGGTAGCGCATGCGTAGTGCGAGCAGCGCCACTTGGGTTCGGTTTTCGCAGCCGAACCCTTGGATCAGCTTCGAGACATACACCTTCACGGTCGACTCGACGATGCCGAGCTTGCGGGCGATCAGCTTGTTGCTGAGACCTTCGCCCAGAAGCTCCAGGACGCGCCGCAACTGCGGTGTGAGCCACGAGATTTCGCAAGCAGGTAGAATAGTTTCTGAAACGGGCTTGTTGTGGTCTGCGTGGCCCGCATCCGGCGACGTGCGGCGATTGAATTTCTGCGCAGTTGATAAATGCATTTTCTCGTCCTTCAATTGCACCGCTCTGCGTGCCTCAAAGCAACGATGGCTGTGACTTGCAGATAGCGAGTGCTATTTCGAGGTCGTCCAAAGCCCCAGCTGCTGACTGATCCGCAATGACTGTGGCCAAGTCTACTTCGTTATGAGTTCCGGCCCCATCAGCGCGTAGGGAAGCGCCGTCGAAAGCCACGGCACGTACGTCACGATGATCAGGAATACGAAGAGCACGGCGACGAACGGAGCTGCCGCGATCACGACCTGCACCAGCGTCATGCCCGTGATGCCGGAGGTGACGAACAGGTTGAGCCCGATCGGCGGCGTGATCATGCCGATCTCCATGTTGACCACCATGATGATGCCAAGATGGATCGGATCGATACCGAGCTGCATGGCAATCGGGAAAACGACCGGCGCAACGATCAGCAACAGGCCGGAAGGTTCCATGAACTGGCCGCCAAGCAGCAGCAGCAGGTTCACCGCGATCAGGAAGGTGAACCAGTTGAATCCCATCGACAGCATCCACTCGGTGATGGCGTCGGGGATCCGCTCCGAGGTCAGCACGTGCGCGAACAGCAGCGCGTTGACGATGATGAACATGAGCATGATGATCGTGCGCGAGGAGTCGACCAGCACCTTGTGCGTGTCGGTGTGGACCATGGCGGGCAAGAACCGGGAGACGATGAGCCAAAGGTTGCGGCCCCACACGGGAAGGCCAGCGACAAGCACCCCGGGAACGCTGACAGGTGCGATGCGGTGTCGCAGGATCGGATAGAGGATCAAAAGCGCGGCGGCGCACCCGAATCCGATCTGCGTACGCGTCGCCAGACTGACGCCGGGAATAAAGAAGAACGACAGCATCAGCCAGACGAGCAGGAACGAGACGGCATAGACGGAAGCCGAAAAGCCGATGCGCGTGCGTTCGGAAACGTCTCCGCTGATCCAGTCCACATTCTTGAGCGGCCCCATGTCGCGATAGATGAACAGGGCGACGAAACCCGAATAGACCGCCGCCACGGCCGCGGCTTCCGTAGGCGTGAACACGCCGCCGTAGATACCCCCGATGATGATGACGATGAGGAACAGGCCCCAGCCTGCATCCTTTCCGGCTGCGACGATTTCACCCCAGCCCTTCCAGTCCTCGGACGGCAGATTGCGGATGCGCGCCATGACGTAGATCGTCACCATGAGCATCAATCCGGCGACGATGCCGGGGATGACGCCGGCCAGGAACATGCGCCCGACTGAGACGTCGGTTGCGGCCGCATAAACGACCATCACGATTGACGGCGGAATGAGGATACCGAGCGTGCCCGCGTTACAGATGACCCCGGCGGCGAATTCCTTCGTGTAGCCGACCTGACGCATGCCCGCGATGGCGATGGTGCCGATGGCGACGACGGTTGCCGGCGAAGAACCCGACAACGCCGCAAACAGCATGCACGCAAGAACGCTGGCAATCGCAAGTCCGCCCTGGAGGTGGCCGACTGAAGCAATTGCAAAGCGGATGATCCGCCGCGCCACGCCGCCCGTCGACATGAATGATGAAGCCAGAATGAAGAACGGGATCGCCAGAAGCGTGTAGTTCTGCGAGCTTGTGAAGAGCTGCAAGGCGACCGACGACATCGAATCGTTGGAGAAGAAGGCGATGACGATGACGCTTGAGAGGCCGAGCGAAACTGCGATCGGGACACCCAGAAACAGCATCACCATCACGAGTACGAACAGAATTCCAGCTTCCATGGACGTCTCCCTCCCGTAGCGCGCATGGGCTGCGCGTCAGTCTTTCAAGATGTCTTTGTTTGCGGCGACAAGTTCTTCAGCCTCGTGGCTGGCGACAATCGTCTCGCGCGAACCAGTCAGGATCTGAATGAAGGCCTCGAGTGAACGGTAGGCGAAGAGGGCCAGACCCACCGGCAAAATCAGATAGGCAATATAGCGGTGCACGCGTTCCTGAAGGCCGAACTGTTCCTGCGCCCAGTCGGGATACTTGAGGTCGTCCAGGCCGATGCCGATCTTGTACATCTTTTGCCAGTAATCGATCGCGCCGCCCTTGGTGGAGGCACCCAGATAATTCAGCCAATCGGCCGAAAGAAGTATGACGCCATAGGCAACGCATGCGAGCGCGCCGACGAGCGCGGTCATCCGGAAAACCGGTTTCGGAAACAGCCGTACTAAGGCGTCGACGCCAAGATGCGAGCCGACCTTGATGCCGTAGCTCATTCCAAACAGGATCATCCAGGCAAACAGGATGCGCGTCAGCTCAAGTGCCCCGCCCCAGCCCGAGTTGAACACGTAGCGCATGATCACCTGGGTAAACGAGATCAGCGTGATGGACGCCAGCAGGACGGCCAGGGTGTTTTCTTCAAGGCGTGTGATGAAGCCTGACAACCCGGTCCGCTGAGGCGAATGAGTGTTCATTGTTCCCTCCGTGCAGCATCGATGTGCATGCTAACAGTACCGGGTTGGCTTTGTATCAAGCCTTCGCCCGGAAAGAAGGGCGACCCGTTCGGGCCGCCCTTGCATTTCGATCTTCGATCTTCAGTTATTAGCCGCAACAGCCGCGTCGATATTTTCCTTACCGATGTCCGCTTCGAACTTCGCCCACACCGGCTTCATCGTTTCGACCCAGGACTTGCGCTGTTCAGCCGTTAATTCGCGGATCTTGCCGCCGGCTTTCAGGATGTTCGCGCGGTTGGCGGCTTCCTGCTTGCCGACATTGTCGTTGGCCGTCTTGGTGACTTCGTCGGCAATCTGCAGGAACTGTTCGCGAACGTCCGGCTTCAGCCCGTCGAGGAACTCCGTAGAAGTGACGAGCAGGTAGGCAAGGAGCTGGTGGTTGGTTTCGGTCACACCGTCCTGCACTTCGAAGAACTTCTGGGTGTAGATGTTCGACCAGGTGTTTTCCTGACCGTCGACGACACCCGTCTGTAGGGCTCCATAGACCTCCTTGAACGCCAGCTTCTGGGCATTTGCGCCCATCGCTTCGATCATGGCGACGGCGACATCCGAGGTCTGGACCCGGAATTTCAGGCCCTTGGCGTCGGCCGGCACCAACAGCGGAACCTTGGCCGAGAATTGCTTGAGGCCCGAACTCCAGTAGCCGAGGCCGACATATCCCTTGTCACGGATTGCGCCGAGCAGGTTCTTGGCGGCCTCCGAAGTCCGGAATTTCTCCACGGCTTCGAGGCTCGAGAAAAGGAATGGAAGGTCGAACAGGCGGTACTTCTTCGTGTAGGCCTC
Organism: Alphaproteobacteria bacterium BRH_c36; assembly: GCA_001516065.1. Taxonomy (GTDB): domain Bacteria; phylum Pseudomonadota; class Alphaproteobacteria; order Rhizobiales; family Hyphomicrobiaceae; genus Filomicrobium. Next base: position 4,120 of record LOEV01000122.1, read on the forward strand.
GAATTTGGACAGCGATGGCGCTGCGAGCTGGACGTCGCCGAGCAGCAACGCCTCCATCACCTTGTCGTCGTCGAACAGCGTGGAGTTCGCGAACACCTCCATGCAGGCCTTGCCGTTCATTTCCTTGTTGACGCGCTCGGCAAGCAGCGTCGCCGCATCGCCCTTCGGGTGCCCGGTTGCCTTCACCACATGGCTGAATTTGATCACGACTTCGCCGTCGTCGCATTTGGCGAACGCCGGCGTTGCCACTAGTGCGAACCCGGCAACAGCAGCGGTGGCGATGAGAATTTTGCGCATAGATTTCCTCCAGTTTTCTGCCAGGCGCGGGCGCTATTTGCTGAGCCCCGCGCACGGTTGATAGAATATTAATGAGCAACCCCTGTGCCACTCGTGGGCGTTCATTGAGCGGGCGCTCATCGAACTTCTATTTCATTGAAATTGGTTGGAATTATAGACAGGCCGGAACCGCGATCGATGCCTGTTCGCATTGGCGATGTAGCGGTCCTCACCCAGTCCGCGATTTCCGTGTGTGGATCTCTACACATCATCTGCCTACGTGCAAAGCCACCCGTCAGGCCATCGGCTCATCCATGTCGGCAGCCGCTATGCGGTACTTTTTCAGTTTGTCGTAAAGCGTCTTTCGGGATATCCCGAGCCGCTCGTAGCACTGTTTCATGCTCCCCTCGCAGCTCGCCAGCGTTCTTCGCAAAATAAGTTCTTCCAACGCCGCAAGCTGATCGGAAAGCGGGGCCTCGTTCAGCTCCCTGTGCCAGGCGAGCGCGGTCGCGTCGGCGAATTCGACGCCAAGACCAAGGGCAAATCGCATGGCCGCATTCTCTAATTCCCGAACGTTTCCGGGCCAACTGTGCGTGCTGAGAAGCGCCAGGTCGGCGGGCCCCGGCTGCGGCGGATCGCGCTTCAGGCGTGACGCGCAGATGCCAAGAAAGTGCGCGAACAGCAACGGGATGTCGTCCCGCCTGCGCCGCAGGGGCGGGATGGTCAGCGTCAGCACGTTGAGCCGATAATAGAGGTCTTCGCGGAAGGCCCCCTTGGCAACGGTATGCAGCAGATCCTCCTTGGTCGCCGCGACGACGCGTACATCGACGGGGATCTCCTTGTTGGAGCCGAGCCGCACGATCGAGCGTTCTTCAAGGACGCGCAGGAGACGCGATTGCATATCGAGCGGCATGCTCTCGATTTCGTCGAGAAACAACGTCCCGCCGCTGGCATATTCGAACTTGCCAAGCCGCGTCTTGACAGCCCCCGTGAACGCCCCCGCATCGTGGCCGAACAACTCACTTTCGATGATCGTTTCCGGCAGCGCGCCGCAATTGATGGCCACGAACTCGCCGCCCGCCCGGTCGGAATTCTGGTGCAGGCTGCGGGCCACCAGTTCCTTTCCCGTCCCCGTCTCGCCGAGAATCAGAACATCGGCGTCGGTTGCCGCGAAGTTCTTGAGCCTCTGGCGCATCTCGATGAAATGCGCATTGCGCCCGACGAGCGTCCGTTCCAGTTGCGAACCTTGCACCAGCTGCTCGCGCAGGGCCCTGTTGTCGAGCACAAGCCGTCGCCGATCAAGCGCGCGGCGCACCGACTGTATGAGCGTGTCGGGCGCAAAGGGCTTCTCGATGAAGTCGTAGGCTCCATCGCGCATGGCCTGAACGGCCATCGGGATGTCGCCATGCCCGGTGATCAGTATGACCGGCAACTCGGAGTCCAGCTCCAGCACGCGCGTGAGGATTTCGAGTCCGCTAAGTCCCGGCATGCGCACGTCGCTGACAACGATGGTCGGCGACTTGCAGCCGAGCGCCCGCAAAGCCTCCGAGCCTGAAGCATGGCAGGCGACCGAAAGTCCGGCGAGTTCGAGCGACTGCCGGCCGGCGTCCAGGAGATGCGGCTCGTCGTCGATGAGGATCACATCGGTGCTCATTCGGCCGCCTCGCGCCGCTGGTCGGCTGCCAGCAGTCTGACCGTGAAGGTCGTGCCTCCCTCCTGCCGGTTTGCGACCTCGATGCTACCGCCGAACTGGTTGACGATTCCATACGAGATGGAAAGACCAAGCCCGGTCCCTTTGCCGACGTCCTTGGTGGTGAAGAAGGGATCGAAAACGCGGTCGAGATCCTCCGGCGCAATGCCCGGCCCGGTATCCGACACCTTTATGGCCACCTCGTCGGACTCCCGATTAATGGTTACATTGATGCGCCGGAGCGGGCTTTTTTCCATGGCATCCATCGCATTCGAGAACAGGTTGACGAACACTTGCTGCAGGCGCACATCGCCGCCTATCGCCACGACGTCTTCATTCCCCAGATCCAGTTCGACATCGATACCGGCCTTGCGAAATTCGCCGTCGAGGAGCGCCAGGGCATCGCGGATCGGTTGCTGCAGTCGCGTAGGCCGTGAGCCGACCGGTTCGTTGCGCGCATATGTGCGCAGGTTACGAATAATGCGCGCCATTCGCTCGCACATCTCGGCGATCCGGCCGAGATTGGAGTCGGCCATTCCGCTATCCTGCCGCGAAAGGAACACGCGGGCATTCTCCGCATAGCTGCGGATCGCGGTCAGAGGCTGGTTGAGTTCGTGGCTCACCCCTGCGGAGAGCTGCCCAAGCGCCGCCAGCTTGGACGCCTGAATGAGTTCGTCCTGCGTTCTTCGCAGGTGCGCTTCGGCCCGCTCCCGCTCGTTGACTTCAGCCCGAAGCTGCGCGACGGCCCGGCTTAAATCCCGTGTCCGCTCGACAACCTTTCCCTCGAGTTCTCCGCGTGCCGCCTCCTGCAGTTCGATGCGTTCGTTGAAGCGCTTGCGTCTCTGATAGATGTTCAGCGCCAGCAGAAACAGGCTGGCGAGCATGAAACCTGCCACCAGCATGGCGATGCGAACGCGCGCTTCGACGCTTGAGGCATCCGACAGGATCATCACCCTCCATCCGGCGTGCTCCATGGCGGTCTCCTGAACGAGGAAACTGCGCCCGCCCCGGTGCGGGCTGCCCTCATCGGCTCCAGCGTCCGGCACTGAAATCCGGGTCATGTCCCCATCGGCACTGAGGACGAAATTGAGAGGATCGATTTTCTCATCCGCATAAAGGCGCGTCTGATCGAGTCGCTGCTGTTGTTCTGCCGTTAGTGGCGTCAGCGACCTCAACCGCCACTCGGGTCGGGAACTCAGGAAGACCACGCCGGCATCGTCCACGACGAGGATCTCGTGACCTTCCGCCCGCCACCCGCGCTCGAGAATAGAGACGTCCATCTTGACGACGACGGCTCCAGAGATCCTGCCCTGGTCCCTGACCGGATAAGCGAAAAAGTAGCCGCGCTCACCCGACGTCGTCCCCATCGCGAACATCCGCCCCAGGCGGCCATGCATGGCCTGTTGGAAGTAGGGCCGGAAGTTGAAGTTTCGCCCCACGAACGGTCCTTCCGAAGCCCAGTTGCTGGCTGCGATTGTCAACCCGCCGCGGTTCATGAGGTAGGTTGCTAGCGCGCCGGTAACTCCGTTGATGCGGGCGAGTTCCTCGCTGACCCGCCGCAGATTCGGGTCGTCCGGATCGTGCTTCAGCGCATCGACGAGAACGCTCGAAGTGGAGAGAAGGCGCGGCTGGAAACTGTATTTGGCAAGTTCACCGCTGAGGTTTTCGACAACGAGCGCAAGGGTACCGCCACTCGACTTTTTAATATCGTCGATAGCACTGAATCGGGCCTGGCGCGCCGTTTCCCAGAGGATAAAACTGGAGAGGGCCGAAGCAGAAAGCGCAACAAGGAAAAATGGTCGTAGCGATAGTTTTCGGAGCATGGCCATGCTGCATGGTTCAAAACGCTTCAACGCCCACTGCAACTTAGATGATGGGTCAGACTACACCATTCTCTCCATCCCACAATCGCGACCGTGTGTGCAGGGTTAGCTGGGGGCGATGCTTTCCGGGTTGGCCAGTGGGGTTGCGCGGCGGCCGGCTTAGCGCACAACCGGCGGCGCCGGGCGGCGCCCAGGCACTCAAGCTTGACGCGCCAAAATTGGCCGGGAAGGTGAGGCGGTGTCGAGGATTCGTCGCGATCCGCGAGAGCATGTTCAGCCCCTGCCCCCTCGAATGCGTGTTGTGGGCGGTTTCCTGCCGACGGCGAGCCGCAGTGATGCGGTTCAAACAAGCGAGAAAAACGACTAGCGCCAGCCGCCAGTCCATGGCAAGTGAACGCGGGCTAGCTGGCCAGCTCGAGCGATCATTTAATTGTTAATAGACCAGGGCAACGAACCATTGCGTGGCCGGGTCTGTCCCGGCTGGCCGCTTCGCGGCAGATGCCTCAGGTATTCTTAACAGGTTCGCTGTTGGCGCCCTTTGTGAAGCAAGGGGTGTCGGGATCGAAATGGTGCCAGGGCGGCGCCGATTTCGCCCAAAAGTGAGCCCCTGGCTTGTAGTTCGACGGATCGTCGAGCGTCCCCGCCTTGATCGACACGTAATCAGGGAATGCGCTATCTTCGGCGAACAGCGGTGTGCCACAGGTTGGGCAGAAATGCCGGATGCGGATGGCGCCGCTCTCGGCCTCATTGCGATAGGTTGCCGTCTTGCCTTTGGTGATTTCGAGCGACTTGGCTGCCACAACGAACACGTACGAAGGTGCCCCCCCGCAAACGTACTGGCAGTCGCGGCAATGGCAGGCTGCCGAACCGACGACTTCACCATCGACCTTGTATCGGATGGCTCCGCAAAGACACCCGCCTTCTACTTCGACGTGGGCCACGAGCCTCCTCCGGTCAGCTGAATTTGTCGTAGCGAATGCGCCCTGGCGGAAGCTTAGCTTCACTCAGCAGGACCCGAATTGCACCATCGACCATCGGAGGGGGGCCAGCCACGAAACCGATGGTCCGGTCGTTGAGTTGGCCCGAAATTTCACCCATTGCCCGTGCCGCCACTTCATGTACGAACCCCTCCTCAAGACGAATTGAGGGGTGTTCGGGATGCGTCGGCGCGCTGGCTACCTCGTCCGATAGCGCTAATATGACTTGGAGAGCGCCACCGGACTTTTCAACCAGTTCCGCCAGTTCTTCGACATAAAAAGCATCGGCAAGCGTCCGCACGCCGAAGTAGAGCCAACCGCTGTTGGACTTGAAATGCCCGTCTTGCGTGGCGTGGTCGAGGATAGACATGATGCCGGCGATACCCGACCCGCCCGTGATGCACACAAGGTCGCCATCTTCACCCGGCCGGAACGTTGCCTTCCCGAGTGGACCGAACAAGGAGACTTCGCTGCCATCGGCAGCCCCTTCGAAAAGCCAGTTTGAAAAGCCGCCATCCGGTTTCCGCTTGACGACGAAGCGGATGCGGTCGGTTTCGGGCGTGTAATTGACCATCGAGTAGGAGCGACCGCCGGTCACTGCTGACGAGGTCACCACCATGAACTGGCCGGCGGCGAAATCCATTGCGCTATCGAGCGCGATCTCGAAATCGACGACGTCGGCGGTGAGTTTCCTCATGCCCTCGATGCGGCCGCTTAACCGCCGTGGCGCGGCTGCCGCGTCACCGGCAATGACCTCTGCGGGGACGCGCAGCAGGCAGTCGCCCTTTGCGTGGCTCTGGCACAAAAGCACATCGCCCTTGCCGCGGCTCAGGCGGCTGGCTCCCGGCGCCTCCGGCCAGGCCATCTCGACATCGCCGCTCATCACGCGCGCCCGGCACGTACCGCAGGTTCCCGTGGCACATTCATAGGGAAGCGTGAGCCCGGCGCCGAGACCGGCGAACAGCAAGGTCTCCGTCCCCTCCTCATCGGTCTCGAATTTGAACTCGCCGGATTTGGTCTGCACCGTGATGGTCATGGGCGGAAGATCCCGTCTTCGGTCAGGAGTTGAAGAAGGAATCGTCGTCCATATCGTCTTCGTCCTCGAATTCGTAGAGCAGTTCCTGCTCGACGAAGGCCATCAGATCGTCGCCCTCGATCTTGGTCTCGTAGGTCTTGAGCGGCTTTTCAGTTTCGCCCTGCATTTCGAGCGTCTTCAGGTCCCAGGCCCAAAGGTGTTTCGTGCAGGTCATGACGCACCCGGCGATCACGCCCGACTCTTCGAGCGGCTCTTCCATATGCGGACATACCGGCGGCAGAGCACGGAATCCGCCCTTGTAATGGGCCACCAGAATCGGGACGCCGCCGGCCGCCCAGATTTTTTTCAGGGAATTCTCGGGCACTTCGGAAGTCTTGCAGACTTTGATCCAGCTCATCGTGGGGTTCGACACTCATGATTTGTGTTGGAGTTCAGTCGCGGAGTTCCGCTTGGAACCGCGGCGGCAGGTGAAGCATATATCGGCTGTACCGGGACTGGCTATACCAGTCGATCTTCCGCGCTCGCTCACTACTCAGAGTGGCCAGTGCGAGCCCTTGTCGAGACGGCGGTTGTCGAGCTTTACTTCGCGGTCCACGAACTTTGCTGCACCGTCCTCGATGGCGAAAGTATCGACATATCGGCCGGCAAGAAACAAGCGCGTTTCGCCAGCTTCGATGTGAGAATTATTACCATCGAGCATGTTTTGATAAAACACCACCGATGACACCGCCTGGGCCGTTTTCCCGTCCTCGGAGACGTCAATAGTGTACACTGAAGTGTGCCGGTGCAGCGGCGAGTGGTCGGTGTTGTGCTTAGGCAGCATCCGCACCAGATTATCCATTTCTTTGCGCGTCCCCTGCAGGTAGATCATGTCCTTGTTGATCTCAGGGCTGAAGGACGTGATCTTATAGTGAAACTCCGGTGCGCAGAGTTCCAGCCAATCCTGCCAGCGCTGATCGTCAAGTGCGAGCGCGGCACGGTAAATGGAATCGCGGACAGCGGCGGTCTTGTCATGCCCATTTGCTTGCATAGTGGTCTTCCTTCCTGCGCTCGTCCGTAATCTCGACGACAGCGCAAAACTGCTGGCCTCGGCAAGGTTTAACTCCTGGCGAGGTGCTGGATCTGAAACCGGCGGAGCGAAAGGCGTGATGCCCTTCGCTGCCGCCGTGCTGTTTCCTCGGCGACTTTTATTCCGCGGCGACAGCGGTCGCCGTGTACGGCTTATCGGGCTCGCTCGGCGTGCGGTTCATCCACCGGCCCCAAACGTCGTAGTAATGGCGCATCCCGATTTCGTCGTGAATCGTCTCGTTTTCGTGGCGGCCGTGCAGGATGTTGCGCGGTTCCGTACCCGGACGCATCGTCGCCCCCTGTCCAGCAACGCCGATCAGGTCCTCGTGCAGGTTGCGCCCGAACGGCCCCCAGATGGAGTTGTGGTGGTTGATGCGCGTCATGCGCTCCTCGGGCGTGTCCTTCTTCAGGCCAAGGCCGCGGAACTCGATCATCACTTTATCGGGACCGAGTGGGGTCACGATATCGCAACGCAGCGCCGAACCGCGCAGGTTGAAGTTGAAGCCGGGGAACAAGTCGATCATGTACCACTGGTTTGGCGGCAGATACGGGAACGACAGTTCTGCGCGGCTCTCGAAGCCTTCGTAGTTCTCGTAGTTCACCTCAAACGTCCCGACGACGACGTGGCCATTGTCGAAAGCTTCGTTCTTGCGCGCGAAGTACGCATCGTTGAAGCCCGTCACGCGGTTATGGTAGTGCATGAAATCGTGGTAGAATTCGCTGTTGGTATCGTGCCACAGCTTGTAGTTCGTATCCACGATGGCTTTGTGGTAGTGGAACACTTCCAGCGGCTCGGCATCGAGCGTTTTGCGCAGGCATTCGAAAGGCTTGCCGCACCACTCTTCGAGTGATTGCGCAGGATTGTCGTCCAGGTTTACCCAGACAAAACCGCCGAATTTGACTTCGCAGCGCAGCCGGCGCAGGCCGACGTTCTCTTTGCACAAGCGGTCCTGATAGCCTTCTTTTTCGCGGGCGACGTAGACGCAGTTGCCCTTCATGTCGAACTGCCAGGCGTGGAACATGCAGGTGATGCGCTTGGGATTGCCCGAGGGCTGGCCTTCCAGGAAGCTTCCCGACGGGCGGCGCTCGATCAGCATGCCGCGATGCGGACAAACGTTGAGGAAGGCGCGCACTTCGTTGTCGGGGCCGCGGCAGATGATGATCGGCTCGCGCCCAATGCTGGCGGTGCGGAAGTCATAGGGCTTCGGCAGCTCGGATTCGTGACAAACCGGCACCCAGACGTGCTTGAAGATTTTCTCGTTTTCTTCCTCGAAAATCTCCTGCTCGGAGTAGATGCGGCTATCGACCCACTCGCCCGTCTTGAGCGACGGAGCTTCACTCCACTGGTTATGATTGCGTGCAGGCATGTGTTATCTTCCTCCTCGATCGAATCCGTCCTGGCAGCACAGGAAAGTTCGAGTAATGGTCGCCAAGGGCTGCAGTCACGGACGGTTAAGCATAATACCAGCAATCGCCGGCGGGCTCGCCATGGCTATATGATGGGTTTCCAGCATCGAACTTCAACGGATGCACTATGACGCTGCTACCCTTCCAGGCACAATCAAATTTCCCTATTACCGGATCGAAGAAGCGTATCGCAAGCATATTGCGGTGCAGCATCGCTAGAAAACACCTGAAATGCTCGATGGATGAGGTCAGTTTTTCATAGGTTCTAGAAATCGATCCATCAATACGAACGATTTTACAGGACAAGCCTGAATGTCGTGCCATGGTGTCGCAGTCGGCGAGCGTTCAAGGGATCTGAAAATTCGATCCCAAATCGAGCGCGCCGAAGTCGCGTCCGGTCTTCATTGACCGGATATCGACATTCAACGTTGCCGCAAGACTGCCGTATCGGTGTGGCTAATTTTTATCGTTGGTCGCATGACTTGGTGGTTTGCTGCCACCGGTCAACATTAAGGAGGATGCAGACACCGACGGACGCGAACGAGCAGGTGGAAAATCTGCAGGTCAAAAAACGAAACAAACACTGAGCGAACCAGGCCGATGTGGTCCTGGTTTATGAAATCAGCGCCTTGGGAGGAACCGAATGCTATCTAAATTCAAGGTCATTGGATCGGCCACGTTGTTGGCGGCCGTTACGATCCTGTCGCCTGCCGCCGTTTCCGCGAAGGATTTTGGCAAGCCGGGTGAAAAGGTCGATCTCGTCATCGGCTTTCAACCGTATTACTCCGAATCTTGGTCGGGTGTGGTCAACAGCAGCAAGCAATTCTGGAAGAAGTACCTTCCAGAGGGTTCCACAGCCACTTTCCAGGTTGGCTTGCAAGGTGCGATTATCGTCAATGCGATGACCGGCGAAAAGCAAGACATCGGCTATGTTGGCGATATGCCGGGCATCGCTGCAACGTTCCGCAATCGACCGGATCGCGGCGGCACGGATATCCGCATTGTCGCAGCGATCGGGACGTCCAAGCAGCAGTGCAACATTTTCATGGTTCGCACTGACGCGCCGGAATTTGCTGACGGGAAAGCTGCATTGAAATGGATGGACGGCAAGATCGTTTCATCGCCGCACGGATCATGTACCGACCGGTTCGCCCGTCTCGCCTTCGAGCAGACCGGGATCACCCCCGGTTCGTACCTCAATCAGAACATTGAGGTAATAACGACCAACTTCCGCGCCGGTAAGCTTGATGCTACGGTTATTTGGGAACCGACGGCCTCGAAAATTGCCGCAGCAGGTCTCGCGAGACGCGTTGCCTCGGGTGAGGATTTCGATGCGCTTGATGGCGGCCTAATGATCATGCTCAATGATCTCATCCAGCAGCGCCCGGACGTTGTCAAAGGTTGGTTGAATTCCGAGCTGGACGCGCAGTTGTTCGTTGCGGATTTAAACAACGCCACAGCCGTGTCCGAGATGGCAGAGGAAGCAACCGAGCAAATCGATCGCAAGGTACTGTGGTCCTCACTGTACGGGGCTCCAGAAGGATCCGTTAAGGTCCAGTTCGACTTTGCGATCAACGATCGCGTGAAGAGTCTGCTAAAGGACGCGACGGCATTCCTGTACAGCCTACCGAAGAAGCCAGCGGCTTCCGAAGCCATTCGGGAAGACGGTATCATGCCGCAGTTCGCAGAAGAAATTTTGAAGGAACGTGGGCTTACATCGCCTGTCGGAACAGTTATCGGCCAGCCGGATTCGGCCTACAAATGACCTAACAGAAGGTCGTGCGCACAAATCGCGCAACGATCAAAGCCAGGGGCGTTCCAGAACAAACTCCCCTGGCAACTCTGTCGCGGACAATGATAGCCGCAGTTTAGATCGGTTGTCACACGGCTCCGACGACAAAAGCAGACGAGCCCAAACCGTAATTCGCATTGGAAAGTTTACGCCCAGATGAGCCAGAATACCGCCATTCTGACAACGAGGCCGAACCTCACGCGGCCTCGGGGCCTTGCAAAGGTCTTTTATGATGTCAAGAAGTCGCTCACGACGCCCACGACTTACCTCGTGTTCGCAGGTATCTTTTTGTGGTTGTTCACATGGTGGCTACTTTGTGAGGGACTCAAAGTGGATCGCTTTGACAAGTTACCGGGACCGATAACAGTCGCCAAGGAATTCTTTTCGGTTCAGCCATTCCAAGGAATCTCGCTTTTTACTGATATTTATTACGAACATATCTGGGTCAGTTGCCGTCGCGTCGCCATCGCGTTTGGGGTTGCAACGGGCATTGGCGTACCGTTGGGACTGTTCATGGGATGGTCGAAGCGGTTTCGCGACTATTCATTCCCGATCCTGGAAACGCTCCGGCCGATCCCGATTCTCGCTTGGGTGCCTCTCGCAATTCTCATGTTCCCAGGCTTCGAAGCACCCGTAATCTTCCTGGCTACACTGGCCTCGCTGTTCGTCACGACGCTGAACACCATGCTCGGTGTCGACTCGATCGACGACGCTTACTTCCGCGCCGCCGGCTGCCTGGGTTCGAGCAACTGGGACATCTTCAAGAACGTCGTCGTTCCCGGTGCTTTGCCATTCATCTTCACCGGCCTGCAGATTTCGATCGGTGTCGCCTGGTTCTCGCTGGTCGCTGCCGAAATGGTCTCAGGCGATCTCGGCCTCGGCTACCTTATCGTCGACGCTTACGTAAATAGTGTCACGGTACCTATGGTCATCGGCATGATCACGCTCGGGTTCGTTGGCTGGGTAACATCAGTCATGGTCCGCATGCTCGGCAATTGGCTGATGCAGTGGCACGTCAGGGCCCTTGCCTTGCAAGGCCGGTAAACGTCGCCAAATGTGACTTGAGATTGAGGTGTTAGACGACATGAACGTATCAACTGCAATTCGAAGCGAGGGAGCGCAACCCATGGCGACACAAAAAAATCGCGGTGCGCTGAGCATTCGCAACGTCACGAAGATCTACGATCCCGAAGGCGTCAACGTTATGGCGGTCGACGATTGCTCGATGGAGATCGCGGCAGGCGAGGTTTGCATGATCGTCGGGCCGTCGGGTTGTGGCAAGACCACCCTCCTCAATGCGATTGCCGGCTTCCACTCGATCACCCACGGCGAAATCCTTCTCGATGGCGAACTCCTGTGCGGGCCCGGCAAGCCGAAAGCCGACCAGGGCGCCGAGCGCATGGTCGTTTTCCAGCACGGCGCGCTTTTTCCCTGGAAGACGCTCGCCGAGAACGTCGCCTACGGGCCGATTGTTCAACGCACAATGAGGAAGAGTGAGGCATTCGAGAAAGCACGCGACATGCTCGCCGAAGCCGGCCTGGGCGACGTCGTGACAAAATATCCCGGCGAAGTCTCGTCGGGCATGGCTCGGCGCGCCGAGATCGTGCGCGCGCTCATCAACGACCCGAAGGTGCTCCTCCTCGACGAGCCCTACCGTGCAATGGACGCTCTGACCAAGTCGATCATGCATGAATCCCTGCTTGAGACCTACGATCGCACCAAGGTGACGATTTTCTTCATCACGCACGACCTCGAGGAAGCGATTTTCCTCGGTGACAAGGTACACGTCGTCACGACGCGTCCCTGCCAGTTGAAGAAGACGGTGTCCGTCGAGATCCCCCGCCCGCGCACTTTCGAAACACAGTCTTCGGAGGAATTCCGCGTGTTGATGGAAGAGGTCAACGAAGCCGTCCACGAAGAAGCCATCAAGGCCTTCCAGGCCGGCGAACGCGAACTCGCATAACGCACTGGCCCCATAGAAAAAACGGCCTGAGACGAAAAAAAGGATTCGGAAACGCCCCATGACTGATATTGCGCAGCCATCAACCCCTGCCGCCACGCCGGTGCCGCCGAGACGGCGCGGCGCGCTTCAGAAGCTCTGGCAGAACCAGACGCTGTGGCGTGGCATCACTGCGATCATCGTCTTTCTCGTGCTCTGGGAAATCGGAGCCCGCTGGGATGAGTGGTTCGGCAAGGAATGGATGATCCCCGGTGTCGGGCTCATTCCACCGCCAACCGATGTAGCGGTCACCTGGCTGGACGTGCTGCCCAAAGCCGGCTATTGGGAAAGCTGGGTTTCGAGCTTCAGGCGCGTCATATCAGGCTTCCTGATGGCGATGCTGCTTGGCATCCCCTTTGGCCTCATGCTCGCGGTCAACAAGTACTTCCGCGATCTGTTTTTCCCACCGTTTGAAATCCTTCGCCCGATTCCGCCTCTGGCCTGGGTTCCGGCATCGTTGATTTTCTGGCCGACCAACGAGATGTCGATCGCCTTCATCACGTTTCTGGGCGCATTCTTCACCATCGTGATCAACGTCCTGGGCGGTGCCCGCAATATCGACGTCCGCTACCTCAGGGCTGCCCAGTCCATGGGCGCGTCGCAATGGGATCTCTTCTCCAAGATCATCCTGCCCGGTACATTGCCCTCGATCTTCACCGGCGCTGCCGTCGGCATGGGCATCACCTGGGAAGTCGTTCTCGCAGCAGAGATGATCTCGGGCGGAGGCACCCAGGGTGGTGGCGGTCTCGGCTTCTTTATCTGGAACTCCTACATGGGAGGCTCGCTGGAGCAGATCGTCGTCGGCATGATTTCGGTGGGTATAGCCGGGTATCTGTCATCGAGTGCGATACGCGCGATCGGCGACTGGTACATGCCCTGGAAGCGTCTCTTCTAGTGCAAGGCGAACTTGAGGCAGGCGAACACGTGACAGTTTGAAAAAGAGACGAAAGGTCTAACGAAGCTATGGCGCAGGATACCCTGGACGCATCCGTGAAAGCGACCGACCCGACAGCCGGCAAGAGCAAGGTCGAACTCCGCAACGTTTCCAAGTCCTACGGTGACGAATGGGAACAGGAGCGGGTCATCGACAGGCTCAACGTCGAGATCAAGCCTGGCGAGCTGACCGTTATCGTCGGGCCGTCCGGGTGCGGCAAGTCAACCCTGGTCAACCTGATCGCCGGTTTCGATTTTCCAGACTCCGGTGAAATCCTGCTCGACGACAAGCCGGTCACCGGTCCCGCCCGCGACCGCATGGTCGTATTCCAGGAGACAGCGCTCATCCCCTGGCAGACGACCTATCAAAACATCGTCTTCGGTCCAAAGCTGCGTGGCGATCTCAGGGGCAAGGCCCTGCAACAAGAGGCGGACCGGCTACTCGCAAAGGTCGGCCTCAGCGAATTCAAGCACAAATATCCCCTGCAGCTATCAGGCGGCATGCAGCGGCGCGCCGAACTCGCCCGCGCACTCATCAACAATCCGCGTATCATGATCATGGACGAGCCTTTCCGCGGACTCGACGCCATGTCGCGCGGCCTCATGCAGGAATTCTTCCTGCGTCTGTTCGAAGAAAACCGCCGCACCAACCTGTTCGTCACATCCGAAATCGACGAAGCGATCTTTCTTGCCGACCGCATCGTCGTGCTTTCGAACCGCCCCGCCCAGGTGCGTACAGTCATTGAAGTCAACCTCCCGCGCCCGCGCGACTACAAGATGCTGTCCTCTCCCGAGGCCTACGCAATCAAGCGCGAGGCGATGGGCATCCTGCATGAGGAAGCCATGAAGAGCTTCAAGTCCGGATCCGGCGCCGATTTCGCCGAAGCTTATGGCAAGGGTGGCGGTGGCGGACACTGAGGCGACGGGGACGTTCGCGCCATGATCGATGCGTTGATCCTCATCTCGCAGCGTCACATCGTGATTTCGCTGGCCATCATCGGAGCGCTCCTGGTCACGGCCGGTTCGCTGGTCGCAAAACCGCGCGGCCGCAACATGCCCGAACCAGCGGGAGACGATGCACGAGGCGTATTGGCACGTCGATTGACCACTGTCGGTTACGTCGTCACGATGACCTCGATCGCGCTCTTCATTGTGGCAGGGTTCGTCTCGGACCTGCGGCCCTGATGGGCGCAGGTAGCGTGATGCGGCGGCGCCACCACCTGTCAGGACAGCCTTCCCCATGACGCTGATCGACACCCACGACCTGTCGAAATCTTTCGGCACGCACAAAGCGGTGAGCAACGTCAGTTTTTCGGTCGCTACGTCTTCGATTGTCGGCCTGCTGGGCTCCAATGGCGCGGGCAAGTCGACGACGATGCGCATCCTGGCGGGTTGCCTAAGGCCCGATGAAGGCCGCGCGAGCGTCGCCGGCTGCGACGTCGTCAAGGATCGTATTGAGGCACAGCGGGCGCTGGGCTATTTGCCCGAGGCCGCCAACGGGTTTTCCAGTCTCACTGTAGCTGAGTTCTTGAGCTTCGCGGCTGAAGCGCGCGGATTGCTAGGAGGCGCTGGCCGCCGCGCCGTGGCGCGCGTCACTGAGACGCTGGGTTTGGGCGGGGCTTGCGACAGGCAACTCGGGACGCTTTCGAAGGGCTGGCGCCAGCGTGCCTGGCTTGCGCAGGCTCTCGTTCATGAACCGCCTGTTCTCCTGCTCGATGAACCCACAGACGGCCTTGATCCCAAGCAGAAAGTCGACCTGCGCGCGCTGCTCAAACGGCTAGCGCAGGATCGTGCAATCCTGATGTCGACGCACATCGTCGAGGAGGCCGAGGAGCTTTGCGACCGTCTCGTCGTGATGAACGCGGGACGCGTCGTTGCCGATGCTGCCAAGGGTGAACTCAGCGATGCGGCAGGCCGGCTCGCCCCTGCGCTCATCGCCTTGATTTCCGAGCGCTCCCCAACCGAATCCATCGCCGTATGAGCGCCCCCGTGCAAGAAGCGAACGATCCCGTCCGCCGTGCGCTCGCCGCGACGGCCACGTTCGGCCTATGGCTTGCGAGCACGATGACGGTGGCCCGCCACGAAGCCCGCCTGTTGTTCTTCGCGCCACTGACATTGATCTTCCAAGTTTGGTTCCTGCTGGCGCTCGCCATCTGCATCTTCCTCGTCGCTGATTTCTACGCGACCGACCTGGCCAGCTTTCAACTCCAGTGGACCTTTCTGCCCTGGATTGCCCTCGTCATGGCGCCGGCATTGGCTATGCGCGCATTTGCCGAAACGCCCGGCGACCGCGGTCTAGAGCTGACCTTGTCGCTGCCGATGCCGACAAGCGTCATCGTCACCGGCAAGTGGCTCGCCGGCGCGCTTGTGCTGCTTTTGACGCTGGCGATGACCGCTCCCTTCGTTGTGACCGTCGGCTATCTGGGCGATCCGGATTGGGGCATCGCCATCTCGGGTTACCTTGGGGCGGCTTTGCTGCTCGTGGTGTTCTACGCGATGGCAATACTTGCCGCGGCCTTGACCAGGGACCACGTCGCAGCCTACGTCGCAGGTCTCGCCGCATTGAGCGTACTTTTGCTGCTGGGCTGGGACACGGCCGCCAGGGTGCTCGGCAGCGGTCCCGCGGCATCGTTCGTCGCCTCCCTCTCAACGGTTAGCCCGAAATACTGGCTCGACCGGATGGCTCAAGGTCGTATCGAACTTGCTGGCATTGCCACGATGCTGCTGCTGGTGTCGGCGGCCCTGGCGGGCGCGACGTTCTTTATCGAGCGCCGCCGGGCCGCACATCCGGCCGGTCTTCGAACGTGGGGAGCAGGCGGGCTGGCGGTTCTTGCCACGGTCGCCCTTTTGGCCGTTGCGGCGCGGCTTCCGCTTGCCCTTGATGTCACAGCCGAACAGGAATTCACCCTGCATCCCGAGACGCGTGCCGTTGCCGCCACGGCCCCCGCGGACATCGAGGTCGATTTCTATTACAGCGAAGACGAATCGAAGATCCCCGCGCGCATCCGCCAGCACGCTCAGCGCGTCGGTAATCTGCTAGGCGAGATCGCCGGTCATGGCGGTCGCAATATCAAGGTCGTCGAGCACCGCACCAGTGAAGACAGCGAAGCCGAGGAAGCTGCCGCGGCCGCCGGTGTCCGCCGCATCCCCATGACATCGGGCGACAGCTTCATGTTTGGCGCCGTCTTCCGTCATGGAGAACGCCAGGGCGTCATACCTTATTTCGACGAGGAGCGCGCCGAACTGCTCGAATACGATCTGGCGCTGGCGATCGACACCCTGGGCCGCATGAAAACGCCGCGCGTTGGCATCGTTTCGCCGCTTCTGCGCTCCAGCGCTGCAGAACAGCCGCGCGAGGGCCTCGCCATGATTGAAGACCTCAAACAGAACTACGATATTGCTGTCATCCCCCATTTCGCCGACGAACTGCCCCCGGGGCTCGACGCCCTCGTCGTCATCGACGCGCCCATTCTGAAGCGCTCGATGCTCTATTCCATCGATCAGCATCTCATGTCCGGACGCGGGCTGATCGTGATGCTCGACCCCTACCCCCGCTTCAATCGCGCCAATTTGGCGGTGAAGCCCGAGCCAGGAGACGAAATCAACGACATTTCAGACCTTCTGGAAAGATACGGAGCGCGCTACCGCAGCGGCGAGGTCGTCGGCGACGGTTCGATGGCGGCGCTAGTCACGGGAAGTGACGGGCGCCAGCACAACTACCCTTACTGGCTGCGAGCCAAACGGGGCGCGTTATCTCCGCGCCATCCGGTGACCGCCAGCCTCAACGAACTCTTGTTCGCCGAAGCCGGCGCCTTCGACATCGATCCCGTGAACGCTTCGGCGGTCGCTCTGGTCGAGACCACGCCCGGCCGCTCGGGCTTGCTTCCAGGCGACCGCTTTAAAGAGCGCGGCCCCGAAGCGCTTGCAGCCGAATTCAAACCGTCCGCGGACAAGGCTTTCGTCATCGCCGCCGCTCTGGCTGGACCGCACGAGAGCGCGTTCACCGGCCCGGTTGCGGCCCCGCCATCAGCCGAACCGGCAGCAGAACCGCCGGCGGAGGAGACTCCCAGCCAACAGGCTCGAGGTCCAAATGAGCCGCAACCCCACGTGCAGGGAACGCCGTCCGCAGCCCTTTTCGTCATCGCCGATACCGACTGGCTGTTCGACCCAATGGCCGTTCAGGCCGTGAACGTCGGCGACCGGACCATGACGCGGCCGCTCAACGACAACGCCGCCTTCCTGCTCAACATGGCCGAATATGCTACCGGCAATCCGCGGCTCATCGGCATCCGCTCGCGCACCGCATTGCGCCGCCCGTTTACACGCGTTGCTGACATGCTGAAGGAGGCGCAGGCGCGCTACCGCTCGCAGGAGGCCGACTACGTCGGACGCATTGCCGGCGTCGAGGCGGCGATCGCGAAGGTTCTTGAAACGACGGGCGCCGAATCCGCCGAACAGTTGCCCGATTCCCTGATGAAGCAAATCGGCGACTTGCGCACGAAGCTGTTGCCGTTCCGCCGCGAGTTGCGCCAGATCCGCCGATCCATGCGCGAGGATGTCGAGGCATTGGGCACGCGGCTGACGTTATTCAACCTGGTCATCCCCGCGATGCTGGCCGGACTGTTTTTCTCGGGACTCCAAATCACGCGGCGGAGACGTAGTATGTCTGATTGATAGTCTCAATCCTTGCATAGAAGAGAACACATTGCCGCTTGTCTGCGGCAAGTTGTAGCATTTTAATGCTACTTCCGTGCGCTGAGGAACCAAACGGATCCTTGCGCACGATTGTTCAGCGCCCCATGAATTCGATCGGAATTCGGTGGGGTACCATCGCCTAGGCTAACCTTGATTGCTGGCGCAAACCGGAATAGTCGCAGGCACTCAAGAAATGTTCGATGATTGCTGTAATGGCGCATCGGCCGAAGCAAGTTTGGACCTCCATACATGAAGTTTGGACTTGGAACATAAAGGGCGTGCTGAAGCGGAAACATCCGCTTGGGTGGTTGTCCCGATCAAGCGCAACGAGCCGACCCAATGATTGCGCGCTGGGACAAGACAATGAAAATGGCCACGAAGCCAATCGCTCCAATTCAACGGCTTATTCCTGGGAGAAGACGCATATGGGCAGACGCAAGGATGAATTAGAAAAATCGAAAAGCAGTAGCGTAATTCAACCCGTCGAAGAAGGTCGGCGAAGCTTCCTGAAAGGCAGCGTAATGCTTGCCGGTGCTGCTGCCGCCGGCGGATCGGCAGGTCTGGCGGGTGCCGCACAGGCGGAGCCACTTCCGATTCCCGAGAGCAATAAGTCAATGGGCCGGGAGATTGAGCCCACGGCCTATGGTATGCCGTCGAAATACGAGGCCCATGTCACCCGTAACCGGACTGACGTGTTTAAGAACAAGCAGCACTGGTCGGACTGGTCGATGACGCCGCTGCAGCACCAGAAGGGTATCATCACACCCAACGGCTTGTTCTACGAACGCCATCATGCCGGTACGCCGGATATCAATCCACAACAGCACACGCTTGTGGTGCACGGCATGGTCAAGCAACCGCTCAAGTTTTCAATGGATGACTTGATGCGCTATCCATCCATGTCGAAGTTCTACTTCATGGAGTGTTCCGGTAACGGGCTCACCGACTGGAAAGCCGTTAAATCGACAACCGTCCAGCAGACACACGGCCTTCTGGGCTGCGCGCAGTGGACCGGCGTTCCCTTGTCATGGCTACTCGACGAGGCAGGCCTTGCCGACGGCGCCAAGTGGGTCCTGCTAGAGGGCGCCGATGGCTCTGCCCACCTCCGCTCCATCCCCATCGAAAAGTGCATGGACGATGCAATGATCGTCTGGGGCATGAACGGGGAAATGCTTCGTCCGGAAAACGGCTATCCGCTGCGCGCGTTCATCCCTGGCTGGGAAGGCAACGTCAGCGTGAAGTGGCTGCGTCGTATCAAGGTCGGAGACAAACCCTGGAATGCCCGCAGCGAAACGGCGCGCTACACTGACCCGATGCCGGAAGGCAAATGGCGCCAGTTCAGCTTCGTCATGGAGTGCAAATCGGTCATTACCAGCCCATCGGGCGGGATGAAGATTCCTGGTCCCGGTCGCGTTGAGATCGAAGGATTTGCCTGGTCTGGCAACGGCACAATCAAGGCCGTCGATGTCACCTTCGACGGCGGCAAGACCTGGCGCGAAGCCAAGCTCGAAGATCCTGTCTTGGACAAATGTCTCACCCGCTTCCGTTACAGTTGGGATTGGGATGGCGGTCCAGCCAAGATCGCGAGCCGCGCGGTCGATTCGACCGGTTACGTTCAACCGACCGTCGCCGACATCGACAAGTCTCGTGCCATCGTCGGTTTCGTTCAGCACCACAACGGGATCTTCCCTTGGTCGGTCAGCTCTTCCGGGGAGGTTGCCAATGCTATCGCGTAAATGGACTGCGGCGCTTGTCGCATTGACGTCGGCTGGATTAGTGGCTGGAGCAGCATGGGCTGGGCCGGGCGTCAAATACGGCTCGCCTGTCAGCGAAGCCGATGTTGCCGCGCTCGATATCGACATTCGGACTTCCGATGGCGCAGGCCTTCCCCCCGGTAAGGGAAGCGTTGCCGAAGGTGCGAAGATATACGCCGAGCAGTGCGTTGACTGCCATGGCGAAAAGGCGGGCGGAGGTAGCGTCTACGGTCCGATGGTTGGCGGCGTCGGCTCGTTTCTGACCGACAAGCGCAAGGTTACGCCAGGCAGCATGTATCCCTACGCGCCGATCCTTTTCGATTACATGAAGCGCGCCATGCCAATGACCGCCCCTCAGAGTCTGAGCGACAACGAAGTCTACGCGTTGTCCGCCTACATTCTGAATCTCAACGGCCTGGTGAAGGACGATGCGGTGATGGACGCCAAGTCGCTCGCGGCAGTCGAAATGCCCAATAAGAACGGCTTCGTCGTTGACAACCGGCCCGATACCAAGGCGGAACGCTGCATGTCGGACTGCAAACCGATCAAGGAATGATCGGCAGCCGGGCGAGTAAGCCTTCGGTTCACAAACACGAAAAGCCCGGCTCACGCCGGGCTTTTTTGTGTGCTGGGGCCCGACAGTCCACAGCCGGGCGGAACATAGACCACTTCTATCAAAAAATAAATTTACGAATTGAGCGCAATCAAAGACCGGCGCTTTGAAGTGGGAAATACTAGGCTCATCGAATGCTACGGGAACTGAGGACAACGACGATGCAAACCACAAACGAACTTAATTATCGGCCCGCCTGCCAGGCCGCGACACCAGCGGAGTGCTCTAACTGCACCGCTTCTTACGACTGCGTACGCGCCCGCTCCGGTCGCAGCTTCGCTTGGGGCTCTGTCATGATTGGAGCTCTCCTGGCCCTGGCAGTGATCGCCAACGCGGTCACCTGACGGGCGTGAAACGGCGCGCGGCTGCCGTAAGTGCCGCAATTTTTCCCTCCCCGGAAAAAAAACTCCCCGCGAAGCAAGCTCCGCGGGGTTCTTTTTTTAGCTTGTCGGGTGGTTGCCCGTCGGTACGCCTCAGCTCACCTACGCCGTCCGCGGCGTCACATGCTTTATGAACTGAGGCAGCGGGCGATTATTTCCCCGACTTGATCTCGTCAAGCTTCTTTTCCCACTTCACGGCCTTGGCGAAGGCTTCGAGTTCTTCCGGCGCCATGGTTACCGTTTCCGCCGGACCCGGATAATCGCGGTCGACGACGTCCTTCATGTAGCGCGTGATAACGTCTTCCATGATCGGGATGAGGTCAGTGTAGATGCGCGAATGTTTCGGCACGTGCTCTTCCCACAGGTGGAAGAGGTCGGACGAGATGATGTGGACGCCGTCGGCACGACTGCCGGCACCCAGGCTGATGACCGGGATCGGCAGGATCTCGGCGAGATACTCGGCGACTTCCGACGTCGTCACTTCGCACAGGATCGAGAAGCAACCGGCATCATACATCGCCTTGGCATCGTCGATCAGCTCCTGCGCCCGCTTGGCCGTCTTGCCCTGGGCGATGAAACCGCCGAGCTGCGGCATGCGCATCGGCGTGATGCCGATGTGGCCCTGCACCGGAATGCCTGCATTGACGATGGCTTCGATGGCTGGAACGTGGTGGCGGTTGCCCTCGCATTTCATCACTTCGGCATTGGCTTCGTGGACAAAGCGGCCGGCGTTTTCGATTGCCTGTTCTTTGGAGACATGGAAGCTCCAGTAGGGCATATCGACCATGCGCAGGCCGTACTTCGAGCCGCGGTCGATCGCCTGGCTCATCATCATGACTTCCTGGAAGCTGACCTTGACGGTGCTCTGGTGGCCGAACAAGATCATGCCGCCGGTATCCGAAACGCACAGGATATCCATCCCGAGTCGGTCGGCGACGACCGCGGTACGGTAGTCGTATGCGGCGAGCTGGGTAATCGGCTCGCCCCGTTTCTTCTTAGCCATCAGTGTGTTGACGGTGACTTTCTTGCGTGGCTTTGCGGCCTCGGCCATGGAGCTCCTCCGGGTAATCGTTTTTCGGTGTTGTCAACTGACGGAGGCCGCAATCCAGCCGGGCGTCGAAGCGCCGGCCACAGCCTCACCCGCCCAATGGGCGCTTTCACGGACCCTTTAGTCAAATCCGCACCGCCTATGGCACGTTTGCCCTCGACTATGAGGGCCCCAGGAAGTCAGGTCGCCAGCGCTCCATAAGCGATCTTCACGAGGATCAGCCCGCCGATGATGACCATCAGCACTGAAACAATCAGGCGCAGCGTTGCCTTCGGTAGGACGTGGGCAAGTTTTGCCCCGCCCCAGGTGCCAAGCGAAATCCCCGCCGCCAGTACACAGCCAAGAATAATGTCGAGTGTTCCAGCGTAGATGTTGCCGGCGGCCGCCAGGACGGCGATCGGCAGTTGGATGGCCTGCGACAGGCCGATGGCTGTCAGCACCGGGATCTGCAGCCACATCAGGATCGGCACCAGGACCAGGGGTCCCCCGGTGCCCGTCAAACTGGAAGCAAACCCGGTGAAGGCGCCAATGCCTGCCAGCGCCGGCTTGCCGAGCTGGGATCCCTCTTCTCCGTCCTTGTTGCTCTTTGCCAGGAGCGTATTGAGGCCCGACGCCCCGGTCAGCAACCCGATGCACAGCTCCAGGAACCATCCCGAGGTGACACTGGCAGTGACCGCTCCCAGGAACGCCGCTGGCATCGCGCCGGCCCACATCCAGGCGGTCAGGTCCCACCGGATCGACTTGTTTTTTGCAAAGACGTACGTGCCGATCGCGCCGGAAACGAGGTAGGAAAACATCGCCGCGGCAATCGCCGTGTGAATCGGAACGCCGCCCGCGTAGGCGAGCAGCGGCACCAGGATCACCCCTCCGATACCGACGCAGCCAATGAGCAGGCCGGCGGTCATCGCAAATAGAGCAAACGTTACGATATCGATCAGTTCCATGGGTTTTCCTATCGGTACCAGCAAATTTTTAATAATTGATCCCGCTTATCGTTCTAGAAATTCCGTACAACATCTCTATATTGGAGTGATAAGCCAGCTGCGAGACACGACCGCAACTCTGCGGTGAGGGCGAACAAGTCCACTGTCTCGGGAGAACGCCTGGCAACTGGTGGAGGAAATGCTGTGTTTCTCAGGCAATTCAAATATCTCGTAGCCGTCGTCGAGGAAGAGCACTTCGGTCGTGCGGCAACCCGCTGCCACGTGACGCAGCCGAGCCTATCAAGCGGCATCAAGCAGCTTGAACTGGAACTCGGCGTGCCGATCTTCTTGCGTGGGCGCGGCCAGCGTTTCCACGGACTGACCGCCGAGGGTGAGCACATCGCCAAGTGGGCGCGTCTCATCATCTCGCATTGCGACGCGATGCGCGACGAGATCAAGGCGATGCAGAAGGACCTGCACGGTTCACTGCGCATGGGCGCCATGCCGTCCATGTCGCCGGTGCTTCCTGTGCTCCTGCAGAAGGTCCGCGAGCACCACCCCGGCGTTCGCGTTGACGTCCACTTCATCGGCAACGAAGCCATGAAGCTTGGCCTCGACAACTTCACTCTCGATTGCGCCATCACGTACCTCGAGAAGGCCGACCTCGGCCGCCGCAACTATCTTCCGGTCTATACTGAGAGGATGAGCCTGCTGGTGCCCGATACAAACGAGTTCGAGGGGCTGACCCAGATAACCTGGAAGGAAGCCGCCGAGCTTCCGCTGGCCATGCTGCGCCCCTCGATGCACGAGCGCCGCTTCGTCGACGCCGCCTTCAGGAAAGCCGGCTGCGAGGTCGTGCCCAAGGTCGAGTCCGAATCGATCCTGCACCTGATGTTCCAGGTACAGTTCACCGAGCTGTGCACCGTGATCCCTTCGCACTTCACCCGCATGCCGGGCCTGCATCCCGGTACCAAGGCACTGACCCTTGTTGAACCAGAGGTGAGCCAGGAAGTCGGGTTGTTCTGGGCCGAAGGCGAAACCGTCATGCCCATGGCAAACGTGATGGTGGCAATCGCCAAAGAGTTCGAGAAAACCGGAGACCTGCGCCGCCTGCTTGGTGAAGAGGACCGCAAGCGCGGTAATAAGAAGCCAGCGGCCTCCGGCGCCGCAAAGGCCGCTGCAACTCGCGATTACGCCTCCTCTTGAACCCTCGAGACAAGCAGTTGGCGGGCGCTCAGCTCGCCAACCGCTTGCGGTGGGCGCCCACCTGATCGCGCAGGAACCCTATAACGTCGTCTGCCGCGAGCTTATCGGCTGCAATGCGTTGCACCGACAGGACGCTTGACGCATCGAAATTCCCGGCGAGCGCCTGCTCCTTGGTAGCGACGAAGAAGAACGGTTCGGGCCGCAGCGCATCGCCAGCCGAAAGTCCCGCACGCAATGTGTCGGCACCGCTACCCGCCGGGAGCGGCAGTTCGAGATTGAGTTGGAACGTCTGCGGGCAGCAGGCTACGGGCAGCTTCGAATAGTCGGCGTCTGCGTCTCTCGAGAGATCGTGGCGAACCGCCGTCAGCACCGCCGCCGCATTTCGCAACCATCCCTGCAATGCTTTGAGTTCGGCGGCGTAAGCTTCGGCCTCGTGCTCCTCGCTGTCGCCGAGCATCAAGTCCTTGGGTGCATAGGGCAAGTCCTTCGAGAACTTGTCGCGGTCGACGTCACGGTGCAGCAGTTCGACGAGAAACCAGGCTTCAACATGGGCCGGAGTGTGCTCCTCGAACGACAGGGTATGAGGAACAGGCTTTCCGTCTTCGCAGAACTGGAGTGAAAGCGATCCGATCCTGGCCTCAACCGACAGCCCCGATCCGAACTCTTTCGTTCGCAGTGCGCTCGTTTCGTCGTTCCAGATGAGTTGGACCTGCGCGTGGTCGTCCTCGTCATCAAGGTAGCTGTTGGCAACGCGTGCCAGCCAGTGCAGCGCATTATGCGCCTGTCGCCGCGCTTCGTTCATGCGCTGGGCGGGAATCGGCTCGATGGTCTGCCAGGCGAGTGCGGTCATGTTTCGAACTCCAAGGATATATACCCCATTTTTTAGATTCGGTTTATCAAGCGGCCGCAGCCCCGTAGAAGAGCATCGACACGTGCTCGGCCTCCGCAAAGAAGAGCCAGCGCTCGATGACGACACCGCCCCCCATGGCAATCACAGCCACCAGCGCGAACAGCGGTGCAGTATATGAACTTACCATCAACAGAAGCAAAAGGCACACGGTCGGGACAAGGAACATCAGGTAGGCTGATAGCCGCCGCAGTTTGTCGGCATGTTTGCGCGCCACCTTGAAGCCCATTTCCCGCATCACGAAATTTGCCTGCGCATGCGGAGGTTCGAGATGACGAACCTTGCCCAGATGCCCAAGGCCGGTCGCATTTTCCGGCCGCAGCGGTCTTGGACTCTCATCGACGGCTTGCCAGTAGAACCGTTTCGTGACGTACGCGGCAATCACCGCCGCTAGCGGCAAAACGATCGCCCACGTCGGCAACTGCGTGAACAGTGACAAAACGAACACGAACAGGACCCCGCCGGTTGCCATTGCCAGCGTCATATAAACCGGCACGGTCAGCGGCTGGTTCCAAGCTCTAATGGTCGGTAGCGAGGCATAGATCATGCCCGTTGCATAAACCGTTGCAAGCGCCAGCACAGAGACCAGCACGGAAGCGAAAACGACCGCGCCCTGCGTCGTCTCGTAGAACACCCACGAGATCCCGAGGATCGCCGCCGGGATATAGGTCGCAACCGCCAGCACGCCTTCCCGCGACAGCCACGACGAGCGCCACTGCGAGAACGCC